>VBDZ01000159.1 GCA_005881215.1 Chloroflexota bacterium | reverse complement strand
ACATTGGCGTGCTCGGCCTTGAACAGCGCCTTGGCGCGCTCGATGGCGAGCGTCTCGATCCGGTCGACGTTCTCGCAACCGCCGTAATAGCGCTTGCCCGGATAGCCCTCGGCATACTTGTTGTTCAGCAGCGAGCCCAGCGCTTGCAAGACCGCCGGGCTGGCGATGTTCTCGGAGGGGATCAGCTCCAGGGTGTACTGCTGCCGCTCGAACTCATCGCGAATCGCCGCGCCGACCTCGGGATCGACGGCGTCGATCCGGCTGGTCAGGTCGGTGCGCGCCTGAAGCATCGGCTCATTATCCCCGAATCAGTTTCGACGCCTCAATGGCGCCCTGCCGAAGAATCCGCGGCGCCGCTCCGCTCAGGTCGAGGATGGTCGAGGGTTGCCCGATCCGGCACGGTCCGCCGTCGAGCACGACGTCGATCCGCCCGCCCAGCGCGGCGATCACCTGGTCGGCATCGACCGGCGGCGGCTGACCGGCGGGGTTCGCGCTGCTGCTCGCGATCGGCTCGCCTAAGGTGGCCAGCAGGGTGAGCGCCACCTCATGATCGGGGGCGCGAACCGCGATCGTCGTGCCGTCCGCGACCGCGCGCGCCGGCAGCACCAGCGTCAGCGGGCCCGGCCAGAATCGGCGCATCAGCTCGTCGGCGGTATCGCTCACCAGCGCGTCGGCGTCGACCTGGTCTCGCCCGCTGACCAGCCAGACCATCGGCTGGTCGGCGGGGCGTCGTTTGGCCTGGTAGAGGCGTTGCACTGCGACCGGGTCGCGCGCTCGGGCGCCGACGGCATAGAGGGTGTCGGTAGGAAACGCGATCACCGCGCCGCGGCGAAGGCGCTCGGCCGCTTCGCGCACGCGCGCGGCATCGGCCGGCCAGCGTTCGGCCATCACAAAAGAATCCGGATGACCCGATCGCGTCCGGCGAGGTCTTTGTGCACGCTGACTTGAGCCGACGGCCACTCGCCTCTGGCCAGTCGAATCAGGCGCCGCGCCTGCGACGGGTCGCATTCGAGCAGCAGGCAGCCGCCCGGATTGAGCACGGCGGGCGCCTGCCGCAGGGCCTGACGGATCAGCGCCAGGCCGTCGTCGCCGCCGTCGAGCGCGAGCGCCGGCTCGTAGCTGAGTTCCCGCGGCCGCCCCTTGCGCTGGGCCGCGGAAATGTAGGGAAGATTGGCCACGATCAGGTCAGCCGGCGCGGCGCCGCGCAGCAGGTTGGCCCGCTCCGTGGTGATGCGCCGGCGCAGGCGGAAGCGTGCGATGTTTTCGTCGGCCACCCGCAACGCTCGCGGACTGACATCGCGGGCGACGATGCGTGCCTGCGGGACGGCCTTGGCGACGGCAATCGCGACCGCGCCGCTGCCGGTCCCAAGGTCGATCACCCGGCGAGGCCCCGGATGCTCGCCCAGCCACGCGATCGCGAGTTCGACCATCAGCTCGGTCTCGGGCCGGGGAATCAGGACACCCGGGCGGACCGCCAGCAGGTTGCCGTAGAACTCCCGCTCTCCGGTCAGGTAGGGCACCGGCACCCGATCGGCGCGTCGACGGGTCAGCCGGCCGAGCCGCTGCTGCTGGGCCGCCGTCAGCCGCCGTTCAGGGTGACTGTGCAGCCGCTCGCGTGAGCTGTGGAGGACGTGCGCCATCAGGATCTCGGCGTCGAGCCAGGCATACGAGACCCCAACCCCGGCCAGCGCCGCCCGCGTCTTGGCGAGCTGGGCTTTGACCGTGTTGTGGTCAGGCGCGGGCGCCATTCGGCGCCGGCTCGCTCAGTCGGTTGGCCTGGTCCCAGGCGATCAGGCGGTCGATCACCGGGTCGAGATCGCCGGCCTCCACGAACTGCGGCAGCTTGTAGTACTTGAAATCGATGCGGTGATCGGTAATCCGGCC
The DNA here is from genome assembly GCA_005881215.1 of Chloroflexota bacterium. Classification (GTDB taxonomy): domain Bacteria; phylum Chloroflexota; class Dormibacteria; order CF-121; family CF-121; genus CF-13. Next base: position 28,121 of record VBDZ01000159.1, on the reverse strand, counting down.
CTCAGGATAGTTGTAGGTGCGCACTTTTTCGCTGCGGTCGCCGGAGCCGACCGCCGAACGCCGCACCTCGGTCAGGGCCGCGTGTTGCTGTGCGACCTGGCGGTCGAGCAGTCGGGCCATCAGCACCTTTTCCGCCTTGGCCTTGTTCTTGAGCTGCGAGCGCTCGTCCTGGCAGGTGACCACGATCGGCGGGCCGCCATCCTCGGGCGCGTAAGTGAGGCGGACCGCCGAGTCGGTGGTGTTGACGCTCTGCCCGCCGTGCCCGCCGGAGCGGTAGACGTCGACCTTGAGCCGCTCGGGGTCGATGGCGACGTCAACCTCTTCGGCCTCCGCCATCACCACCACCGTTGCCGTCGAGGTGTGAATGCGACCCTGCGCCTCGGTCTCCGGGACACGCTGGACGCGGTGCACCCCGTTCTCGAATTTCAGGCGTGAGTAGGCGCCTTTGCCACGCACCTCGAAGATCACCTCTTTGAAACCGCCGCGTTCGGTCACGCTCTCCGATACCAGGTCGACTTTCCAGCGACGCGATTCGGCGTAGCGGCTGTACATCCGGAACAGATCGGCCGCGAACAGCGCCGCCTCTTCCCCACCGGTTCCCTGCCGGATCTCCACGATGACGTCCTTGTCGTCATTTGGATCCTTCGGCACCAGCGCAACCTTGAGCTCGTTCTCCAGCCGGTCGCGCTCCGCCTGTTGCTTGTCGAATTCCTGGCGGGCGTAGGCCTGCATCTCCGGGTCCTTTTCGTGCTCGGCGAGGTCGCGCGCGTCGGCCATCCCGCGCTCGGCGCGGCGATAGGCCTGGTAGGTCTGCACCAGGTCGCGCAGCTGCGCCTGCTCCTTGCCCAACCGCTGGAGCTCCTTCAGGTCCTGGTGCACCGCCGGATCGGCCAGCCGCTCGGAGATCGCGTCGTATCGTTGGCGGACGGCCTCGAGCTGCTCGAACATCAGGCCGCGGCCTCTTTCTCCTCCTGGCGCGCGGCGGCAAAGGCCGCCAGGGCGACCTCGATCTGCGGGTCGTCCGGCTCGCGGGTCGTGAGCTTCTGGGTGAGCAGGAACGGAAGGAGCAGAACTTTGACCGCCGGGTTGTTCCGATGCCGGCCGGCGAAGCGAATGAACTCGTAGGCGAGCATGGCGATCACCGGGACCAGGGCGATGCGCGACAGCAGCAGCAGTGGCAGCGCCGGACGGCCGACGAAGCCGAAGATGAAGGCCGCCACCACCATCACTGCGAGCAGGAATCCGGTGCCGCAGCGCGGATGCAGGGTGCTCTGGGTCCGCACATTCGGCACGTCGAGCGGCAGCCCGGCCTCGAAGGCGTTGATCGTCTTGTGCTCCGCCCCGTGGTAGGCGAAGAGCCGCTTGATCTCCGACTTGAACGAGATAGCGTAGAGGTAGAGCAGGAGGAGCCCGATGCGGATGAAGCCATCGACGAGACCGAAGAAGAGGTTCCCGTGGCCACGGCTCAGGAAGCCGGCCGCCAGCAGCGGGAGGCCGAGGAAGAAGATGGCCACCCCGACAATCGCGATCCCGATAGTGATGCGCATGGCGCCCGCGCTCAACTCGATCTGTTCGCCCGCGGCCTGCACGTTCGCCGACCACATCAACGCCTTCATCCCGAGGTGCAGCTGCTCCCAGAGGCCGGCCAGGCCACGCACCAGCGGCAGCTTCCAGAAGGGGTGCGTATAGACGATCGAGCGCAGCCGCTCGCGGAGAACCTGGATCTCGCCATCGGGCCGGCGGACCGCCACCGCATAGGTGGTCCGGCCGCGCATCAGGACGCCCTCGAGCACGGCCTGACCGCCGTAGAAGAATTTGTCCTGGCTCACCGCCGCGCTCATCCTAGTCCGCCACCCAGCCCGCCGGCCATACAGGACCCAACGGGAGGCGCGCTTATCTCTTCCGCTGCTGGCGCTGCTGGAAGCGGTCGACGCGGCCCTGGGTGTCGACGATTCGCTGCTGGCCGCTGAAGAACGGATGGCACACCGAGCAGACCTCGGTCTTGAGTTCTTTGAGCGTCGAGCCCGTGGTGAAGCGATTGCCGCACAGGCAGACAACGACCGCGTCGTGGTAGTAGGTCGGATGAATGGTGGCTTTCACGGGCTCCCCATTCTATCAGCCGGTCTTCAACACGGCCGAGGTGCTGAGCATGCCGAGCCCGAGGGCCAGCAGCAGCCCAACGTAGAGCAAGCCGATCACGAGCTTGGTCTGGGCGTCGACCGCGTAGTAGGCGGGGTTCAGGGCAGTGGACCGGAATCGCTGGAAAGTGCTGAACGCCCCGAAGATCAGCACAAGGAAGAGCACCGGGCTGACCGTGTTGCCGGCCGAAATCTCATAGAGCAGCAGGCCTGCGGCCACCGCCAGGCCGGCGACGTTGAACCATTTGGACAGCAGCGAAAGCACCCGACCACCGTCGAGCGGCGTCACCGGTACCAGGTTGAAGAGGTTGATCAGGAAGCCGAAGTACGCCAGCGCGCGAAGCAGCTGGCCGGTGCTGGAGTCGGGCATGGCCAGGTAGCCGAGGTAGCAGAGGCCAGCGGCGATGGTGCCGAGAATCGGACCGCCGATCGCCATCACGGATTCGTGCGCCGCCGTGCGCGGCGGTTGCTTCATGCTGACGAAAGCGCCCAGGAACGGGATCATCACCGGCAGCGTCACCGGCATGCCCATGACGCGAGCGACCACCACGTGACCGCTCTCATGGATGAGGATCAACAGCACGATGCCGACGCCGAACGCCCAACCGAAGAGCTGCGCGTAGATCAGCGCCGTCACTCCAGTGGAGATGACCGTGAACCAGAGCGCCTTGAACTTGAGGAGCAGCAGGCCGATGTAGGACAGCTTGCTCAGGACGAGTCCGAGGAAGGCGAGGATCCCCGCCGCCGCCCCGCTGTTCCGCCGGCGGTTGCCCGGTTGTGCCGGGATGTCCGCCTGCGCAGGACGATCGGTGCCGTACCCGTAGTCGGCCCCGCCATAGGTCGAGTCGCCCGGCCGCGGGTAGAGGTCCGCCATTTGCTATGAGGATGCCCAACCGATTCGGCTTTCAATCAAATTCAACTCGTTCTGGCCACCCGGGGTTACGTTAGGTTCGGTCGCTGGAACTGGCCAGGAACGGGTGAAATTTCCGAGCCGCAAGCCGGGGCAGCGGGCCCGCAACTCGGCCACGAAGGCTCGCATGCCGATCCCCTGGGTGGGCGTCGGGATGCGGGCCAGCAGCCAGTGCGGGTCCACGTTGAGGCTGCGCAGCTGCACCTGGTGCACGCCGTGCCGGTGAATGAACGTGACCAGGGCGTCAATCTCCGCAGAGTCATCGCTGATCCCGGGAAAGGTCAGCAGATTGATGGTGACCTGGCCGCCGGCGTCCCGCATCACCTCGGCGCACTCCCCGACCTGCTCCAGGCCATAGCCGACCGGACGGTAGTAGGCGCGGAAACGGACGTCGTCCAGGCTGAACACGCTGATCCGGATGGAGTTCAGGCCGGCGCCGACCAGGCGGCGGAGCACGTCGGGGCGCGAGCCGTTGGTGTTGAGGTGGATGGTCGCCGCCGGCGCGGCGGCCCGGATCCGGCGGGTGGCCTCGATCAGCGCCGCGCCACGGGTCAGCGCCTCGCCCTCGCATCCCTGCCCGAAGCTCACGAAGTTCGTTGTGGCGGCGCTCAGGTGCCAGGCGGCGAGCTCGGCGATCTCGGACGCGGTGGGCGCGAAGCCAAGCCGCGTTTGTGGTGAATCGACGTCGCCCCACTGCTCGGAGATGCATCCCAGGCAGGCCGCATTACACGCAGGCGATACGGGAATGGCGCCCTCGCCGCTGCGCAGGAAGACATTCTGTGCGGTGACGCAGCGGTACTCGGTGGCGCACGTTTCCAGGTGAAGACGCAGCCGGCTGTCGGGCAGAGCCCGGCGGGCAGCGGCGACGGCGCGATCGATTCGCTGCCGGGGTTCGGCCTGTGGATTCCAGGCATTCCAGCGATCGGTACGAAGGGCGGCGACGTGCGGCTCGCCACCGACCGACGCCACCGCGGCATAACCGAAGAGCGGCAACACCGGCGCCGGTGGCCGTTCCTGGTACGCGGGAAGCCACGTTCGCAAATACCCCGGCGGCAGCACCGCGGCGACCGCCACCCCATCATCGATCGGCACCGTGGCGCCGTCGGCGGTTCGGCCCAGCGGGGCGCGGCTCGGGAGATGCATCAGGGTCCCTCCCGGCGGCAGCGGGATCAGCCGGTCGGGCGCCCCCACCGCCCAGCCGCTGCGCGCGGCTGACTGCAGCGAGGGATGGATGCGCAGCCGCCCGTCCGCGCTGGCGTAGAGCAGGCGGTTCACGCCCTCTACGTTATCCGGTGTCCGTGAGGAAGCTATGAAAGCAGGTCGATCGGGTTTTGCGGGACACCCAGGTACCGGATCTCGAAATGCAGGTGCGGGCCGGTGGCCCGACCGGTCGCGCCCATCAGGCCGATGCGCTGGCCCTTCGCCACCGTCTGACCCTTGCTGACCAGCGCTTTCGACATGTGAGCGTAGATGGTGTGGAAGCCGTTACCGTGGTCGATCTCGACGTAGATCCCATAGTCGCCCCAGCCGGACCAGATCACGGTGCCGCCGTCCGCCGCGACTTCCAGGGTCCCGACCTCGTTCGCGATATCGATCCCCGGGTGGTACTGCCAGAAGTACTGGGTGATGGTGCCCTGCGTCGGCCAACCGAAACGGACGACTCGCTCACGCCCACTGGAGGGATCTCCCGGCGAGGCCAGCGGGGCCGGCGCCACCTCGGCGGTGCTGATCGCGGGGATGAACAGGTTGCTGGGCAATTTACCGTCGGGCCGCAGATCGTTGACCCGGCGGAGCACGTCGGGATCGACGCGAAAGGTTTGGGCCAGCAGGATCAGGCTCTGATTCGGATCGATGGGAACCAGCGTTCCATCGACCGGCGGCACCAACAGACGCTGGCCGGCTGTCAGGGCTGTTGATGACAGCTGGTTGAGCTGCAGCAGGGTGTCGATGCCGATCCCGGCTGCCACCGCAACCGTGACCACGCTATCGCCGGGTTTGGCCTGGTAGCTGGAGATCGGGCGGAGCTGGTCGGTGGGGGCGGCGATCGACAGTGCGCTGATGGTCGGCGCGTCGATGGTCGTTTTCATCGGCACCGTGACGCCCACGTTCGCGCTCGCGTCGGCGACGGGATGGCGGACCAACTCGAGTGGGGCCAGGCCGAGCACGAACAGAGCGAGGGCAAGTGCCCAGCCATGGGTGGCCAGTCTGGGAACCCACCATGCCATTCCCTTCGGCAAAACGGGCGCCAGTCTAGGTCACTCGCGGCTGCGCGTCAAACCGCGCAGCACCGCGAATTCCTGCCACTGCTTACCGGACTTTTCGATGCGCCCCTTCGACGGATTTGAGTGCGTAATGGTGCTTGGTGTTGAGGTGGCGAACCGTCCCGCTCTTGCTGCGGAACACCATGGATTCGGTCTCGGCCCAGAAGTGGTGATAGATCACGCCATGCAGGAACTCGCCATCGGTCACCCCGGTGGCCGCGAACGCCACGTCGTCACCGCGAACCAGGTCGTCGACGCCATAGATCCGTCGTACATCCTCGAAGCCGGCCGCGCGTGCCTTCTCCTCTTCGTCGCGTGAGCGCAACCAGAGGCGGCACTGCAGGTCTCCGCCCAGGCATTTCAACGCGCAGGCCGCCAGCACCGCCTCGGGGAGGCCGCCGACGCCGAGCATGACGTCGATCCCCGTCCCCTCCAGCGTGGCCATGATGGCGGCCGCGATGTCGCCGTCGCTGAGCAGCGTGATGCGGGCTCCGACCTGACGAACCTGGTCCATCAGCGCCTCGTGACGCGGACGATCCAGCATGACCACGGTCAGGTCGGAGACCTGGACCTTCTTGGCGAAGGCGACGCGCTGCAGGTTGTTCTCCACTGAGTCCGTGACGTCGACCGAGCCGCGGGCGTCGGGGCCGACCGCGATCTTCTCCGCGTACATGCCGACCGGGGCACGGACCAGCGCGCCGCGCTCCGCGGTGGCGATGACGGAGACCGCGTTGGGGAGACCCTTCGCCACCAGGGTCGAGCCATCGATTGGCTTGAGGGCGACGTCCCAGGCCTCGCCGGTTCCATCGCCGGCCATCTGTCCAACCCCGAGCGAGGCGGACGCCTGGTCCTCACCGATCACGATGCTCCCGTTCATGTGCACGCCGCTGATCGCCTCCCACATCGCGCTCCCAGCGGTGGCGCGGATCCCCTCGCGATCGAGGTTGCCCATCCAGCGTCCCGCCGACAGGGCGGCCGCCTCCGTCGCCCGCACCAGCTCGAGGCCGAGGTTCGGCGAGACCGTGCGAGGCGCGGCAATGCCGCCCGAGGAGGGCGTAGAGACGTCAGACTTCACGCGCTGAGGCTTTGGTCCGGTGAAACCGCCGGCTTCTTTTCGGCGTCCGTCGCGGGCAGGGCGCCGGCCCTGACAGCAGCCGCCCGCACGAAGTCACGGAACAGCGGGTGCGGTCGGTTTGGCCGGGAGCGGAATTCCGGATGGAACTGCGAGGCGACAAACCAGGGGTGGTCGCGCAGCTCGATGATCTCCACCAGCCGGTCGTTGGGGGAGGTCCCGGAAAAGACCATGCCGGCCTCCCACATCGGCTCACGATACGCATTGTTGAACTCGAAGCGGTGCCGGTGGCGTTCGTAGACGATCGGCTCGCCGTACGCCTGGGCGGCAAGCGTCCCCGGTTGGAGCTTGCAGGGATAGAGCCCGAGCCGCATGGTGCCGCCCTTGTCGGCGACGTCCCGCTGCTCCGGCAGCAGGTCGATCACCGGGTGGCCGGTGAAGGCGTTGAACTCGGTGCTGTTGGCGTCGGCCGCGCCGAGCAGGTCGCGCCCAAACTCGATCACGGCGCACTGCATCCCAAGGCACAGCCCCAGATAGGGAACGAGCGAGGTGCGGGCGAATCGGGCCGCGGCAATCTTCCCCTCAATGCCGCGATGACCGAATCCGCCCGGCACCACCACGCCGTCGACGTCGTCGAGCGCGCGCAGGTCGCCGGCCTCCAGGGTCTCGGAGGCGATCCACTTGATGTCGACCCGCAGGTTGTGATGCACCCCGGCGTGCCGGAGCGCCTCGGTGACGCTGATGTAGGCGTCGGGGGCCGGCAGATACTTGCCGACCACCCCGATCCGCACGCTGCCGGCGGGATGCTGGATCCGGTGGACGAGTTCCTTCCAGTCGCTCAGGTCCGGCGGTGAGGCCGGGGCCTCCAGGGCCTCGACGATCACGTTACCCAGCCCGGAGTCTTCGAGCATCAACGGCACTTCGTAAATCGAGGCGGCGTCCGGAACCGAGATCACCGCCCGCCGGTCGACGTCGCAGAAGAGCGCGATCTTGTCCTTCAGGGCGACGCTGATCGCTCGCTCGGAGCGACACACGATGGCATCGGGCTGAATGCCGATGCTACGCAACGCCGCGACGCTGTGCTGGGTCGGCTTGCTCTTGAACTCCTCCGAGGCCTCGATGAAGGGCACCAGTGTCAGGTGAACGTAGAACACGTTTTTTCGGCCCAGGTCGTTCTTCAGCTGGCGGATCGCTTCCAGGAAGGGCAGCGATTCGATGTCGCCAACCGTGCCCCCCACCTCAACGATCACGACGTCGGGGTTGTCTTCCCAGGTGACCCTGGTGATGCGCTCCTTGATTTCGTTCGTGACGTGGGGGATGACCTGAACCGTCCCGCCCAGGTAATCGCCGCGGCGCTCCTTGGCGATGACCTCGGCATAGATCTTTCCGGTGGTCACATTGCTGGCTTTGCTCAGGTTGGCGTCGATGAAGCGCTCGTAATGGCCGAGATCCAGGTCGGTCTCCGCCCCGTCGTCGGTGACGAAGACCTCGCCGTGCTGGTAGGGGGACATGGTGCCAGGATCGATGTTGATGTAGGGATCCAGCTTTTGGAGGGAGACGCTCAGCCCGCGGGCCTTGAGGATGGTCCCGATGGACGCTGCCGTGATTCCCTTTCCAATCGAGGAAACCACGCCGCCGGTCACGAAGACGTACTTCGGCACCGGGAGCCTATTCTACCCCGGAATCAGGCGGACGCGCGCACAGTTTTCCGGGCGCGATGTCGTTTGATCGCTGGGGCGCACGACGTTGTAAGGTCAAGCAGTGTATCCGTACGGGCTGATTGGGAATTGCGAAACCGCCGCCCTGGTCTCGACCAGCGGCGCGGTCGACTGGTTTTGCTACCCGCGATTCGACTCCCCCTCCATCTTCGCCGCCATCCTCGACCGGCAGCGCGGCGGCAGCTTTCGCATCTCCCCCGTCAACCCCGTCCCGGCCGGCGAGCAGGTCTACCTCCGCGACACGAACCTGCTGACCACCACCTTTCACCGGTCCGAAGGCACGCTGGTCCTGACCGATTTCATGCCGTGCTTCAACGAAGGTGAGCGCTTCCTCTCCCTCAAGCGGATCTGCCGCGGCGTTGAAGCGCGGGGCGGCCCGGTCGAGGTGGAATGCGTCATGGATCCGGCCCCCGCCTACGGGCGCGCCCGGACGAGCTTCGCCGAGCGCGAGGGCATCGTGATCGCCTCGGGGGGATCACAGGAAGTCATCCTCTCCTCCACCATCCCGATGACGGGGGCGGTGCAGGACGTGGACGGCCGGCCGCGCTTCGCCTATCGCTTCACGCTGCAGCCCGGCAAGCAGGAGTGGTTCACGCTGGGATTCGGCGAGCGGTACTTTGCCCTGGGGCGGAAGTTCCCCAGCAGCAGCGACGCGACCGAGCTGGCGGCTCGCACCAGCGAATTCTGGCAGCGCTGGCTGGACCAGTGCCTCTACACCGGGCCCTTCCAGGAGTCGGTGCGCCGCTCCGCCCTGGTGATCAAGCTGCTGACCTATGCCCCGACCGGCGCGCTTTGCGCCGCGCCCACCACATCGATCCCCGAAGACCCGGGCGGCGAGCGCAACTGGGACTACCGCTTCTGCTGGCTACGTGACGCGTCCTATGGCATCGCCGCCCTCTTCCGCGCCGGCTTCTCGCAGGAGGCCGCCGACTTCATCAACTGGATCCGCGACCGCGCCTACGACCACGACTTCGCGATGCAGATCGTCTATCGCGTCGATGGCGATCCGCGTTTGCCGGAGGAATTCCTGGAACACCTGGCCGGTTTCGACGGCGCCCGTCCGGTGCGGATCGGGAACCGTGCCGCCGGCCAGCGCCAGCTGGACGTGTTCGGCGCCGTGATCGACTGCATGGCGGTTTACCAGCGCAAGGGCGGCTTCATCTCGGCGAAATTGTGGATGGTCATCGAGCGCTTCGCTGACGGCATCTGGGAGCTGAGTCGCGAGCCGGACAATGGGATCTGGGAATTCCAGGGCGAGCGCAAGCATCACACCCACAGCAAGCTGTGGTGTTGGGTCGCGCTGGACCGGGCGATCACGCTCGCCCGGGGCACCGGCTATACCAGCCACGTCCCGCAATGGGAACGGGCGGCGGCGGACCTGCGCGCCGAGATCGAGACGCGGGCGTGGAATCCCCGGATCGGCGCCTTTACCCAGGCCTACGATGATGATTGCCTTGATGCGGCCGTGCTACAGATGCCGGTGCTTGGATTTCTTCCGGCGACCGACCCGCGAATGACCGCGACCATCGAGACGTTGAGCCAGCGGCTGCTCAACGGCCCCTACGTGCGGCGCTACGACTGCACCGACGACCAGGGCTACTTGAGCGCGGCCTTCCTGCTCTGCAGCTTCTGGTACGTCGACGGCCTGATCGGTATGAACCGCCTCGACGCGGCCGAGCGCCAGCTCGAACAGTTGATCAACCTGTCGTCACCGCTCGGCCTGCTTGCCGAGGGTGCCGATCCGGTGTCGGGGACGCCGCGCGGAAACTTTCCGCAGGCGTACAGCCACCTCGGCGTGATCGACAGTGCGGTCCGGCTGGAGCGGGCACGCGCCGCCCAGCAGGCGCAGGCGCCCTCCGACACACCCTCTCGCGAGCGGCAGGAAGCGACCGGATAGACGCGAGCTACCGCCCAAGAATGCCACCGGAGCGAGCCCGACGGCTTCGCAAATGGCACGACGACGCCTATCGCGAGATGCACGACAGCCTGCCCCGGCGCATCTTCCATCTGGGTCTGGAGCTCCGCGTGCCCGAGGATGTTTTCCCTCCGGCCGGTGACGGTTCATTTCATCGGCTCATCCGTGACGAAGTCCGCCCGTCGGATCGCGTCCTGGACATGGGCACGGGCAGCGGCATCGGTGCGCTGCTGGCCGCCTCGCGCTCCTCCGACGTCGTCGCCGTCGACATCAATCCGAAGGCGGTCGCGGCGGCCGCCGCCAACGCGGTTCGCAATGGGGTGGCCGACCGCATCCGGTTCCTCGAGAGCGACGTGTTCGCGGCGGTCGATGGTCGCTTCGACGTCATCCTGTTCGACCCACCGTTTCGCTGGTTCAAGGCGCGCGATCTGCTCGAGCTGGGCACCGCGGATGAGAACTATCGCGCGCTGACGACCTTCATGACGAACGCGGTGAGCTACCTGCGGCCCGGCGGCCGGATCCTGCTCCACTTCGGCACATCGGGCGACATCGATTACCTGTACCAGCTGATCGACGCGGCCGCCTTCAAGAAGGAGGTCCTGGCCACCGAGGAGCTGACCAGGGAGCGGCTCTCCGTGACGTACTACGTCTTTCGGCTCACGCGCTAATCGACCGTCGCGGTAGCCGCCGCGCCGCGCGGCTCGAGGATGACGAGCTTTGTCTCGTCGACCGTCGGGCTCACGGTGAGCTGGAGCTTCGGCTGCGGGGTGAGGTCAGTGGCGCCCATCTCCTTGGCAAACTTCTCTACGCCCTCGAGGTTTTGCGCGAGCAGCGTCAAGCCGGGCAACTTATAGGAGATCGGCACCACCATCTTGGGCTCGATCTGGTTGACGATCTCGGTGGCCTGCGCCGAGTTGATGTGGCTGCCGCCGCCCACCGGGACGAACAGGACATCGATCTTGCTGCCGATCGAGTCCAGCTGGTCCTCGCTCAGGCCGTGCCCGAGGTGACCGAGGTGGCAGCAGCGCAGATCATCGATCTCGACGGTGAACACGAAGTTCTTGCCCCGCTCGGCGCCTTTCTTCGCATCGTGAAAGGTCTGGGTGCCGGTCATCGCCACTCCCTTGATCTCGAATTCACCGGCGCCGGTTACCAGATGCGGGTCACCGGCCAGCCCCTGGAGGCTGAAGTGGGTGGGATCTTCATGTGTCAGGACCACGATCTGTACGTTGAGCCGGACGGGTGAGAGTCCCAGCTTCGGCTCGTAGGGATCGATCATCACCGTGGCCTCGCGCCCACGCAACCGGACCGCATTCAATCCGAAGTAGGTGATTTCCACGGCCGCTAGTCTACATTCGCTCCGGCGCCGAAACGCCCATCAACCCCAGGGCGTTCTGCAGCGTGGTCCGCGCCGCCCGCGACAGCAACAGCCGAGCGGCCGTCAGCGATTGATCCTCGGTGACCACCCGGCAGTTCTTGTAGAAGCGGTGAATCGCCGCCGCCAGCTCATCGGTGAAGAAGGCCAGCCGGTGCGGCTCGCGAGCCTCCGCCGCCTCGCGCACCACATCGGGCCAGCGCAGCATCACCCGCATCAGTTCCAGCTCCCATTCGCTGTCCAGCCGATCCAGTGCGGGCTCACCGGCGGCCCCGGACCCGAAGCTGAGCACGTTAGCCAGCCGGGCGTGGGCGTACTGCGCGTAGTAAACGGGGTTCTCGCTCGACTGGCGGCGCGCCAGGTCGACATCGAACTCCATGTGTGCATCGGCAGACCGCAGCAGGAAGAAATAGCGCAGCGCGTCCGGCCCAACCTCGTCCAGCATTTCCTTGAGCGAGATCCCCACGCCGGCGCGACGTGACATCCGGACCGTCTCCGCGCCGCGCTTCACCGATACCAGCTGGATCAGCAGCACGGAGAGCCGAGCAGGATCGATTCCCAGCACCGCCAGCGCCTCCTTGACCCGGCCAACCTGGCCCTGGTGGTCAGCTCCCCACACATCGACGACGCGATTGAAGCCCCGCTTCTCGAACTTGTCACGGTGGTATAGAACGTCGGACCAGAAGTAGGTTGGATAGCCATCGCTTTTGATCAGCACCTCATCCTTGTCACCATCGGCCTTGAACCAGGTGGCGCCGTCCTTTTCGAAGACACGCCCGAGCTGCCGCAGTTTTTCCATGGTTTCCCGATCCCATCCGGCGTAGAGGCTGCTCTCGTAAAAGAACTTGTCGTGATGGATCGACAGCCTATCCAGGTCGCTGATAATCCGTTCTTGGACCCACGTGATTCCGAATTCCGAAAGCGTCCACGGCTCCGCCGAGAATCCCTGGCGTGCTGCCTCCCGCGCGATTTCGTCGACATAATCGCCGCCATATCCACCTTCAGGCACTGGCCTGTTCTCCATTCGCGCCGCAATTGATTCCCCGAAGAGGCGGATCTGCCGTCCTTTGTCATTGACGTAATACTCCCGCTGCACCTCGAAGCCGGCAGCCTGAAGTACCCGCGCCACGACGTCACCGACGACTGCCCCGCGCGCATGGCTGAACAACATCGGCCCGGTCGGATTGGAACTGACGAACTCGACCTGCACCGCAAGCTTGCGGCCGAGGTCGCTTCTCCCCCACTGCTCGCCGGCTTCGACGATCGGCGTCAGCTGTGCCTGCAACCACGCCGGTTCGAGCGTGACATTGATGAATCCCGGCGCGGCGACCGCGGTCTGGGCCAGGGATGCCGGCAGGGCCATGGCGGCGACCAGTTCATTTGCGATCGCCATCGGCGGCCGCTTGAGTGTCCGGGCCAGCTTCAGCGGCAGCGTGACGGAGTAATCGCCGTGCGCGGGGTTCTGCGTTCGTTCGACGATGACCGCCGGCAGCTCGAGCTCGGTGGGCCATCCGTTCAGCTTGCTGACGGCGCGTCGGACGGCCTGGTCGATGATGGACGACGGCGAGCTGGGCGGCGCCGCGATCAGGGGTGCGTTCCGAGCGTAACCTGCAGCGTCTGGCTCTTGCCGCCGCGATAGACGACGACCGATGCCTTCGTGCCGGGCGCGTACTGGCGCAGCACGTCCTTGAGAGGATGGAGGTCGTCGATCGCCTGGTTGTTGACCTTGGTGATCACATCGTGGACCTTGATTCCGGCATTGGCGGCGGGCGAGCCGGCCGTGACATCGGTGACGAGCGCCCCGACCACCAGGCCATTCGCTGCGGCGGCGGTCTCATCGAGCTGCTGGTAGGTCACCCCGAGGAATGGCCGGTTGACGTGCCCGGTCTGGATGAGCTGGTTCGCGATGTCGCGCGCCGCATTGCCGTCCAGCGCGAAGCCGAGGCCAGGTCCGGCCTGCGCCTGCTCGATGGCGAAGTTGACGCCCACTACCTGGCCGGCGGAGTTCAGCAGCGGCCCGCCGCTGTTCCCCGGGTTGATCTGTGCGTCCGTCTGGATCGCGTTCAGGATGTTTTCGGTGTTGCCGGTGGCGGGATCCGGCACCGAGATGGAACGGTGCAGCGCGCTGATGACACCCTTGGTGACGCTGTTTTGCTGGCCGAGCGGGCTGCCAATCGCGATCGCCAGCTGCCCGACCTTCAGCGCGCTGGAGTCTCCAAAGCTCAGCGTGGGCAGGCTCTGCGCATCGACCTTCAGCACCGCGACGTCGTCGTCCGGACTCGTGCCCACCACGCGAGCGTCGTAGGCCTTCGCCTGGTCGCGAAGGATGACCTGCAACTGCCGGGCGTTTTCAACCACGTGGTTGTTCGTCACGATGTAGCCGTCCGAGCGGACGATGAATCCCGAGCCGATCCCATGCTGCTCCTGCTGGACGAACAGGTCTGGCGAGGAGATGGTGGTCTTGATCTCGACCACCGCCTTGCCGTCCTGGTCGGCGACGCTGATCACGGCCGATTCTTCGGTGAGATTGTTGTTGATCGGCGCCAGAGGCGCCACCACAGTATTCCCGGTGGGCGTGACCTTGATCCAGTGCGGCGCCAACAGGATCGTTGCCGCGGCTCCCACAAGTCCACCCACGACGGCGCTGATCACAACGATGGCCAGCGTCCCCATTCGGCGGCGCGGCTTCACCGAGCGCTCCACCGGCATCGGCGACAATGGTGCCGGTTCCGGGGATGGTGGGGGCAGGAATTGAGGTTCGCTCGCCATCGAACTCAGCCCAATTCTACGCTTGGATCTTTCAGCGACCCGGCAGCGGGAGCCACGTTAGGACCAACTGCTCGGTGCGACGGAAACCTGCCTCCTCGTAGAGCCTCACCGCCTGCGGGTTGCTCTCGCGGGTCCACACCGCCGCAAAGGTGACGTTTCGTTGACGAAACAGCTGAACAGCCTGGCGAAGCATCTGGCCACCGATTCCCTGTGAACGGAACTCGGCATCGACGTAGACCTCAGCAACTTCCGCCTCGAGACCGGTGCCGGGATTGAAGAGCACGCACCAGCACAACCCGACCACTTTTTCCCCGACCCGGGCAGCCAGGACGATGTTCTCGCCGCTGAATCGCGCGGCCGGCGCCCTCGCGACATCCTGCTCGACCTCGTCGCGGCTCAGCTGCGGGTGCTCGTAATGACCCTGCTCCGCAAGCATCAATTCGCGGAGCAGGGGCCTGACCAGGTGATGGTCGGCCGGGTCGAGAACCGCGATGGAGACCGCCGTTGCGTCGGGTGAGTCTATGATTTGCCGGCCGTCGGCACCCCGTCGAGCACGCTGCGCAGCGCCTGGGCCGCGCCCAGCAGGCCGGCGGTCTCGACCGGCACCACCAGCTTGGCGTTCTCGCTGGTGGCGAACTTGGAGAGCGTGTCGAGTTGCAGGATGGAAACGAGCGTTGGATCGGGGGCGGCATCCTTGATCGCCTTGTAAACGGTATTGATCGCCTGGGCCCTGCCTTGTGCCTCGAGGATGGTCGCCTGCCGCAGGCCTTCGGCGCGCAAGATGGCCGCCTGCTGGTCGCCTTCGGCGGTCTTGATCTGCGCCTGCTTCTGACCGTCCGCGATGTTGATCTGCGATTGCTGCTGACCTTCCGATTTGAGGATGAAGGCGCGCTTCTCCTGGTCGGCGGTCTTCTGGAGAGCCAGGGCATTGAGGATCATCTGCGGCGGCGTGATGTCGACGATCTCGATCCGGTTGATTCGGATCCCCCACTTGTCGGTCACCGACTCCATCTGGGCTTGCAGCTGGGCGTTGATCCGCTCCCGCTGGCTGAGGGCGTCATCCAGGCTCATGCCGCCGAAGATGGCGCGGAGCGTCGTGCGCGAGAGCTGGTCGATGGCGACGAAATAATTGCTGACGCTGAACAAGGCGAGCTTCGGATCGACCACCTGGCTGAAGATGGTCGCGTTGACGCTGACCGTGACGTTGTCGCGGGTGATCACGTCTTGCTTGTCGCCGGTCCGGGGCGTTTCCCGGATGTCGACCAGCCCCATCGAGTCGACCAGCGGCACCAGGAATGTCAGACCGGGTTGCCGGACCGAATGGAACTCGCCGACGCGCTTGACGATGCCGACGTAGCCCTGCTGAATGATGTTGACGGTGCGGGCGATGATGACGACGGCCAGGAGAACGATGACGGCGCCGACGATCAGGGTCGGGGACATGATTCCACCTCTTCTCTCATGCGGTTGGACTTGACGGAAGTGACAGGGGGCGAACGATCAATACGGTGCTGCGCAGGGCCGTCACGACCACCGGGGTCGCCGCCGGCACCGAACTGCCATCCTCGGTGAGCGCCGGCCAGAGCTCGCCGGCGATCCTGACGTGGCCGGGTTGCTCGAGGCCACCGATCGGCTCGATCAGCACCGCGTGCTGACCGACCATGCTGTCGGCACCGGAGCGCAGTGTGGGCCGGCCGATATGGAGCCGATCCACCAGGTACGGTCGCGCCACCAGGATGCCAACCACGCCGATCACCCCGAGGACGATCGCCTGGACAAGCAGGTTGAACCCGAGCAGGCTGACCACCGCCGCGCCGAGCGCGCCAACGGTGATGAAGACGGCAAACAGGGCGACCGTCATGACTTCGGCGATCGCGAAAACAATGGCGACGATCACCCAGAACCAGAACGCCGTCATTGCGGCACGATTGTAAGGCTAACCTCGTCGCCTTGCGCACAATTTCACCCGCCGTGATGCCGCGGCGGGAAAAACGGGGCTAGGCTGCCTCGGGTTGAAGGCGTCCGCGCGCCCGGCGCTCCACGGCAACCGGCATGATGCCCGCTCCCTGTATCAGCTGGAGGACGTTCGTCAACCCGACCTCCTGGCGACCGGCTGGAAAGTCGATGCCGATCACGGACATGGCCGCGTCGCAGTCAGGGCAGCTGGTCGCGCTCACGGCTTCCGTCGGATCCCAGGTGCGCTGGGCGCAGGCGCCGCAGCTACGGCAAATCAGATCGAACATCATCCCCTTCGCAGCCGCGACGGGCGTGAGCTCCCCACCTCGCTCCACACCAAATACAACGGGGGTCGCTCAAGGCAACTTGCAGCGGGCCATTGCTGCTCCTCTCAGGGTTAGGCGCTGAGGGCGCGCCGCCAACGCGGCGGCACGACGCCGTCGTAATCGATGGCGCCGACCCCCAGGTGCGTCGCGAGACCGACGATCGCCTCGCGGGTGGCCGCAGCGACCTGTGGATCGTCGCGCCCGGACTCGACGCTAACGCGTCCGATGGAGAGCCGCCGTGCCTCGCGATTCATGGTGGGATCGACGCGCGCCACCAGGCGGTCCTCATGGAGAACGGGCATCGCATAGTAACCGAAGCGCCGCTTCGCGGCCGGCACATAGATCTCCATCGCATAATCGAAGCCAAACAGCAAGCGGGTCCGCTTGCGGTCGATGATCAGGTTGTCGAAGGGCGACAGGAGAGTCGTCCGCGGACTCCAATCGCCGGCCTCGATTCGGTCGAGAAGCGCGAGGTCATCCGCGTGCACGTACCAGGTTCCCGGCCATGCGTTGTCGCCGTCTCGGACGCTGACGGGCACGATTTGTCCCTGCTTCTCCAGGAAAGCCAATGCCGCAGGTAGATTCACGTATTTCCACCGTATGAAGTGGTCGCGGATATCTGTGGCCGTCGCGACGCCGAGCGCCCGCAAGGAAATTTCCGCCGCCCAGCGGACGATCGCCGGCTCCCCCAGCCTGGTCGTTGGCGTCCAGTCGGGCAGCCAGCGCTCCGAGAGATCCCAGAGTTTTTGACCACCGCGTCGTCCCGCCACCATCAGCTGTCCCATCATCTGTAGGTAGAAGAGCATCATCCCGACGTTACGGCCGTTGTTCCAGCCGCTGCTCCGCCAGGCGCCGGTCGACTGATCCTCGAAGGCGCGCGAGGGCAGCGGGCCACCCTCTCGGATCTGGCGCAGCATGCTGCGTCGCAGCGCGTCGTTTGCTTTCATCCATGCGAGGACGCGCTGCGCCTGTCGCTCGCCCGAAGCCGTGAACCCATGCCAAAAGCCCGTGCCGGTGGCCACCCGCCGCATCATCCAGCGGTAGATTGGATAGTGCTCGGTCACCACGATGGACGCGGCATGCGCCCAGGACTCGAACAGCCGGCGCTCGTCCCAGAGCAATGTCTCCAGATGCTTGGGCTGATACGGCCCGACCCGGCTGAACACCACGAGCTGGTGACTGGGCGCGACCACATTGGTCGGGTCGAGTTGCAGGAAGCCTAAATCCTTGGCGACATCGAGGATCCCATCGGGAGTCGGCTTGGCGGACTCACCGGCCAAACGCTGGCGCGTGATCGCCAGTCGCCGGGCGGTCGTCGCCGAGATGCTGCGCACTGACGAAGCTTAGTCAAGATATAGGCAGTCGTCTAACAGCCAGTGGAGGTCAACATGTCCAACACCAGCATCCGAGATGCGCTGAGGAACGCCGAGGCCTATCTCAAAGCACACCCCGATGAAGCCCGATACATCGATAGCCCCGCGAGCGCGATCCTGGAAGACGGGCTAGCCGTGACGGTCCACGGGCCGCAGGGCCTGTCAATCCGTACCGACATGCCAAAGTCAGTCGGCGGCGCGGAGGGGGCGCCCTCCCCAGGTTGGCTGCTTCGGGCCGCCCAGGCCAGCTGCCTGGCGACTCTGATCGCCATGCGGGCGGCGGAGGAAGGTCTGGCGCCAGGTCGCATCGAGGTGGTCGTCGATAGCGAGTCGGATGACCGCGGAATTCTCGGCATCGACGATTCGGTTCCCGCCGGACCGTTGAGCTCGCGGGCGCGGGTTCGGATCGGAGGGGATGGGGTTGCAGCTGGGCAGGTCGAGGCCCTGATCGAGTGGGCTGACCGGCATTGTCCAGTCCAGGATGCGGTCAGGCGGGCCGTACCGTGCACCGTCGAGGCCGGCAATTAGGAAAGCCGCCTCGGGGATTCGAACCCCGGACCGATGGTTTACGAAATACAGAGGCGCCCATTCGAAGGTCGGCCGGACGTTGTACGGGGCTGCAAGGAGAGGCAGGGCGCCGTACGGAGTTGCGGGTATTTAACGTACTTTCGCCATACTTCCGATATCGGCTGCATGGCTGCGATGAACCCTCCCGTATGACCACCAGCACGACTTGTGCCACGTGTGGCCGAGCTCTCGATGCTCATAATCGACACGTCCGGTTCAAGTTTCCCGACCCGGTGTTAGCCACATCCGAGGATCAGAGAGCAAGAACTTGGCAGTCCGATCCGGACCCCAATCGCGCAGTCATGATGCAGGTTCCCGAGGTAGGCCCCTTTCTTCGAGCTTTGCTACCGGTTCACCTCAGTGGCGGCTATACGCTCACTTTCGGCCTGTGGCTCTTGGTCCGTCCTGACGACCTCCAACGCGCCTTCCGCGTCTGGTGGTCACCGGAATACTCGCTCTTCAAGGTCGACGGCTGGCTGGCCAACGCGATACCCCCTTGGGGATTACTGACCGCCCCTGTGAGCGCAGTCGTTCGTGACCCGAACCACACGCCTTATTGCGATAAGAGCAGTGAGCCAACGCTCGCGAGAATCCTCGGTGAGGAATGGCCTCACGAGGATGTGCTTGGGGCGCTGCCCGGTGATCTAGGGCGAACCTAACGAATCGAAGACCGGAAAAGTTTGGAGCCGCCTCGGGGATTCGAACCCCGGACCGATGGTTTACGAAACCATTGCTCTACCGCTGAGCTAAGGCGGCTCGCCAGCGCTCGGCTATTGTACGGCCCGCGCTCGGAGAGACGGTCCCTAGGCTGTAACAGCAGCCGGCTCGGGACGCCCGGCCTTGCGCATCACGAGATCGCCCTTCTCGACATCGATCAGCACCGTGTCGCCCTCGGCAAACTTGCCGTCGAGGATCGCCAGGGCCAGCGGGTCCTGGATGCGGCGCTGAATCACCCGCTTCAACGGTCGGGCGCCGTAGTTCGGGTCGTAGCCCTCGTTCGCGATCAGCTCCATGGCCGCCGGCGAAAGCTTCAGCGCGATGTGCCGCTCGGTCAGCCGCTGGCGCAGCCGTTCCAGCTGGATATCGACGATCGACTTGATCTGCTCCCGGCTGAGCGGCTTGAAGATGATGATCTCGTCGACCCGGTTGAGGAACTCTGGACGGAAGTTCTGCCGTACCGTCTCCAGCACCAGCCGCTGTTTGTCGGACTCCGACAGGTTGGGATCCTGGAGGAGGTGGCTGCCCAGGTTCGAGGTCATGATGATCACGGTGTTGCGGAAGTCAACCGTACGGCCCTGTCCATCCGTGAGCCGGCCGTCCTCGAGGATCTGCAGCAGGATGTTGAACACGTCCGGGTGCGCCTTTTCGATTTCGTCGAACAGGATGACACTGTAGGGGCGGCGCCGCACTGCCTCGGTCAGCTGACCGCCCTCCTCGTAGCCGACGTAGCCGGGCGGCGCACCCACCAAACGCGCGACGGTGTGCTTCTCCATGTACTCCGACATGTCGATCCGGACCATCGCCTGCTCGTCGTCGAACAGGAAGTTGGCGAGCGACCGGGCTAACTCGGTCTTGCCCACCCCGGTCGGACCGAGAAAGATGAATGACCCGATCGGCCGGTTGGGATCGCTGAGCCCGGCGCGCCCGCGGCGGACGGCGTTCGCCACCGCCGTGACGGCCTCGTCCTGGCCGACCACCCGCTCGTGCAGGCGGTCCTCCATCTTCAGCAGTTTCTGAATCTCGCCTTCGAGCATCTTTTGCACCGGGATGCCCGTCCAGCGGGACACGATCCGGGCGATGTCCTCATCGTCCACTTCCTCTTTCAGTAGCCGATGGTCCTTCTGCAGGGCTACGAGCTGGGCGTTCTTGGCGTCCAGTTCCTTTTGCAGCGCCGGAACTTCACCGTATTTCAGCCGAGCCGCCTTCTCGAAGTCCGCCATCCGCTCCGCGCGCTCCGCCTCCAGCCGCAGCTGCTCCTGGCGAGCCTTGATCTCGCGGATCTGCTGGATCAGCGCTTTCTCCTGCTGCCATTGCGAACGCATCGCCCGGCTCTTTTCCTGGAGATTCGCCAGCTCTTTCTCGATCGCGGCCAGCCGATCTTTCGAGGCGCGGTCCTGCTCCTTCTTGAGCGCCTGCCGCTCGATCTCCAGCTGACGGATCTGGCGCTCGATTTCGTCGAGCTCGCTGGGGAGACTGTCGATCTCCATCCGCAGGCTGGAAGCGGCCTCATCGATCAGGTCGATCGCCTTGTCCGGCAGGAACCGGTCGGTGATGTAGCGCTGCGAGAGCATGGCCGCCGCCACGATCGCCGAGTCGGTGATCCTCACCCCGTGATGGACCTCGTACTTCTCCTTCAGCCCGCGCAGGATCGAGATCGTGTCCTCGACCGAGGGCTCGCCGACGAAGATCGGCTGGAACCGTCGCTCGAGGGCGGCATCCTTCTCGATGTACTTGCGGTACTCGTCGAGCGTGGTCGCGCCCACGCACCGGAGCTGGCCTCGGGCCAGCGCCGGCTTGAGCAGGTTCGAGGCATCCATCGCGCCCTCGGCGGCGCCGGCGCCGACCAGGGTGTGCAGCTCGTCAATAAAGAGGATGATCTGGCCGTTCGACGACTCGATCTCCTTGAGGAGCGCCTTGAGCCGGTCTTCGAACTCACCGCGATACTTGGTGCCCGCGATCAACGAGCCAAGATCCAGGGCGACCACCTTCTTGTCCTTCAGGGACTCGGGCACGTCGCCCTGGGCGATCCGCTGGGCGAGGCCCTCTACGATCGCCGTTTTGCCAACGCCGGCCTCACCGATCAGCACCGGGTTGTTCTTGGTGCGACGGGAGAGGACCTGGATGACGCGGCGGATCTCCTGCTCGCGGCCGATCACCGGGTCGAGCTTTCCCTCACGCGCCAGCGCGGTGAGATCGCGGCTGTACTTCTCCAGCGCCTGGAACTTCGACTCGGGGGTGGCGTCGGTCACGCGCGATGAGCCGCGCACCTGGGTGAGCGCCTGGAGGATCTTCTCGCGCGTCACGCCGGCGCGCTGCAGGATACGGGCGGCGTCGCTGTTCGCCTCGTCGACGATCGCGATCAACACGTGCTCGGTTGATAGGTACTCATCCTTGAGCCGCTCCATCTCGTTCCAGGCCGCGTCGAGCAGCCGGCGGAGTCGCGGGCTGAGGTAGCTCTCGGCCCCGTAGACCTTGGGCAAGCGGTCGAGCTGCGCCTTCAGCTCGGTGGCGACGCGCTGCGGGTCGACCCCGATTTGCTGCAGGATCGGCGGGACCGTGCCATCGGCCTGCTGCAGCAGCGCAAGCAGCAGGTGCTCCGGGGTGATCTCCTGTTGCTGAGCCTCCTGGGCGAGCGCCTGCGCCTGCTGGATGGCCTCCTGGGTTTTCTCGGTTAAACGGTCAGCACGAAACGGCATGGTGTGGGTCTACCCGACTCAGAATAGTGGTTAAACCCGCTGTTGGGAATTGCCGGGAGGCGGCTCGTCGCCGCCCCCCGCGTGCTTAAACTTCCTTGAAGTCGGCGTCGACCACGTCGCCGTCGTTGGACTTGCCGGAGCCCGGTCCTTCCGTCCCGGTCGCCGACTGGGCACCGGCGCCCGCGCCCTGCGCCTGCTTGTAGACGGCTTCGCCGATCTTCTGCAGCGATGCCGCCAGCTCCTGGCTGGTGCTGCGCATCCGGTCGACGTCGTTGTCCTTGATCGCCTGCTTCACCGGCTCGATCTTGCTCTCGACCTCCGACCGGATCGACGGATCGATCTTGTCGGCGTTGTCGCGCAGCTCCTTCTCGGCGGTGTAGACCAGGCTGTCGGCCTGGTTGCGGGCTTCGATCTCTTCTTTGTGCTTGCGGTCTTCTTCCGCGTGCGCCTCGGCATCTTTCACCATCCGCTGCACCTCGTCCTTGTTGAGCGTGGTGGAGGCGGTGATGGTGACCTTCTGCTCCTTGCCGGTACCAAGATCCTTGGCCCGCACGTTGAGAATGCCGTTGGCGTCGATGTCGAAGGTGACCTCAATCTGCGGCACGCCGCGCGGTGCGGGTGGAATGCCGTCGAGGTGGAACTTCCCGAGCGTCTTATTGGCGGAGGCCATCTCGCGCTCGCCCTGGAGCACATGGATCTCGACCGACGGCTGGCTATCGGAGGCCGTCGAGAAGATCTGGCTCTTCGACGTCGGGATGGTCGTGTTGCGCTCGATCAGCTTGGTCATGACGCCGCCCAGGGTCTCGATCCCCAGCGACAGCGGGGTGACGTCGAGCAGGAGGACGTCCTTGACCTCGCCCTTCAGTACACCCGCCTGGATGGCGGCGCCGACGGCGACCACCTCATCGGGGTTGACCCCGCGATGCGGTTCCTTACCGTTGGTCAGCTTCTTGACCAGCTCCTGGATGGCCGGCATCCGGGTGGCGCCACCGACCAGGATCACCTCGTTGAGATCGGCGGGCGTCAGCTCCGCGTCCTTGAGGGCAGCGGTGAACGGCGCGACCGTCTTCTCGGTCAGATCCGCGGTCAGTTGCTCGAACTTCGCCCGGGTGATCTTCATATCGAGGTGCTTGGGGCCGTTCTGATCGGCCGTAATGAAAGGCAGGTTGACGTCGGTCTCCGGCCGGCTGGAGAGCTCGATCTTCGCCTTCTCGGCCGCCTCGGTCAGTCGCTGAAGCGCCTGACGGTCGTTGCGCAGGTCGATGCCCTGCTCCTTCTTGAACTCGTCGGCGATGTAGTCGACGAGCCGGCGGTCGTAGTCGTCACCGCCGAGGTGGGTATCGCCGTTGGTGGCCTTGACCTCGAAGACGCCCTCGCCGACTTCCAGCACGGACACGTCATAGGTGCCGCCGCCCAGGTCGAACACCAGGATCTTTTCGTTCTCCTTCTTGTCCAGCCCGTAGGCGAGCGACGCCGCGGTTGGCTCGTTGATGATGCGCACCACGTTCAGGCCGGCAATCTGGCCGGCGTTCTTGGTTGCCTGCCGCTGCGAGTCGTTGAAATAGGCCGGCACCGTGATGACGGCGTCGGTCACCTTCTCGCCGAGGTAGGCTTCGGCGTCGGCCTTGAGCTTCTGCAGGATCATCGCCGAGATCTGCTCCGGGGTGTAGCGCTGCCCCTGGATCTCGACCTCGACCCGGCCGTCCTTGCCGGCAAGGGTCTTGTAGGGGACCATCTTCCGCTCGCGATCGACCTCGTCGTATTTGCGGCCCATGAACCGCTTGATCGAATAGACCGTGTTTTCCGGATTGACGGCGGCCTGGCGCCGGGCCAGCTGGCCCACCAGACGCTCACCCGATTTGGTGAAGGCGACCACCGATGGGGTGGTCCGCCCGCCCTCAGCATTCGGAATGACGACCGGCTCACCGGCCTCCATGACCGCGACTACCGAGTTGGTGGTGCCGAGGTCGATTCCTACTGTCTTTGCCATAGTTCGATTACTCCTCTCGTTCTCCGGGGGCCCGGGCGCCGACGGCGCCGGGGCAAGCTGGCCGGTATATACCCGCCCGATTTAGGCGCTAAACGATACCGCCCTAGAATAGGTCTCAGGCTTTATGCGTACCGTGATCGTGGGCTGTGGGCGGGTTGGCTCGAGCCTGGCCCGACAGCTCAGCGCGGAGGGCGATGACGTCTCCGTCGTCGACTTCAGCGAATCAGCCTTCAACCGCTTGGGCGAGGACTTTACCGGCGAGATGGTGTTCGGGTCGGCGGTCGATGAGGACATCCTTCGCCGGGCGGGGACGGACCGCGCCGAGGCGTTCGTGGCGGTAACCAATGCCGACACCACCAACATCATGGCGGCGCAGCTCGCCCAGCACGAGTTCGGCGTCAAGAAGGTCATCTGCCGGATCTATGATCCGGCGCGGGCCGACCTGTACGCCGAGCTGGGCCTGGAAACGATCTGCCCAACCACCATCGGCGCGCAAAAGGTCGAGCGCTTCTTCGAGAAGTAGGTGGCGTGACGGCGTATCGATTCACGCAGGCGGTCGGGATCGCCGCCGTCATTCTGGGGGTGCTGGTGCTGGTGCGCGACGCGGTGCAGGTCCACTCCATTCCCTACGGCATCGCCGGTGTCGGCCTGCTGGCGTTTGGCGCCTGGCGGCTCCAGATTGCCGGAAGGCTGCGGCCTTGAGTCTCGCCCTCAGCCCGGTCGGCCTCACCATCGCGGTGGCCTTCTCGGCCGCCCTGGCCGGCACCCTCGGCTGGATGCTGCGCGTCCCGCCGCCCGCGCCGCGCGGTGCGACCAGCACCCTGCGGTCGGTGGAGGCGATCCGCAAGGTCCTCGTGCCCATCCTCGACCTGGGCGCCTCGGTTCGCGCGGTGGAGCTGGCCGCCCGCTTGAATCAGGGCCACAAAGCCGAGATGCTCATCGTCTATGTCCACGAGATCCCGTTGCAGGCACCACTGGTCATGCCCGAGAAGGACCCACGGATCCAGCGGGCCCTCGCCGCTGCCGCCTTCATCGCGACCCAGCACGCCATCGAGCCCCGAACTCGAGTCAACGTCGCCCGGCAGGCCGGCCACCGGATCGTGGAGATCGCTCGGGAGGAGAACGCCGACCTGATCGTGATGGGCATCAGTCATCAGAACCGCCCCAACGAGAGCCCGCTGGGGCGGGTCGCCGAGCACGTGGTTCGGAACGCCCCCTGCGAGGTGGTGGTCGACCGGGTGCCCCGGCAAAAGGTCGCCTTTATTCCGACCGAAGTCGGCTAGCTACCGGCTGAGCAGCGCGTAGACCGTGACCGTCCCGACCGCGTTGTTGAGCGCGTGGAGCAGCACGCTGTTGGTCAACGATCCGGTCCAGGCGTAGGTGAGGGCGAGCACGATCCCCATATAGGTGAAGACCGGGAGCAGCGCCAGGCTGACGGCCGGGCTGGCGTGGGCCAGGCCAAACGCGATCGCGCTCAGCAGCACGGCCGCCCACAGCGGCCCGCGGGCGCGAAGCAGCCGGAACAGCATCCCACGAAAAAACGTCTCCTCGCACAACGGAGCGGCCACCGCGGTGACGAGAAGCGCGAGCACCAGGATGCCGAGCCCGTGCGGACGCTGCACGAAGAGCTGCTGGGTATTGCCTGGCACCAGGCGTCCGCCGTTGAGCACCACCGATGAGAGGGCCGATACCAGCGCCACGCCGATGTACCAGGGAACGATCAGCGCCAGGGTTCGGCCGATGTCCGGCAGCGTCGGCCAGTGCAGACCGAGGAACTGCAACGGCGCGGGCAGCCGGCGCAAGGCGAGGACAATCCCCGCCCCGAAAGCCAGGTAGATCAGCAAAGTGGCACTGAGCGCAATGGTCTCCGCGTTGGCGTGGACGAACGCCCGATCGGCGCGGACCAGTGCCGCGATCAAGGCGACAACCAGGATGATGCCGACAACCGTGAAGACGAGCACCGGGATCAGATCGCGCCAGCGGAGGCGTGGCGGCGCCTCAGAGAGCAAGGCTACCCACCGACCAATTATCGGGAGGCCGTCGGCTCAGCCGGCGAGGCGGTTGCTGACTCGCTCGCCGTAGGGAAGGCCCAGGGTTGCGCGGATCTCCTGGCTGAGGCGCGAGAGCACGATTTTCGATTTCAGGAAGTAGCGCTGCACGTTCGATGCAGTGTGCCACCAGAGGTTGTCTTCGGCCACGCTGTTGCTCACGATCCAGATCGGAATGGCCCCACAGACGGGATCCGCCGCCCACTGCTCGATGAGCTCGCGACCATCGATGTCCGGCAGCGCCAGGTCGATCAGGATGAGCGCCGGGACCCGGCCCCGGACAAACGCATCGGCCGCCTGGCCGGCACGCACGTGTTCGACGGGGACTCCGTCACGACGAAGTTGCAGGAGATACAGATCGGCGACGGCGGCGTCGTCCTCAACGAGTAGGACCCGCCGCTCCCGCGCCACACCGCGACATTAGGCGAGCAAGCTTGCGAGTGATATTGCGCCGCCCGGTCAGGCCGCGGGTCGCATGCGATTCCGCGCCGTGCGATACGCGTCGTAGGCGCAGAACGCCCAGAGTCCGAGGCCACCCAGGTCGAGCGGAATGCCAACGGCGGCGCCGATCACCGTGAGGTCGAGCTCGGTGCCCAAGACGATCGGGCCGACGATGGCGGCGAAAAAGACAGCGCCTTTGAGCGGTGCGCCGGCATACCAGTGGCCGAGGCCGGGGATGATCGACAGTCGGGCGGCGCGGCCCGGGCTGACCGGCCGGTTGCGGGCAAACCGCTTGGTGCCATCGAGGATCTCGCCCACCACTGGCTGCACCCGAAGCTGATTCCCGCAGTGCGGGCAGAATGCCGCCTCGGACGCCGCCGATTGGTGGCAGCGTGGACAGGTCTGCATGGAGCAAGCGTACAAGGTTTTTAGCAGTGGATTGCGGGTCCCCGCATGTAGGATTAACCGACGGTGTCGGCGCCCGATTCGCCCGCCTGGAGTCACCGCTGACGGACAAACGCCGCTCCCTCCGGGACGCGATCGCCGAGCACGTCCATGACGGGGATGCCATCGCCCTCGGCCTCGCGCTGGAATCGGGGATTCCCTTCGCCGCGGTCCACGAACTGATCCGCCAGCAGCGGCGCGATCTGACGCTGATCGGTCCCATCTCCGACATGGCGTTCGACCAGCTGATCGCTGCCGGAACGGTGGCGAAGGTGATCGCGGCCTGGGTGGGCAACGTCGCCGGCGGATCCGGCTATGGGTTTCGGCGCGCCTACGAGCAAGGGGTGCCACGCCGGATCGTGATGGAGGATCACTCGAATTTCACGGTTGGGCTCGCGCTCAAGGCCGCTGCCATGGGTCTCCCCTACCTCCCCACCCTGACCGGGATCGGCGGCGACATCGTCCGCGGTCATCCACGCATCCGACCGGTCGACGATCCGTTCGGCGGCCCACCGCTGCTGGCGGTCGGCGCCCTCAAACCGGACGTCGCGATCATTCACGTTCAGCGGGCCGATGCCCAGGGCAACACCCACCTGTGGGGCAACCTCGGTCTCACGGTGGAGGCGGCTTACGCCGCGCGGCGGACGATTGTCATCTGCGAGGAGGTCGTGCCCGACGAGGTGATCCGCAGCGACCCGAACCGTACCGTCATCCCAGGGTTCTTGACCACCGCGGTCGTCGAGGAACCCGGCGGGGCACTGCCCTCCTCCGTGCAGGGCTACTGGCGGCGCGACTTCGAGCCGTTTCTGCGGTACCACCAGATTTCTCGCAGCGTCGAGGGATTCCAGGCGTGGCTGCGCGAATGGGTGCTCGACCTCCCGGACCGGCCGGCCTACCTGCGGCACATGGGCGATGCGGCCCTCGAGCGGCTGCGCGTCCGTGACCGGCGGCTCGCCGCGGCCGCCAATTTCGCGCCGTGATCGCGACCTACACCCGCCGCGAGCTGATGGTGGTCGCTGCCGCCCGCGAGATCCGCGACGGCGAGGTCGTCTTCGTCGGCATGCGCCTGCCGCTGCTCGGCTTCGGGCTGGCCAAGGCGACCCATGCACCGAATGCGGTCGGCCTGTTCGAGAACGGCGTCATCCGCGACCGGCCGGCGGAGGCTTTCATCTACACCATGGGCGATCCGCCGAACATCGCCGGGGCGGTGGCCTGTCTTGGACTGAATGACGTGATGAGCCTCCTCCAACAGGGGCGAGTGGACGTGGGGTTTATCGGCGGGGCCGAGATCGATCCGCAGGGGAACCTCAACACCACCCGGACCAGCAGCGGCGGGTCGCTGGTGCGGCTTCCCGGCAGCGGCGGCGGTGGCGACATCGCGTCGCTGGCGGGACGCACCGTG
>VBDZ01000158.1 GCA_005881215.1 Chloroflexota bacterium | reverse complement strand
TGGCGATTCCAGTGGCCGGGCAGCTATACCGGCACCTCGGCCAAGCCGAAGCCGCAGATCTTCCAGGAGCCGCCGATCGTGGCCAAGTCCACCGCCTATCCCGTTACCTTTACCTGGGACTTCCTGGCGGCAGCCGGCAGTCTCGTGCTCTTCGCCTCGATCGTGGCGTTTCTCGTGATGGCCATCCGCGGCGCGCCGCTGACCCTCTTCTTCACGACCTATGGACGAACGCTGCGCCAGCTGGCCCTGCCCATCCTCACGATCGCGTTCATCCTGGGAATCGCCGCGGTGATGAACTTCTCAGGCATGACCTCGACGCTTGCGTTGCTGATGGCGAAGACCGGGGCGGTGTTTCCCTTCTTCTCCGCCGTGATCGGCGCCCTGGGCGTCTTTTTGACCGGAAGTGACACTGCCTCCAACACGCTGTTCGGCCCGATGCAGGCGTTCACCGCCAAGCAGATCGTGATCAGCGGGCACCACCTCAACCCGATCCTCACCGCGGGGACGAACTCGTCGGGCGGGGTGATGGGCAAGATGATCAGCCCGCAGAATCTCTCGGTTGGCGCGGCCGGGGTCAATCGGGTCGGGTCCGAGGGTGAGATCTTTCGCCGCACCATCGGGTACAGCCTGATCCTTACCGCCGCCGTCGGCTTCGT
The DNA here is from genome assembly GCA_005881215.1 of Chloroflexota bacterium. Taxonomy (GTDB): domain Bacteria; phylum Chloroflexota; class Dormibacteria; order CF-121; family CF-121; genus CF-13. The sequence goes on along the minus strand of VBDZ01000158.1, from coordinate 23,083 downwards.
CGCCTTGATCGAGGTTTACCTGATTCCGGGGATCATCCCGACATTGAGTTAACGCACATCCGTCCGGCGTAGGCTAAAGCGGGATGGAGCCCGTAAAGCTCGAGTCGTTGCTGCGCCAACTACGCGAGGTGGTCGGCGAACGCTACGCCTTTGCCGATCCCTACGAGGTCCGGCTCTACCAGTACGACGCCAGCCCGGAGACCGCGCTGCCCGACATCGTCGTCATCCCCGGAACCGCGGAGGAAGTGGCTCGGGTCGTGAAACTCTGCGCCGACGCTGGCATCCCAATCACCGCTCGCTCCGCCGCGAGCAGCCTTGCCGGCGGGACGGTCCCGGTCGAGCGCGGCGTGGTGATCACGTTCGCCCGGATGGACCAAATCCTCGAGATCGACAGCGACAATCTGCGCGCGGTGGTGCAGCCGGGGGTCGTCAACCTGGCGCTGAGCCAGGCCCTCAAGCCGCTTGGTTACTACTATGTGCCGGACCCATCGAGCCAGGGGGCGTGCACCATCGGCGGCAACGTCGGCACCAACGCGGGCGGACCGCATACCCTCCTTTATGGCGTTACCGTCAACCATGTCACCGGCCTGGAGGTCGCGTTGCCGTCCGGCGAGCTGGTGCAGGTTGGCGGGAAGAAGGCCGCCGAGGCGACCGGGTATGACCTGGCCGGCCTGCTGGTGGGATCCGAGGGCACCATGGGGATCGTCACCCGGATCTGGGTCAAGATCCAGCCGTTACCGCCAACCCAGAAGACGCTGATGGCCGTCTACCCCGACGTGGAAACGGCCAGCAACGCCGTCTCCGCGATCGTGCGGACCGGCATCCTGCCGGCCGCCATCGAGATGATGGACAAGCTCTCCATCCAGGCCATCGAGGCCGCCTCGCACGCCGGCTACCCGCTGGATGCGGGCGCCGTCTTGCTGCTGGAAGTCGACGGCATCCCCGAGCTCGCCGAGGAGCTTGGCCAGCGGATGGCGAAGGTCTGCCGAGAAAACGGTGCGACCGAGGTGCGGGTTGCCCGCAACGAGGCGGAGCGCCAGGCCCTGTGGAAGGGGCGTAAGGGTGCGTTCTCGGCGATGGGCCGCCTGTCGTCCGACTTCTACGTGATGGATGGAGTGGTGCCCCGCACCAAGCTTCCCGACACACTCGCCAGGATCGACGCCATCAGCGCCCGCACCGGATACAGGATCTGCAACGTGTTCCATGCGGGTGATGGCAACCTGCATCCGCTGGTGCTGTTCGACGCCTTCAAGCCCGGGCAGTACGAGGCGGTGCTGCGGATCGGCGATGAAATCTTGAAGCTCTGCGCCGATGCCGGTGGTTCGGTGACCGGTGAACATGGCATCGGGCTGGAAAAGCGAGAGAACATCCGCTATGTCTTTTCGGACGACGACCTCGAGGTGATGGATCGCATCCGTCGCGTCTTTGATCCGCATCGCCTGATGAATCCGGGAAAGGTGTTTCCGAGTGACGGGCTCGCACCGTCGGCGCATGAAACGCTACCGGGCTATCCGCGGCGCCAGGCCGCCGCGATTGGGGCGGGAGACGACCTGTGGGTATAGAGGCGCGGGTCAAGCCCCTTCCCGGCCATCAGATCAGCGTCGAGCAGCAACGGCTGATGAGCGTCGACGGGCTGCTGCCGTCAAAGGTGATGCGGCCCGAGGATGCCGGGGATGCGGCGGCGGGCCTTCGCCTGTGCGACCTCGGGCCGGCCGCCGTCATCGTGTGGGGCGGCGGCACGCAGATGCGACTGGGTTCGGTCCCACGGCGTTACGAGATCGCGTTCTCGACCGAAGGCATGACTCGCATGCTGGAGTACCAGCCCGCCGACCTCACCTGCCGGGTCGAGGCCGGGATGCGACTCACCGATCTGCAGGCCACGCTGGCCGCGCAGGGCCAGCGCCTCCCGCTGGATCCGCCGCGTCCCGAGCGTGCCACCGTGGGCGGCATGGTGGCGGCGAATGCGAACGGACTCGGCCGGGCGCGCTACGGCACGGTTCGGGACTGGGTGATCGGCATCGCCGTGGCGTACCCGTCGGGAAAGGTGGCGCGTGCCGGCGGCAAGGTGGTCAAGAATGTCGCGGGCTACGACCTGATGAAGCTCCACATCGGCGCGCTGGGCACCCTCGGCGTCGTTGCCGAGGTGAACTTCAAGGTCCAGGCTCGTCCGGAGGCCCAGGCGACCGTCCTCGGCCATTTCGACGCGGCCCTGCCCGCGATCGGCGCCGCCACCAGCCTGGCGCGCCAGTACCTGGCGCCGTCGGCGGCGATCGTGATCGACCGACACGTGCTCTGGGCGTGCGGGTTGACGGCGGATTGGCGCTGGGCGCTCGCACTCAAGCTCGAAGGTTATGGCCGTGAGGTCGATGCGGCACGCGACCTGGCGGTCCGCGCCGTGCGGGACGCCGGCGGTCGGGTCGAAGGCCAGGACATTCCCGCCGCCTTCTGGGACGCCGCCCGCGATTGGTCGGCTCCGCCGGACGAGGTCGTGTTGCTGCGCGCCATCACGCCGGTTGGGAAGCTTCCGGCGGTGGTGGCCGCCATTCCCGCCGACGCGCAGACGCTGTCCCAGCCGGCGTCCGGGATCGTTGACCTGCGGCTACCGGCCGCGACGGCGGCGACCGGGCTCAAGGGACTCCGGGCCGCGGCCGGCGAGGAAGGCCAGGTGGTCGTCCTCTCCGCGCCGGCGTCGGTCAAGCCGGGCCTCGACGTCTGGGGTCCGCCTCCGCCCGGCTTTCCCATCATGCGGGCGCTGAAGCAAGCCCTCGACCCGAACGGGATCGTGAACCCCGGCCGGTTCGTCGGCGGGATCTAGGCGACGATGCTGCAGCCCGAGGCCCTGGATTTCAAGCGACAGCTCGAACGCGACGGCGTCCCGGCACCGGCGGCCGGGATCGACATGGACCTGGTGCGCGATTGCATCCACTGCGGGTTGTGCCTGCCCAAATGTCCCACCTTCCGCGCCCTTCATCACGAGGGCGACAGCCCCCGGGGCCGGATGTGGCAGATCAAGGAGGCCTCGCTCGGCCTGGTCGGCTTCGACGATCCTCGCTTTCAGGCGCACATCTACCAGTGCTTCAACTGCCGGGCCTGCGAGACCGCCTGCCCGTCGGGCGTGCAGTTCGGGGCCGTGATGGAGATGGCGCGCGCGCTGACCCCGCCGCAAAACCGGCGGGACCGAACCATCCGCGCCCTGCTACTCAACGGCCTGCTGCCTCATCCGCGCCGCCTGCGGATCGCCGGTTGGCTGTATCGCCTGACGCGCTCCGCGCGGCTGCCGGCGCTGCTGCGCCGCACCCAGGCGTGGAAGATTCTCCCCTTGGGCAAGTTCGCGGCCTTTCCGCCGGTGGGCGACACGGCGCCCCGTCGCCCGGCGCTGGCGCCGTTGACGAACGGCCTCGACGCGCGCCGTGGCCGGGTCGGGCTCCTCACCGGCTGCATCCAGGACGAGATGTTCCGTGGCACGAATCGCCGGACCGCCCTGGCGCTTGCGGCCAACGGCTACGACGTCGTGGTTCCGGCCGAGCCGGTCTGCTGCGGCGCGCTGCCCTCGCACGCCGGGGAATCGAAGACGGCGGCGCGATTGGCCGCGCGAACGATGAACGCGTTCACGGCGTTGGGCATTGACGCCGTGATCGTCAACGCCGCCGGCTGCGGCTCGAACATGAAGGAGTATGAGTTGCAGCTGCGCGACGACCCGCAGCGGCGCGAGGCCGGCGCCGCGTTCTCGCGAACCGTCAAGGACGCATCAGAGTTCCTGATCGATGGTGGGATGCGGGCGCCGGCGCGACGAATCCGGCTGCGGGTGGCCTACCAGGACCCGTGCCACCTGGTACACGGCCAGAAGATCCATCGACAACCTCGGCAGGCACTCAAGTTGATTCCGGGGATCGAGCTGGTGGAGATGACGGAATCCGACTGGTGCTGTGGCTCGGCGGGCGTTTACAACCTGACCCATCCGGAAATCGCCGAGCAGGCGCTCAGCTGGAAAGTCCAGCACATCGTCGATTCGGGGGCCCAGGTGATTGCCTCGGCGAATCCCGGCTGCATTCTCCAGATCAGCATGGGACTGCAACGCGCCGGACACGACCTGCCCGTCGTCCATGTCATGGACCTGCTCGGCTGGGCGTACGGCGATCAGACCCAGCGACCGCCGGTCGTCCTCAAGGCGATGGCATGACCGCAGCCGCGGTTGCGCGCCGGCATGCGCTCGACGATCCCTGGCTCGACCAGCTCGCCGACCGGATCTGGTCGAAGCCGGAGTTCTCGATGGTGCCCATCGATGTCGATGAGGTCCCGCGCGCGCCCTATAACGGTCCGCCGCTGGACGAACACGGACCGCGGGTGGTTTTCTTTGGCATTCCGTCCGACTATGGGACCGCCTTCCTGCTCCACCTGATCGAGCGGCGCGCCAACCTGGTGGCGGCCGTCTGCAGCGCGCGCTGGCAGCGGACGCATCCGAAGCCGGACCTGATTGCCCGAATCGCGGGTCACCTTGGGCGGCCGGTGGAGGTCACCGCCGACGCGAATGCGCAGGCGTTTGTCCGCTGTCTTAAGGCCTATGAGCCTGAGGTCGTCGTGATGGCCAGCTTCGACCAGATCCTCAAGGCGGAAACCCTGGCGGTCCCGAAGCGTGGATGGCTCAACATCCATCCCTCATTGCTCCCCCGGCATCGGGGGCCGGAACCGATCTACTGGACGATCGCGAACGGCGACCGGAAGGGGGGCATCTCGGTGCACCTCACTGTGCCGCGGATCGACGCCGGGCCGATCCTGGCGCAGCGCCGGGTCGCCGTGTCGGCGGATGACACCGCCGGGACCCTCGCCCGGCGGCTGGTGGCGGAAGGCCTGCCGGCCCTCGACGAGACCCTTGCTGCCCTGGAGACCGGAGCGGCCCAGCCGATCCGCACTCGCGGTGACTCGGAGAGCTACGAGCCACCGGTGCGCCAGACCGGGCTTGACTGGGACCAACCCTTCCAACAGATCGAGCGGCTGGTGCGAGCCGGTCAACCCGATCAGCCGCCATTCTTCACCCACCGCGGCCGGCGGCGCTTCGTCTATGGCATTCGCCGGGTCCGGCCGCGCGCCGGGGAGTCGCTGGGCGTTACGGCCAGCCGGCTGCCCGACGAGACCCTGGCGGTCGTCCAGGACGCGGTGGTGGCGCTTCGCTGGCGGCCGGTCGGGCACACCCACGCCGTGCGCCCGCTGGCCAGGCAGCAATTCCCCTAGGGTCCTCCGTCATAATCCCGTTACAACTCGAAACTGGCCGAACTCGAGAAGGCCGGCCGTATAATGGACGCACATGGCTCAGGAAATGATCGACACGCAGCTGATCTCGATTAGCGACTCCGCGTTGACCCAGCTGCGCGACTTGCTCCAGAAGCAGGGGCGTCCCGAGATGGGGCTGCGGGTCTTCGTCCAGCCGGGGGGCTGCTCCGGCATGTCGTACGGCATGGGCTTCGAGGATCAGCCGGAAGACGGTGACGCCATTACCGAGGTCGGCGGCGTTCGCCTGTTCGTCGACTCGGTGAGCGCCCGCTACATCAAGGGCGCCGAGATCGACTTCGTGGATAGCCTGATGGGCGGCGGCTTCACCGTGCACAATCCCAATGCGGTTTCGAGCTGCTCCTGCGGAAGTTCGTTCGACACGGGCGATGACGCCGGCACCGCTCGCGGCTGCAGCCACTAAGTCCACCGAACGTCGCGTGATTCGGTGGTCGGCAGTGGGAAAAACCTGACACCTGCCGTGGTGCATTTATTCTCAAAAATAGTGCCTTGACCCGGCTTTAGTTCGGAGCTACGCTGATGCCCCCGGGAGGGACAGCATGCCACCCCAGCCCCGCGTCTTGATGGTCGAGGATCATCCGGATATCGCCGAGCTCTATCAGCTCAAGTTGCAGCTGGAGGGTTACCGGGTGGCGGTCGCAGCGAACGGGCGTGCCGGTCTGGAGCTGGCTCGAACCCTCAAGCCGGACGTGCTGCTGCTCGACATTCACGTGCCGCAACTCGATGGCCTGGAATTGCTGGCCGCGCTGCGCGACGATGAGACCACCCGCGACCAGCTGGTTGTGGTTTTTACCGAAGACGACAATCCGGAGTTGATCCAGGAGGCGGAACGGCTGCACGCCGCGGCCTATCTGCTGAAGGCTCGCCTTCTCCCGCGTTTGCTGAGTCAGACCATCGGCGAGGTGCTTCGCAATCGCCGCGGTCCCCTGGCGGGCGCGAGCCAGCCGGTCGCCGAGCAGGCGTCCTGACCCGAAAGTCTTAGCGCCTTCTTAGGCCGGCGTCATCGATTCGTTAGCCAACCAGCCCATCATTGGTGGATGGTCACGGAGCCCATGCCATACGGCTCCCCTGAGCCGGCCACCCCATTGACATCGCCGCCGCCGCCACCGCGCGGCACGGGCCGGCGCTGGACCGCGGTCGCCACAGCGCTCTTCCTGGTCGGCGGGGTCGCCGGCGGCGCGGCCGGCGCCGAGATGATGTTGAGCCGGACGCAATCGGCGGCACCGGCCACGGCTGGCAGATCCTCGTCATCGACGGCGGCCCAAGCGACGTCGGCGCCGGCGACCTCGGCCGCGGCGGTGTATCAGCAGGCAGCCCCGGGCGTCGTGACCATCTCGACCGTGACCGGCCGCCTCGGACGCGAAGGCGAGGGGACCGGTTCCGGCATCGTCTTGAACAGCAACGGCGACATCCTGACGAACGCCCACGTGGTCGCGGGGGCCAGCCAGATCCGGGTGACGTTCAAGGATGGCCAGACGGCGGCGGCCAGCGTGACCCAGTCGAACTCGAGCGCCGACCTGGCGGTGCTGCACGTCACCGGCGTCGGCTCCAGCCTCCATCCGCTGGCGCTGGGCAACTCCGACATGGTCCGGGTGGGGGACACCGCCTACGCCATCGGCGCGCCCTTCGGGCTGGCCGAAACGATGACCGAAGGCATCGTGTCGGGTCTCAATCGCACCGATCAGGAAACCGGGCTGACCGGCTTGATCCAGACCGACGCCCCGATCAACCCCGGGAACTCCGGCGGCCCATTGCTCAATGCGCAGGGCCAGGTGATCGGGATCAACGACTCGATCGACAGCCCGATCGCCGGCAATGTCGGCGTCGGCTTTGCCATCCCGATCAACCGCGTGAAGCAGTTGTTCGGCTCACTGCTGGGCGGCGCCAACCAGTAGGAGTACGCCCGCGGCCGGCTAGGGCTCCAGCACGTGAACGGCGGTCAGGTTTCGATAGAGCTCGTTGTAGTCGAGCCCGTAACCGACCACAAACTGATTCGGGATGTCGAAGCCCTTGTATGCAATCGGCACCGGCTTGATGCGGCGCTCCTCTTTGTTCAAGAGGACGCTCAGTTTCAGCGACGCCGGCTGGTGGCGCTGCACGTGCTCGAAGAGGAAGGTCGTGGTCAATCCGGTGTCGATGATGTCTTCGACCATCAAGACATCGCGGCCGGCGACGTCCATGGTCAGATCCTTGAGCAGCTGAACGTGCCCGGAGGATTCGGTGCCGGCGCCATAGCTGCTGACGGCGACGTAATCGAAGTTCACCGGGACCTCGAGGTGCCGGCTGAGGTCGGTCGCAAAGCAGACCGAGCCCTTGAGCACCGAGAGCAGGATCAATGGCTGGTCGATGCCTGCGTAGTCGCGCGAGATCTCGGCGGCCATCTCACGGACGCGGCGCTGGATCGCGTCGGCGCCGACCAACTCCCGTCCGAGCTTCACAGCAGCCGTAAGAATGGCATGAAGTCTACCCGGTGGGAGCGACCAGGAAGATCCAGAGGTCCCAGCTGATGTGGCTGACGACCAGCGGGGTCAATCGCTGGTCGCGGGCGTAGAGCGCGCCCCAGAAGAGCCCGGCGGTGGTGGCCGCCCCAGTGAGCGTGAGGTTCTCGGAGACGAGGTGGACGGCGCCATAGATCGACGAGGCGAGCAGCCAGCCTCGTAAACGCCCGAATCGCCGATGGAGGTTGCGCTGCACCAGGCCGCGCCAGAACAGCTCCTCGCTGGGGCCGATCACCAGGGCGAGCGCAGTGGCGATCGCCGGGCGGGGTGCGGCGGTGCGCAACTCGTAGATGCTGCCGATCTCGCGCTCCCCGGCCGGCATGATCTGCCTCGCCATCCGGTCACCCGCGAGGAAGATGCCATAGAGGGCGGCGGCCGAGCCCAATCCACCGGCGAGGTCGCCCAACCGCGGCCGCTCGCGTCGGAGCGCCGGCTCGGCCAGCATGGCATAGGCACCGAGCGCGCCCACTCCGACCGTCATCCGCGCCCAGAATCGCGAGCGGGGACCACGAAAGGCAGCCGTCCAGACCACGCCGGCCAGGCCGAGGCCGGCGATGACGCGCTTCAGCGGCCCGCCGATCCCGCGACCAGTCCGACCAGCAGCAGCACCCCGAAGGCCCCGTGGAGCCGGGCCGTCATCAGGTCGATCATGGCGATCGCGCGCAGGTGCCCCTCGGCCCCGCGCTCGGCGTCGCGCAGGATCCAGGCCATCAGCGGCAGGCTCAATAGGGTGAGCAAGGCGAGCTTTGGTAACGCGCCGACCATCACCGCGAGACCGAGGGCGACGTAGGCGCCCAGCACCAGCATGACGTAGACCCAGTGCGCGGCCTCACGGCCGACCTGGGCCGACAGCGTGGTAAAGCCGTGGCGGGTGTCCTCGGCCACGTCCCGCCACTCGTTGCCGTGCAGGATGGCGGTGACCAGCAGTCCGACCGGGATGGACACAACGATCAGGCTCGCATCGAATCCGCCGGTCACCGCGTAATAGGAGCCGATCACCATCAGCGGACCCATCAGGACGAACACCAGGGGCAATCCCAGCGCCCGGTATTTGTACTGGAAGGGCGGTGCGGTGTAGAAGTAGCCGCCGATGAACCCGATCAGGCCGAGCAGCACGATCGGCCAGCCGCGGTTGACGGTGAGATAGAGGCCCATCAAGAGCGCGAGCAGGAATCCCGACCAGGCGACGACGAACGCATCGCGTTCGCTGATCCGGCCCTTGAGGATCGCCATCGACATCCGCGGTGAGGTGATCGAATCGATGCCGTGCCGGACGTCGTAGATCTCGTTGATGACGTTGGTGCCGATGTGCAGCGCGAGGCCGCCCACGAGCGCGGCGAGAAAGAGTGACCAGTGCATCCGCCCCTGCCCCAGGGCGATCGCGCCGCCGACCGAGACCGGGAGCAGCGACGCGGTGAAGCTGAAGGGTCGTACCACTTCCCAGGCGCCGCGAGCGCGGTGGGTCAATGCCCCCACCCTACCCTCCCCCGAAAGTGGGGGACGGTCAACGCTTGCGGGTGGTGTGATGACACCGGTCCGGGCCGTCCCGTAAAGCACGGCCGCGTCGAGCACGGCGTTGACCTGCGAGTCTTCCTGGAGTATGGGCTGAAGCAGGGGCACGTCCATCCCCGCGTCGTCGTGATAGGCGGCCGCGCGCGCCGCGACTTCGGGAACCGTGCCGCAGAGGATGAAGGCGTCGAGCAACTCGTCCGGAATCAGCTCGCCGGCGCGGTGATAATCCTCGGCCCGCCAGGCGGTGGCGATCTGGGTCCGCAGCTGGGGATCGAATCCCGCGCGTTTCATGGAGATGTCGCTCAAGACCGACATCATGTAGATGACAAACGGCTCGCGCTTGGCGCGATTGAGCGCCTCGCGCCGGCTGTCATCGATCAGGCAGAGCAGGTAGCCGCGGAAATCGATATCGCCGGCCGCCCGTCCGTTGGCCGCCGCCGTTTCGAGGACGCGGGCGCGCATCTTCTGGTAGGCGGGGAGGGATTCGGCGGGCCGGCCCAGGTAACCGTCCGCCTTCAGGCCGCAGAGGTCGAGGAAGGGCGTGCGATAGGCGGCGATATAGATCGGAATCCGGTGCGGCGGCTGAAACATCGGTTGCAGCGGCGGCACCTTGTCGTTGAGTCGCAGCGGTTCGCCCCGCCAGAGCTGGCGGATCTGGTCGATCGCTTCCGAGACCCGCGCGACGGTGTCGTCATATGGGATGGCCATTTGCGCGAGACGGAGTGGCAGACCGCTACCCAGCGCTAGCGTGCAGCGGCGTGGCGCCAGGTCGTCGAGCGCCGACATGGTCATGGCGAGCACCACCGGGTGACGGGTGTACGGATTGAGTGCGCCCGCGCCCAGGCCGATGTGGCGCGTCAGCTGTCCCATCGCGGTGAGGTAGGTGATCGGATCCCGCTCGAAATAGCTGTCGTGAACCCACACCGAGTCGAGGCCGAGGTCCTCGGCCCGCCGCGCCCACTCGGCGGTGTCTTTGACATCGCCGCGGGCGGCCAGCCCGAGTCCTACCCGGCGCGCCAGGTCCGCCATGCGCTATCACCGTACTCCTGTCGACCGGGCCCGGCAATCGGGGTGCCACCCGAAAAATGACCGCCGGCCAGCGCGCAAACGATAATCGTGAGCGTGGGGCAGGAGGCAAAGGCCGGACAGATCCGGCGGATGTTCGACCAGATCGCGCCCCATTACGACGCGCGGAATCGGCTCTTCTCGGTTGACCGCGATCGAGCCTGGCGGCGTCGAGCCGCTCGGCGCGCCGGCCTGCGACCGGGGCAGACCGCGCTGGACCTCTGCACCGGCACCGGGCGGCTCGCCCACGAGCTGGTCCCCTATGTGCGCCCGGGCGGCCGCGTGATCGGCATCGATTTCTCCGCGTCGATGCTGGAGCTGGCTCGCGCCCGGGAGCCGCAGGTCGACTTTCGACTGGGAGACGTGAGCCGGCTCGACGAGGCCGAGGCCAGCGTCGACGCGGTCACCATCGGCTTTGGACTGAGAAACCTGGTGGACCGGGAGGGCGGCCTGCGGGAGATGTACCGGGTGCTCCGTCCGGGTGGCCGGCTCGTCATCCTGGAGTTCGCGCCATCTTCGGGCTCGCTGATGGGTGGCTATCGCTTCTACCTCGGCCGCTTGATGCCGCTGGTCGCCGGCCTGTTCAGCCGCGTCGATGGGCAGGCCTACCGCTACCTCGCCGAAACGGTGGAGGGCTTTCCCGCGCCGGACGCGCTCGCCGCAACCCTGGTGGGAATGGGCTTCAACCCGGTGACCGTGGAGCGGATGACCTTCGGTATCGTGGCGCTCCACATCGCGACCCGGCCGGGCTGACGGCGCCATGCCTTCGCTGTGGACGGCGCCCAACCTGCTGAGCTTCTCCCGCATCGTGGCCGCGCCAATTCTCTATGCGCTCGTGGTCTCCGGCGGTCGTTTCGGATTCCTGGCCGCCGCCATCATCTTTATTGCCGCGTCCATCACGGACACCCTCGACGGGGAGATTGCCCGCCGCCGCCGGCTGGTCTCGCCACTGGGCATCTATCTCGACACCACCTCCGACAAGATCCTGGTGGCCGTTTTGCTGGTGGCGCTGGCGGTGGTTCACCTCATCCCCGGCTGGATGGCCGCCGTCATCATCGCCCGTGAGTTCCTCGTCACCGGGCTTCGGAGCTTTGCGGCCGCGCTCGGCGTGGTGATCCCGGCCGGCGGTTGGGGCAAGGCGAAAACCTTGATCACCATCGTCGCTCTTCTGCTGGTTTTGCTGGAGGGTGATGCGCGGATGGGGGGATGGCTGAGCGCCCAGGCGGCGCCCGGGAGCTGGCTGTTGAGCCCGCTGGGACCATTCACGATTTCGGTCTGGGCGCTGCTGGTCGGAGTGATTTGGACGCTGGGCTCGGGCGCGGAGTACATTCGCGAGGCCATCCCCCTGCTGACCCGACCGGCGACCGGCGTCGTCAGCGGCGCCGCCGACGAGCCGTAGGGTTAGCGCTCTTCTCGCACATAGGGAACACCCAGTGAGGCGGGAGCGCCGAGCCGCTGGCGCGCCCAGCCGGTTGAGACGAGGACGAGCACGATGACCGTCATCAAGTAGGGGAGGGAAGCAAAAACCTCGGGTGGGAGATGGACCTGGCGGGCCTGGAGCGTGAAGGCCAGGCTGCTGAAGGCACCGAACAGGTAGGCACCGACCAGCGCCAGCTCCGGTCGCCAGAAGGCAAAGATGACGAGCGCGATCGCGATCCAGCCGGCGCCCGACGTCATCCCGTCGAGCCAGCCCGGTGTGATCGCCAGGCTGAAAAACGCGCCCCCGATGCCGGCCAGCGCGCCACCGATCATGACGTGCACGTACCGATACGCCGTGACGTTCACCCCCATGGCGTCGGCCGTGGCCGGCGACTCGCCGACCGCCCGCAGGTGGAGGCCAGGCCGGGTGCGATAGAGATAAAGCAGCGTCAGGACGACCAGCACCCACGACACGTAGGTCAGCGCATTCTGATGGAACAGGATGGGGCCGATCACCGGCGTATCCTGCAGCCCGAGCACATTGATGGCATCGAACTCGTGCCGGGCGGGTTTTCCGCCAAGGCTCGCCACGTGCCCGATGTACGACGACAGGCCGCTGGCTCCAGCAAAGATCGTCAGTGCCAGGCCGGAGACGATCTGGCTGGCCCGCAGGCTGATGGTCAGGACGGCGTGAATCAAGGAGGTGGCCGCCGCCGCCAGCGCGGCAACGACCACGGCGGCCAGTAGCACGACCCAGCCCGGGCCGCCCACCGTCTGGACCGCCCAGAATCCGCTGACGGCCCCGATCAGCATCATCCCCTCGACCCCGAGGTTGAGGACGCCGGAGCGCTCCGCCAGCAGCTCACCGAGCGCCGCGAACAGCAGTGGCGTGCCATATGAGATCGCCGAGGCGGCGATCACGACCAGGATGGTGTTGTTGATCATGCGATCTCCGCCCGCGCCGGCACCGGCGCCGGTGGAGCCGCCCCGGCCCGACGGGCAAATCGAATCCGGTAATGCACGAGCAGCTCGCCGGCCAGGGCGCAAAACAGGATCAATCCCTGAAGGGTGCCGACCAGCCCGGCCGGAAAAGTCGCTCCCTGCAGGCTGAATCCGGCGTTCGACAGCCCGCCGAGCAAAATCGCGACCACGATGACGGCGAACGGGTTGAGGCGGGCCAGGGCCGCGACCACGATGCCGGCGTAGCCGAAACTCGCCTGCTGCAGCCCGCGGGGGTCGAGGACGTGCCGAAAGTCACCGATCTCGCTGGCGCCGCCGATCCCGGCGAGGGCGCCGGACAGCGCCATCACCGCCACGATCTTGCGCCGGGTTCGGATGCCGGCGTAGTGCGCCGCAGCGCGAGAGTCGCCGATCACGCGGGCTTCGAAACCGAAGCGGGTCGCGGTGTAGATGACCCACAACACCGCGGCCGCGATCATCCCCAGCACGAAGCCCAACGGAATCGCGATGCCGCCCAAGGGAAAGTTCGGCCAGCTGGCGGCGTCCGGCAGGTACTTTCCTTGCGGAAATACGCGGGCCGTAAAGGTGGAGAGATCGCGCCAGTACGAGTGACTGTCGAAGATCAGGTAGCTCATCAGGAGCCCGGCGACGTAGTTGAGCATCAGCGAGGTGATGATCTCGTTGGTTCGGGTGTAAGCCCGGAGCACCCCCGGGATCGCTGCCCAGGCGGCACCGGTGACGATCCCGGCGAGGATCATGGCCGGGATGACCAGAAACGGCGACTGGTCCCGTAGCGCGATGCCGATTCCCGAGGCGCCCACCGCCCCCAGGTAGAGCTGCCCTTCCGCCCCGATGTTCCAGGTCTGCATCCGAAACGCCGCGGCAGCAGCCAGCCCCGTCAGGAGCAGTGGCGTGGCGGTCACCAGGGTGGCGCTCATCGCCCCCGGGGCGAAGAATCCGCGGTCCAGCAAGCGCGACCAGGTGGCGACCGGGTCGTGCCCGGTCACCAGCAGGATCAGTCCGGACAGGATGGCGGCCGCGACCAGCGAACCCGCGGGCACCGCGGCCACCAACCAGCGGCTTTCGGTCAGGCGGCGCTCGATGCGGATCATTTCGTCGCCGCCCCCGCCATCATCAGCCCCAGTTGCTCGACCTCGGCGTGCTGCCGTTCGACGATGCCGGTGATCCGTCCGCCGTAGAGCACCGCGATCCGGTCGGCCAGAGCCAGGATCTCGTCCAGGTCCTCACTGATCAGCAGAATGCCGACCCCGTCGCGGGCGGCCTCGAGCAGCAACCCCCGCACCGTGTCAGTGGCTCCCACGTCGAGACCGCTGGTGGGCGAGCAGGCGACCAGCACTCGGGGGTGGCTGGAAAGCTCCCGGGCGAGCAGGACCTTCTGGATGTTGCCGCCCGACAGCTGGCGCGCCGGCGTCTGGGGTGAGGACGCGGCGATATTGAAGCGGCGCATCAGCTCGACCGCGTTGGCCCGGATGCGCCGGGGATGCAGGAACCCCTGGGTAGAGATGGGCGGCCGGCGGAAGGCCTTGAGCACCAGGTTCTCGGCCACGCTGAGCGAGGGCGCGACCCCCGTCCCGAGACGGTCGTCCGGCACGTAGGCGATGCCACGCCGGATCGCCTCCAGCGGATTGCTGCCGCGCGCCGGCCGGCCGGTCACGATCACCTGGCCGCTCGTTCTTCGGCGCATGCCGGTGACCACCTCGGCCAGCTCATGCTGGCCGTTACCCGCTACCCCGGCCACTCCGACGATCTCACCGGCGTGCACCGTCAGATTGACGTTGTGCAGCGCCGGCGTTCCCAGGTCCCCGGTGGCGCTGACCTGGCGCAGCTCCAGCGCGACCTGCCGCTCCGCCTGCGCCGGGCCTTGTTTCTTCTGGGTAAACACCACATCACGGCCGACCATCATTCGCGCCAGCTCACGGGTGTTCGTATCCCCGGTCATCACGGTGCCGATCACCTTCCCCCGTCGCAGTACGGTGACCCGGTTCGAGACCGCCATCACCTCTTCGAGCTTGTGCGAGATGAAGATGATGGTGCGTTGTTCCGCCGCCATCAGCCGAAGCGTCTGGAAGAGGTCATCCGCCTCCTGGGGCGTGAGCTGCGAGGTCGGCTCGTCGAGGATCAGGATGCGGGCGCCGCGATACAGGACCTTGAGGATCTCGACGCGTTGCTGCTCACCGACTGACAGCTGCCAGATGCGCGCCCGAGGATTGACCGGCATTCGGTAGCGGCGCGAGAGCTCGGCGATCCGGCCCTCGACCACGCGCGGCTCTAACAGCAGCCCGCGGTCGGCGGCGTCACGGTGTCCCAGCACCAGGTTCTCGGCGACGGTGAACGAGGCGGCCAGCCGGAAATGCTGATGGACCATGCCGACTCCGGCATCGATCGCGTCCCGCGGCGCGTGGAAGGTGGCCGGTTTGCCATAGAGCAACATCTCGCCCTCGTCGGGACGGTAGAGCCCGGTCAGGATATTCGAAAGCGTTGACTTGCCGGCCCCGTTTTCGCCGAGCAGGGCATGAACTTCGCCCGGCAGGGCTTCGAAGTCGACCTGGTCGTTGGCCAGCACGCCGGGGAAACGCTTGGTGATCCCCCGCATGGCCACCGCTGGAACCTGCCCAGCGGTGACCACTTCAGCGTTGATGGCTACGGGATCAGCTGCCTTTCGGGCTGCCGATGACCCCCTGCACGAACCAGTCGATCGCGTACAGATCGCTCACGCTCAGCTTCGTGCCGGATGGGACCTTGACTGCGCCGGACTGGTCCTTCAACGGACCCTTGAATTCGTAGAAGCTTCCGCTCTTGAGCGCCTCCATCTTGGCGTTGATCTGCGACTGCACCGATTGCGCCACGGAGCTCCCATAGGGGGCGAGGCCGATCATCCCGTCGGCGATGCTGCCGTAGTAGTTGTCCGACTTCCAGCTGCCATCCATCGCGGCTTTCACCCGCTTGGTGTAGTAGGGTCCCCAGTGATAAACGGTTCCGGTCAGCCAGATGTTGGGAGCGTAGGACGACTGGTCCGAGTCATATCCGCTCCAGGGGACATTGACGGCCTTGGCGGCGTCGCCGGTGGCCGGGCTGTCCTGTCCCTGGCCGATCGCGTCCACGCCCAGCGAGAGCAAGCTCTGCGCGGCCTGCTTCTCTTTGGTCGGGTCGAACCAGGTGTTGGTCCAAACGACCTGAACGGTGGCACCCGGGTGGGTGGTCTGGGCGCCCAGGGTGATGGCGTTGATCTCGCGGATGACTTCAGGGATGGGGAAAGGCGCCACAAAGCCGATCTTGCCCTTCTTACTGGCCGCTCCCAGCGCCATCCCGGTCAGGTAATCGGCATCCTCCGCGGCGCCGAAGTACTCGCCCATGTTGGCGGCCGTTTTGGTGCCAGTCGCCTGCTCGAATTTGACGTCGGGGTGCTTCTGCGCCTCGGCGTACATCGCATCTTGAAAGCCGAAAGACGTGCCGAAAATGATCTTGTTTCCGTCTCGGATCAGGTCTTCAACCACCTGGGCGACCTGCGGTCCTTCCGGCACGTTCTCCTTGTAGGTGGTCTGCACCGAGCTGCCCAGCTGCTGCTCGACGTACTTTCGTCCCTCGTCGTGAGCCTGGGTCCACCCGTGATCCGTGATCGGCCCGACGTAGATCCAGGCCGCCTTGATCGTGCTCGCCGAGCTGGTTCCGGTTCCGGCGGTGCTCGTCCCGCCGCACGCCCCCAATCCAAGCGCGGCCACCATGGTTACGGCAAATCGAACGGTATTTTTCATGCGGCTCCTCTTCCTGCCAGATCCCCCCAACGGAGAATTCTAGCCCGCCCGCCTACAGACGGATCGCCGTGCGCAGCAGGGCCTTCAGCCGGTCGGGCTGGCGGCGATACCGTTCCCATTCCGCGGGAAGCTTCGTGGACTTTTCGAGGATCGCCCAGAGCACGGAGTTGATAGGCGTCGGGACGTCGAAGCGGCGGCCGGCATCGACCACGGCGCCGTTGAGGTAGGAGGCCTCCGTTTTCCCCCGACCGCGGCTCAGGTCCCACCAGAGCGACGGCATCTTCCCTCCGCGGGCACCGCCCAGCTGGGGTTCCAGCAGCATCTGGGCCAGCAGCGGCGGAAGGCCCATCGCCCAGCGCAACGCCGGCGTCGGCAGTCCGGGCAGCGCGACGACCGCCACCCGCATCCGTTGCATCACGGTTACCGCTTCCAGGAACGCCGCCCGTTCGTAGCGGAAGAGCTCGCTGTCGGCGAACACATGGCCCGGCGGCAGGTCGAGGATGGCGCTCTGGGCATTACCCAGCAGGTTGAAAAGCAGTTTCGACCACTTCATCGCCCGAAAGTCCGTGTAACGGCGGGACTTCAGCCCCGCCTGGCGCAGTTTGCGGACCAGCGGCGCAACGTTCACCTCGGGCGATACCGGCGCCAGCGCCACCCCACCGCGCCGCGAATGCAGCTGGATGGTCCCGGGTTCGTCGAGACTGACCGGAACCGTCAGGCTCCCCGCCACCAGGGCCTGATCGGGAAGCGCCGCCGCGATCGCCTCCTCGTTGCCGACGCCGTTCTGGAAGCTCCCCAGGATGGTTCCCGGGTGAAGCACAAGGTGAAGCTGCTCGATCGCATCCATCGTGTCGTAGCCCTTGACCGTCAGGAACACGTAATCGAATGGACCGCCCGCTTCCGCAATTGTCGGCCGGGCGGCGAGCACGGACTGATTGCTGACCTTACCGGCGGTCACCATCCGGACGCCCCCTTTGGCGACGGCCTCGACGTGCGGCGGCCGACCGACAAGCGTCACCTCGCAGCCAGCTTGGGCGATCCGGGCCCCCAACAGCGACCCGACGGCGCCGGCCCCAAAGAATAGGAACCGCAGGGGCGGCGTTGCCGCGGGGCGTTCCGGCATCAGTGGGTCGTGATCTTCAGTTCACGGCCGGTGGCGAGCCGCCCGATGTTGCTGCGATGCCGGTAGAGAACCAGCCCCACGAGCGCGACACCGAGGGCAATCACCCACCACCCTACGGGGCGCCAGGCCTGCCAGCCGACGAAATGAAGCGCAATCAAGCTAACGAAGCCGACCGCGACGGCGATCAACGAGGAGAGCGAGGCCAGCCGGGTCAGCCGAACGACCAGGAACCAGCTGAGGCCGGCGATCACCAGCGCGACCGGGGCGAGGGCGAGCAAAACCCCACCCGAGGTGGCGACGCCCTTGCCGCCCCGAAACCCGAGATAGATCGGCCAGGTATGGCCGAGCACGGCGGCCAGCCCGATGGCGGCCAGCGCGATCTCCTGGTCGCCCAGGCCGAGCAGAATCCCGAGCATCACCGGGATGAAGCCTTTCAGCCCATCCGCGACCAGGGTGGCGGCGAAGGCGCCCGGACCGCCGGCCCGGAATACGTTGGCGGCCCCGATGTTGCCACTGCCGAGCTTGCGGACGTCCTGGTTGCGGTACACCTTCATGACCAGCCAGCCGGACGGGACCGAGCCAAGCAGATAAGCGAAGGCCACCAGCAGGAGCACTTTTGGCATGGGGGCAGTCCTCCAACGGACGCCTCAACTATAGATCGGAGCCTTCCCGAATGTCATACGGCCGCGCTATCACGTTTGGGCAACTCGAGCGCGAACTCGCTGCCGGCTCCGGGGCGGCTGTCAACTGTGACCCGGCCGCCGTGGGCCCGGGCGACCTCCTGCACCATGTAGAGCCCGATTCCGAAGCCGACCAGGTGGGCGGTCGCCTCGGTTTCGATCCGCGCGAACCGCCTGAAGAGCTGACCGTGATTCTTCGGATCGATTCCGAAGCCGTCGTCGAGAACGCTGACCCGCCAGCGGTCATCCGAGGCGCCCATCGAAACATCGATCCGCCCGGCGGGGGCGGGACGAAAACGGACGGCGTTGTCGAGCAACTCTCGGATCGCGAGGTGCAGCCAGTAGCCGTTGGCGCGCACCGGCGCCGCGAGCACGTCCAGGCGCAGGTCGATGGCGAGGTCGGCATAGCGGCGCTGTTGTTCCCTGACCATGGGCTCGACCAGCGCGACCAGGTCGAGGTCCTCGTGGTCCATCGTCGGGCCGAGCTCGTCGAAGCGCCCGACCAGGCTCATGTCCATGATCAGTCGACTCAACTGCCGGGCTTTCTGGTAAATCCGCTCACCGGCCAGCTTCTGGTGCTCTTCGCTCAAGCCACCCTGCGCCAGCAGTGACCCGTAGCCGAGGATCACGCTCAACGGGGTGCGCAGCTCGTGAGCCGCCAGGTTGAGGAACTCGGTCTTGGCGGCGTTCATCTCGCGTAAGCGGGCCACGTCCAGGTCGAGTGGTGCGGCAGGCTGAGCGACCAGGCCGGTGAGCAGATGGTCGACCGACTGGGCCTCGCCTTTCAGCGGCTGGATGAACCACTCCCAGCTCTGGCCGTCGATGACGACCATGCCCGCAAAGGCCCGCCCGTTCGCGCCGACCGAGCGGTAGGGCCGCGGATCCGAGAGCGGATGCGATGGCGGCAGCAGGGAGGAGATGGTGAGCCCGGCCGCGTCGGGCCGGTGGAACAGCTGCGCCATCAGGTCGTTCATGGCGAGCACCCGCAGGTCGCGGGCTTCCACCACGCCGAGCGGGATCGGCGTCGCCTGCAGGATCTCGATGACGGGCGTGGCGAACCGCTCCGAAAGTGCCGTCTCGAGCAGCTGCGCGAGTGCCTCCGAGCGTCGGTCCAACTTCCAGTGTCCTCCAGATCGGCTGATAGACTGGTCCAAGGCCGTGCAAGACCCCGACAAACTCAATGATCAAACCACATACCAGCGCTGTTTTGCCTGCGGCCACCACAACGAATCCGGCCTCAAACTGACCTTTCACCTGGACGGTGATCGGATCGTTGCCGATTACCTGCCGGCCGAACGTTTCCAGGGATTCCCTGGCGTTCTCCATGGCGGCGTGCTGGCCACCATGCTCGACGAGACCATGAGCCGCACGGGCGCGCTCCGGCGCGAGTGGCTGATGACCGGCAAGCTCGATATCCGTTATCGCCGGCCGGCGCCGATCGATCAGCCGCTACGGGTGTGGGGAGAGATCGCCCGCGAACGCGACGGCGCCATCGATGCGGTGGGCGCGGTGGAGCTCAAGGATGGGACGGTCCTCGCCGAAGCCCGCGGCATGTTCCTGCGGTTGCCCGATCAGCTCGCGACGGAGAAGGTCGCCCAGTACCCGGAGTTCATCAACTACTGGCGGACGTAGTGCCACGCTCGCACCTCTTCGGGCCGGAGCACGAGGAGTTTCGCGGCACCGTCCGGCGCTTCATCGACAAAGAGGTACGCCCGCACGTCGATGAATGGGAAGCGGCAGGGCAATTTCCACCCGACCTGTTCCGCCGCTTCGGGGCACTCGACCTGCTCGGTCTCAAGTATCCCGAGGAATATGGCGGCACCCACGCTGGCGTCATCTACGAGGCCGTCTTGTTCGAGGAGCTGGCACGCTGCGGCTCCGGGGGCGTCGCGGCGGGCATCGGCGCCCATGTCGCGATCGCGACCCCGCCGATCAATGACTTCGGCACCGAGGCCCAACGCACGCGCTGGCTGGCGCCGGCGATCAAGGGCGAAAAGATCGTGGCCCTCGGGGTGACGGAGCCGTCCGGCGGTTCGGACATCGCCCACGTGGAGACCACCGCCCGCCGCGACGGTGAGGCGTATGTCGTGAATGGCACCAAGATGTTCATCACCAACGGCGTCAACGCCGACCTGGTCGTGGTGCTGGCTCGGAGCAAGCCGGAAGGCGGCCACCACGGACTCTCGCTGCTGGTGGTGGAGCGCGACACCCCGGGGTACAGCGTCGGACGGAAGCTCGATAAGCTGGGTTGGCGGGCATCGGATACGGCGGAGCTGGTGTTTGCGGATTGCCGCGTGCCGGTGGAGAACCGGCTGGGCGAAGAGAACAACGGCTTTCGTCTGGCGGTTGGAAACTTCCAATGGGAGCGGCTCTGGATCGCGATCGGGGCCGTGGCGTCCGCCCAGCGAAGTCTCGAGCTAGCCGTGGAGTACGCGGCCAACCGGGTGCAATTCGGCAAGACGCTGAGCTCGATGCAGGTGATCCGCCATGAGATCGCCGACATGGCGCTGCTGATCGAACAGGCCCGGCAGTTGACCTATTACGCGTTGTGGCTCCACTCGCAACAGCTGCCCTGCACCAAAGAGGTCTCGATGGCCAAGATCGCCGCGACGGAGGCTGACGTCCGGGTGGCGGACCGCGCGCTACAGATCCACGGCGGCTACGGCTACATGATGGAGTACCCGATCCAGCGCGCCTGGCGCGATGCCCGCCTGGGCCCGATCGGGGCGGGCACCAACGAGATCATGCGCGAGATCATCGCCAAAGAGCTCGACCTCTAAGTCCGGTACTTCTTTGCGTCGGACGCGTCATACTCCCCGCCATGGCGCTGGAGTGGTCCGCTGGGACGCAGGGGTCAACGCCGCGCGGATCGAAATGGGGTTCTCGAGCGTTGCTGGCCTCGGCTGTTGTGCTGGCCGGGGTCGTCGGCCTGTTCTTCGGCTCGCTGCGGAACCCGCCGAAGGCCACCCTTGTGCTGGGAACGCCGAATGCCGTGACGGTTGCACGCTTCGGACCAACGGCTGGCTTTCCACCACCTCCGCCCGACCACGTAGTCACGGAAACAAACAGCTCCACAGTCGCCCGGTTGGTAATCGACGCCAATAGCCTGCCTCTCTTTCCGAGCGGCACTATAAACTGCCCATTCGACGACGGTTCCTACTACCAGGTGCGGTTTTCGTACGCGGATGGCGATAGTCGAAGTCTTCACGTCGAGCGACGAGGATGCCAGGGTGTCGGCTTTGCGGAGCGTCCCGATTATTCCGTTGCGTGGTCGGCCACCGACCCGCGCCTGCTCAACGGCCTCGACGCGCTCTTTCGTTAGTGCACAGTCGTTCCTGTGCGATTGCTAGCATCCACGGGTGCCTCCGGACGCTTCGTCCAGTGATGGCCAGGGCCTCAGCGCCGCCAAAGCGATAGTCGTCGGCCACCTTTTGGTCACGGGGCCCGTGCTTGCCATCATCGGCGTGGTCGGACTAGGCGGCTACGTTTGGTTTGCGCTAACTGGACTGCTGATAGGAGGTCTAGTGGGCTGCGGCGTGGCTTGGTTATGGTGGTCGCGGACAGTGCCGAAGTGGAGGCGGTGGGCGCTAAGTCGCGGTGCCTCGCCCGACCGCGTGCAGCGGTTGGCTGCGGCGACGGGCCTTACGTGGCCAAGAGGATGGATCTTCGGGCGGACTGAATTCGGGCCAAAGGACAGACACGAGTAGTTAAGCCCAGGCGTTGCCGGACTCTGGTCTGAGATATATATGCGATTCGGGAAATCGTGCCTGGCGGACACTAATCGACCATCATTAGGCTTTGTTCGTGTCGCCCGAAGAAAGGGTCATCATCGCCACCGACTCCTCGGGACGCTCGTTCGTTGTTAATGCTCGTATCTCGACATGTACGGGCGGCTATCGCCTTGAGTTGGCGGCGCCCGAGATAGGCGCACAAACGGCCGAGGCCTCCGACGTCTTTGAGTGCCTCTGCCGCGTGCGGACGCAACTGGACCGCGAGGGGATCCGGCTCTGCTGTAATGGGGCCCGGCTTAATGTCTGGCCGTCGGGAATGGCGCGGGACATGGGTGGCGGCTTGAAAGCCTACGTTCTTCAGGTTGGCCGGCGGGCCTCCATTGACGACCTTGTCGACATCTTTGACTCAGCGCCGATCGAGGACATCGCAACCGTCGCGGAGCAAAGGCGCTTCACCGAAAAGTGGCTTGCGGCGCCCAAGTCGATGGACCGGCCCAAGGATTAGTGATAACCCGTGGCGGACCGCAAGCTGACGATCGGTCCAGCGGGCCGGTAGATAGCTCTGTCGAGAGCTATGGAATGGTCGGCACGATGAAGCCGAAGGTGTTTGCGGGCAGGCTGAGCTTCGTGACCTGGGAGCCGTCCGCCCGGAGGACGCGCAGCTCATCCCCGTTACCGAGCAGATAGATCGTCCGCCCGTCGGCCGAAACCCAGACCGAGTTGAACGAGACATCGGGTAACCATCGACCCTTCACACTCACGTCCGGCAGATGGACAAGTGACACGCCACCCCGCGCTCCAAAGTCGCCAATCGCATACAGCCAGGCGCCGTCCGGGGACACGGCGGCTGTTCGGTCGATGCCGCCGGCGTAGGCGGGCGTGACCAGCAGTGATCCGAGCCAGGCCAACGGGTTGGAGTCGACCGTGGCAACCTTCGTCGACGTAACGATCGTCTGGTGGACCAGGTCGACCACATGGAGCGCGCCTGTGCCCCCTTCATGGAGATACAGCGTATTGCCGTTCGGCGAGAAGACCG
>VBDZ01000255.1 GCA_005881215.1 Chloroflexota bacterium | reverse complement strand
GCCATACCCGGGAAACTTCGCCGCCATTCGCATCATCAGCCGGTCGCGGGTCACCTTGGCCAGGATGCCGCCGCACATGATCGAGATCGAGCGCCGGTCGCCCTTGACGATCGGCAGCTGCGGGGTCAGCGCCTCGGGCAGCAAGAAGCCATCGATCAGCAGGTAGTCGATCCGCCGGCCGAGTTGCTGGAGCGCAATCCCCATGGCCCAGCGGTTCGCCCGCGACACGCCCACCCGATCGATCTCGTCAACCTCGATGGTGCCGACCCCCCAGGCTTCGGCGCCCTCGAGGATGCAGTCGTAATAGTGGTCGCGCTCCTCCGCGGTCAGCAGTTTGGAGTCGTTGATGCCCTCGCAATGAAAGTAGGGCCGCATGATCGCCGCGCCCGCCACCACCGGCCCGGCCCAGGGTCCGCGCCCTGCCTCATCGACGCCGGCAACCGTCGCGTAACCCAGCCCGAACGCCTGCCGCTCGAAGACCCAGAGGTCTCGGTCAGCTTTCGGCGGTTTCGGGCGTTTCTTCGCTTGCGGTTTCTCGGTCGGCGGGGACGGCGCTGGCAACGGCTTGACGCTTCTCCCGGATACGGGCGCTCTTCCCAACTTTCCCTCGCAGGTAATACAGCTTGGCCCGGCGCACCTTGCCGTGCCGAACCACATCGATTCGGTCGATGCGCGGGGAGTGCAGCAGGAAGCTGCGCTCGACGCCAACCCCGTGGGCGATGCGGCGGACGGTGAACGCTTCTTTGGTGCCGCTGCCGCGGCAGCCAATCACGATCCCTTCGAAGATCTGCACCCGCTCGCGATTGCCCTCCACCACCCGGGCGTGCACCTTCACGGTGTCGCCGGGGGTCAGGGTTGGCACCTTATCCCGCTTGGCCTCGGCTTGCAGGAGATCGATGACGTTAGACACGGCGTACAAGGATACCATTGGCCGCGCGATTTGCCCTATCGCTCGCGCTTGCTGAGCAGGTCGGGGCGGCGCCGGCGAGTTCGTTCGGACGCCTGGGCCCGCCGCCAGCGCTCGATTTCGGCATGGTGGCCGGAGAGCAGTACCTCGGGGACGGCATGACCTTCGAAGACCGCCGGCCGCGTGTAGTGCGGATACTCGAGCAGCTCTTCGGCGAACGATTCGTCTTTTGGTGAGTCCTCGGATCCGAGCACACCCGCGAGGAGCCGGCCGACCGTGTCGATCAGCACCATCGCCGGCAACTCGCCGCCGGTCAGCACGTAGTCGCCGATCGAGATCTCGCGATCGGCGAGGTGCGCCGCGACGCGCTCGTCCACCCCTTCGTAGCGGCCGCAGATCAGGTAGAGATCCTCGTTCGCCGCCAGTTCCCTGACCAGTTGCTGCGTGAGCCGCTCACCCTGCGGACTCAGCAGGATCACGGGCCCCTTGCCGCCCCGAGCCCGGACCGCCTCGAAGATCGGCTCCGGCTTGAGCACCATCCCGGCACCGCCGCCGTAGGGGACGTCATCCACCTGCCGATGCCGGTCGTGCGTGTAATCGCGCAGGTTGTGAACGCGCAACGTGATCAGACCGCCGGCCAGTGCTCGGCCGGTCACGCCCGAACTCAGCGGTCCGGGAAACAGCTCCGGAAAGAGGGTGAGCACCTCGACGATCACCCCTCGGCTTCCTCCGGCCGGTCGACCGTAATGACGCCTTGATCCGGCGTGATCGACCGGACGACGCTGCGGATCATCGGAATCAGGATCTCGCGGTCGCCGCTGGTCACTCGTAGCACGTCATTCGCCTCGTAGGTCAATACCTCGGCGACCCGGCCGATCTCGCGGCCGTCGCGAGCCTCGAGGACCTTCAGACCGACGAGTTGAAAATGATAGAAGCGGTCGGCCGGCAGCCGGCGTGCCTCGGACAGCGGCAGGGTGCAGTACTCGCCGGTCAGCAGCTCCGCGGCGCCGCGATCGTCGATGCCGTTGAAGGTGACCAGTAGTCCACCGTCCTGGCCCTCGGCTCGAACGACGGTGAGACGCCGGCCTGCCACCTCGACCTCATTGCCAGGGGCAAATCGGTCCGGAAAGTCGGTCAGCAGCTCGATCCGCAGCGCTCCTTTGACCCCGTGGGCTTTCAGGACGCGGCCGATCCGCAGCGCTGGCTCGGCTTCGGTCACACGATCTCGACCATCACCCGGTCATGGTTTTTCAGCGCCGCCGCGCGCACCACCGCGCGGATGGCGTCGATATTTCGGCCGCCGCGGCCGATCACCTTGCCAACGTCATCGGTCGCGAGCGTCACCTCGACCCGGTTCGTGCGCTCGCCCTCGACCATCGCCACTTTGACATCCTCCGGCTTCGACACCATCGCCTTGATGATGTAGCTCACCAGGTCGGTGTAGTCGTGCACCGCTATGGCCCCTTGGTCGCGGCGGCCGTCTCGCCGCCTGGCGAAGCCGCGGCTGGCTCCGATGCGCCGGCTTTGGCGGCAGCAGCGGCGGCTTCCGCTTTCGAGGGCTTGGTCGGCCGCTTCTTGGCGGATTCCTTCGGAACCAACCCCAGGTCGATGAGGAAGGCCCGGGCCGTATCCGACGGCCGCGCTCCCTTCTTCAGCCAGGCCTTGACCTTCTCCTGGTCGATGTTGAGCTTGACCGGCTCGGTCATCGGGTCATAGGTGCCGAGGATTTCGATGAATTTGCCATCACGTGGTGAGCGGGTGTCGGCCACCACCAGCCGATAGAACGGATGCTTCTTTGCGCCGATGCGCCGTAGACGAATCTTTACGGACAAGTCCAACCTCCTTTAACTTCGCAAGAGCTGGGCGGGATCGATGGGCAATCCCTTGATGTGCTTCCCCTTCCCCATCTGCTTCATCATCTGCTGCATCTGTTGGAACCCCTTCAGCAACCGGTTGACGG
>VBDZ01000157.1 GCA_005881215.1 Chloroflexota bacterium | reverse complement strand
CGGCGACGTCGCCGTGCAGGACAGTCGTGCCCGCCCACTGCGGATCGGCGAGGCTGGTCGATGCCACGTACTTGGGCCGGCTGTTCAGCGCGGCGGCGATCGGGCTCGTGCTCGGATCGGCCATCGCTCCCCAGGAGCCGGCGAAGATCTCATACGTCCGCCGGCCAAAGAGAAACGCGGCCGCGCCGCCGTAGACCTGGTTGAGATAGTCCCCGGTTTCGGTGTCGAGAAGGGGTATGGCCCATCCGCCGCGCACAAAGCCGCCGCTGCGATCCTCGTCAGGTCCGCCCAACCCCTGCATCACGCCGTCCACCGAAACGTTGGTCGTGGTCGTCAACCTCATGTCGTGGTCACCTTCTCATGTGGATGCCGGGTGCGCTCATGAGGCGAGAATAGCAAGCCGCAGACCGGGTGTCTCGTCCCAAAGGGACCTTCGTCAACGTCGCTGCCGTCGTACTCCTCGCCAAAACGATTGTCGCTGGCCTCGTCAAGCCGGAACAGGGCGTCGCGTTCAGCGGCAGCGCCGCTGGCGTCGTCGGAGAGGCGCAGATGTACAAGTAGGTCGACTCGTGGCCTAGGGATCACCACGTCGCCATCGCAGTTCCTCTCCCAGCCTGCGCTGATCCATGAATTCGGTGAAGGACTCGGCCTGCAGGATGGCCTCACTCCAGTCGGTTGACACAAGGTTGACCAGGATCACGGATGGTGGGTCCTGTCTGAAGTCAAAGGCGATTGCCTCGCCTCCGCCGTCGGAGCCGATGTGGATTAGTTCCGGCTGATACGCGAGATGCTCGTGGATCTCGTTGAGCTCGACCACTTGCTCGATTGTGTAGAGGGAGAGGTAGACGTCGCCAAACCACTTCGCGAGGCCGTTCTCAGACTTAAGGAAGGTGCGGTAGTCCTCGGGGAACTGTTGGCCGAGCCGATTCTCGGCGGCATCGATCATCGCCTCGGTAGCGCCACCTTCAACGTCGCCCATATTTTCAGGCTAGTTTGATGCATGTGCCCAGGCCCGTCACTTGGTTCGCGTTACGGAAACTACGGCCCAATCTCATTACCGCACGGGGCATGACACAATCGTTCGACGGATTCGCGGCCGACTACGACAGATTCGCAAGTCTGTCGAAACCGGCCCATATGTCGTGGCTGGTCGATTCACTGGCGGAGTATGCTCGCCGTGCGGTTGATCTCGGATGCGGTTCCGGGCGCTTCACGGTCGTCCTGGCGGAGCGCTTTGACCAGGTGATTGGCGTCGATATCAGCGAGCCGCTGATCGCGATCGCCCGCCTCAGGCGATCGAGGCCGAACATCGAGTATCGTGTCCAGGACCTGAGGTCCTTTCACGATGCCGAGGGATTCGACCTGATCTTCAGCTCGACCACGCTGCACCATGTACCAGACTTGCCCGCAGCCTTGACGCACGTGCGCGGACTCCTAAAGCCCCACGGTCGAATCGTGTTGATCGACAACGTGGCGCCGCGTCCGACGGTAGCGCGGTGGCGGCATATTGCGGGTGCCGTCCAGCGATTTCCGGATGATGTCTTGCGCCTTGGTCGTCGCGATGCAGCATGGCTTCTTAAGTTTCAGATCAGCGGACCCTGGCTCGATCACCTGGCCAGCGATCGCTTTCTAAACCGGAAGGAGTTCGAGCGGATCTATGATTCCGTTTTCCCTGGAGGGCGATTCGTCCGGCTTGGTTACCTGCACGCGCTCCTCTGGCAGGACAGTCGGGCCAACACCGTGGCCGGGATTGGGGAGGCTTAGTGGGCGTGGTCCTCGCTGATGTACTGCTCCACCAGCTTGCTGCCGATCCCGACCTCGTCCAACGGGCCGTAGTTGTTGATGACGTCGCTGGCGTCGATCGTCTTCGGACCCTTCCAGTGCTGCTGGGTACCCTTCATTTTCAGGACCCAGATCTCCAGCCTTCCATCGGGCAGCACGGTGCCAACGCGGGCCATGGGCCGGTCGCCTGACTTGAGTCGGATCACATCCTTGACGGCGAATCGCTGGGGAGCGCGAACGGTTCCCAGCGCACCGGTCGGCTGACCGGCCGCCAATTCATCGCGCCGGGGCCGCAGTTTCCGGCCGATCCAGGCCACGGGATCATAAACGTCCGTCGTCGTGCGTTCTTTCAACGGGATGATGGCATTGTCGGTGATTTTGATGTGCTCCGGGCATACCTCCTGGCAGCATTTCGTGATGTTGCACATGCCGACCCCGGCCTTGCCGTGCAGCAGGCCCGTGCGTCGCTCGGTATCGAGCGGGTGCAGCTCGAGGCCGGCGATTCGAACCATGTAGCGCGGCCCGTAGTAGAGCGACTTGTCGTCGTGGTTGCGCAAGACGTGGCAGACGTCCTGGCAAAGAAAGCATTCGATGCACTTGCGGTACTCGTAGACGCGTTCGGTGTCTTCCGGCAGCATCCGGTAGGGGACCGGCTCGTTCGGCCGCGGGGTGAAACCAGGGATCTGCTTGTTGACCTCGTAGTTCCATGAGACGTCGGTCACCAGATCCTTGATCAGGGGGAAGGTCCGCATCGGCCAGACGTGGATCTCCTGGTCCGGATACTCGTCGACCCGGGTCTTGCACATCAACCGTGGCTGGCCGTTGATCTCCGCGCTGCACGACCCACATTTCGCGGCCTTGCAGTTCCAGCGGCAGGCCAGGTCGTTGGCATGGTTCGCCTGGATGTAATGAATGGCGTCGAGCACGACCATGCCCTCGACCGCCGGGACTTCGAATCGCACTTCCTGACCAGCCGAATCTTCGCCGCGAAAGACCTGAAGGACGATCGAGCCGTTTTTCACGCGGGGATGCGCCGAGCCTCCGGTGGCGCCGGGGCCTTCGATGCCGGCTCCTCAAAGAGTTTTGCCAGCTCCGCCGGCATCGGCTCAACCGGTCGCTGCCGCAGCTTCACGGTGCCGCGGTCGCTGTAGGCGATGAAATTCACCCGCCCGAGGGCCGAGTCCTTCTCCAGGTAGTCCAATCGCCAATGGGCCCCCCGACTCTCACGACGTTCGATGGCCGCGCGGACGATCGCCTCGGCAATGGTCAACATGAAACGGAGGTCGCGGGCCGTATGCCATCCCGGGTTGTAGCGGCGCGAGCCGGGTACCCGGACGCGGGCGGCCCGCTGCCGCAGCTCGAGGATGGTGTTCAGACAGCGCTTGAGACCCTTCTCGTCGCGGGCCAGCCCCGCGTCCTCCTGCATCGCCTGCTGGAGCTGCTGCTGTAACAGGTACGGGTTCTCCTTGCCGTCGACGCTGAACGGCAGCAGGAGCAGTTGTTGTTCCTCAGCGACTTGCCGCTCGTCGATGGACCCGAGCGCGACCTCCCGCTGGTAGGCCCCCGCGGCAGCGCCGGCGCGCCGGCCGAACACGAGCAGGTCGGACAGCGAGTTTCCACCCAGCCGGTTGGCGCCGTGTAGCCCGGCGGCCACCTCGCCGGCGGCATAGAGCCCTGGCAGCGTAGTCGCACCGGTCTCGGCCTCGACCCGAAGTCCGCCCATGGCGTAGTGGATGGTCGGCGCAACTTCCATCGGCTCTTTCGTGATGTCGACGTCGGCCAGCCGCAGAAACTGCTCGTACATCGAGGGCAGCTTGGTCTTGACCTTCTCGGCGCCCAGGTGCGTGACGTCGAGGAAGGCACCACCATGTTGGGTGCCCCGGCCTGCCTGGACTTCCTTGTAGATCGATCGCGCCACCACGTCGCGCGAGGAGAGCTCTTTCTTTTTCGGGTCGTACTCGAGCATGAACCGCTGGCCCTCGGAATTCTTCAGATAGCCGCCCTCGCCGCGGACCGCCTCGGTCACCAGGATGCCGCGCACCCCGGGTGGCCAGACCATGCCGGTCGGATGGAATTGCACCATTTCCGGGTCGAGCACCTCGGCCCCGGCGTCGAAGCCTATGGCGACGCCGTCGCCGGTGCCTTCCCAGGAGTTCGAGGTGACCTTGAAGATGCGGCCCCAGCCGCCGGTCGCCAGGATGACAGCCTTCGAGCGGAAGGCCACGAAGCGCCCGTCGATCCGGTTGTAGCCGACGGCGCCCACCACCCGCTCGCCATCCTTCAACAGGCGGGTGAGCGTCACCTCCATGTGCACCTCGATGCCGAGCTGGACCACGCGATCCTGCAGGCTGCGGATCATCTCCAGGCCGGTGCGATCGCCCACGTGGCAGAGACGCCGGTACGTATGCGCGCCAAAAGCGCGCTGCAGGATGCGGCCGTCAGGCGTCCGGTCGAAGATCGCGCCGTAAGTCTCCAGCTCGTAGACCCGGTCCGGCGACTCCTGGGCGTGCAGCTGCGCCATCCGCCAGTTGTTGATCAGCTGGCCGCCTCGCATGGTGTCCTGGAAGTGGACCTGCCAGTTGTCGTCGGGGTCGACGTTCCCCAGTGCCGCGGCGATGCCGCCCTCGGCCATGACGGTGTGCGCCTTACCGAGCAGCGACTTGCAGACGATGGCGACCCGCGCCCCGGCCGCGGCGGCCTCGATCGCAGCCCGCAGCCCGGCGCCGCCGGCGCCGATCACGAGGACGTCGGTCGTCCGCGTCTCGTAAGTCTCGGTCATGCGATCCACCTCGGCTCGTGGATGATGCCGGCCATCAGCAGCCGCACATAGACGTCCGTCAGGGCGACGGAGAACATGCTGATCCATGCATAGAGGCCGTGGCGGGTATTTGCCCAGGTCAACAACCGCACGATCCGGTGCCAGATCGTGCCGAAGCGCACCCGGGAGAAGGCATCGATCCGTCCACCCATCAGGTAGCGGAGCGAGTGGCAGGTCAGCGTGTAGAGGCTCAACAGGATCACGTTGACCAGCATGATCAGGGAGCCGAGTCCGATGAAGAATGACCCGTGATAGGTGAATGCCCGGACGACGTCGACCCAGAGAAAGACCAGCACGATCAAGCTGAGCACGAGAAAGTAGCGGTGGTAGTTGTTCAGCACCCAGGGAAAGCGCGTCTCACCGCGATACGTTCCCCGCTTCAGCTCCTGGATGGCACAGGCGGGTGGGTCCCAGAAGAAGGATCGAAAGTACGACTTTCGATAGTAGTAGCAGCTACCGCGGAGGCCGAGCGGGATGACCGCGAGAATTGGGAGCAGGATGGCGATGATCGGGATCCTGATCAGGCCGACGCCCAGCCAGGTGGAGAAAAACGGTGAGACATACGGATAGAAGGTGACGTTGATCTGGTCGAACACCGACCAGGTGGCGTAGATGACGAAGGCCGAGTATGAGACGACGGTGAGCGCCGGCTCGATCCACCAGGCGCGGCCCGGGGACGCCTCCTTAGCCGTCGATGGCCTCGGAGTTAGGGCTTCAACCGCCACCCGACTAGTGTAGTTCGGGTTTCAATCGTTGCCGGCGCTTCGCCGGCCGAGCAGGACACCGGCGATCGACGCCACGACCGCCAGACCAAGGGCGGCCCGAGCGGGGATCCCGCGGCTGCCGTTGGGTGCCTGACCATTGCGGGCCGGCCGCCGTCGTTCGGCCCCGGGTCCGGACTCGGGAGGCGCCACCGCGTGGGCGTCTTTGCCGGGCAGATCGATCGGGACTGGATAGATCACGCTGTTGAGCTCGACGCCCACCATCGTGACCATGCCGAGAAAAAGGAAGAAGGTCATCAGCACGAAGAGCAGCCCGAAGGTGGCTCCGTACTGATTGATGCCCTTGTTCAAAGAGAGATACAGCGGGAAGACCAGGGTGATCACTTCGAAGAGGATGCCGGCCACCAGGGCGCCGGGAATGACCTGGCGGAGCCGTTGCCGGCGGTTCGGAATCACGTAGTAGATGCTGAGAAACAGGAGAAAGCCCGCAGCGACGCCGATGATCACCTGTAGCATGAAGGCCGCCACGCCCGAGTAGAGAAATGTCGGAATGTTGGGGATGTGCTTGAGCGCGGGGAGAAGAGCCGAGGTGCCCACGGCAACGCCCACGAGAACGGTGAAGAGGAAGACCATGCCGACGGAAATCAGCTTCTGCCGGATGAAGTCGCGGGGCTTGGTGTGATAGATCACGGCGAAGGCCTGCTCCATCAACCCGAACAACGCCGAACCACCCCAGAGAAGGCCAATCACGCCGACGACGAACAAGATGCCGCTATTGCTCTTCACGCCGCTGACGGCTTTGATGAGTTGGGCCTGCTGCTGCGGGTCACCCGGGATAGCGCTGAAGATCGTTCGGTAGACGGCGGCGTTCGCCTCGCCGAAAAGGCTCAAGGCAAAACCGAGCAGTGACGCGGCGAAAAGCACGATCGGGAACATGGCAAACAGCGCGTTCCAGGCGATGAGCGCCGCCCAGTTCGGCGCCTGGTCCTCGAGGAACTTGCGGACCACCTGGCCCGGCACGCTGTCCATCACCCCAGCCATCCCACCGATTCTACCTACCAGCGTTCCTATCAAGTAAATGCCAAACGCCAACGCCGAAGTCGAGGCACATAAACAAGCCGCGGCCGAGCGGGCACTCGAGCTGGTCAGGCCGGGCACCATCGTCGGGCTGGGGACCGGGAGCACCGCCCGGTACTTCATCGACGGGCTGATCCAGCGGGTGCAGGCCGGGCTCTCGGTGCGGGCCGTGGTCACCTCCCTCGAAACCCGTCGGCAGGCGGAGGCGGGCGGGATCGAAGTCGTCGAACAGCTCGATGGATCACTCGACCTGGCGGTCGACGGCGCCGACGAGATCGATCCGGCCATCAACTGCCTCAAGGGCCGCGGCGGGGCGCTGCTGCGGGAAAAGATCGTGGCGACGGCCAGCCGCCGATTCGTCCTGGTCGCCGATGAGAGCAAGCTGGTGGGCCGTCTCGGCCGCGGACCGGTGCCGATCGAAGTCCTGCCCTTTCTGTGGCAGGCCACCAGCCACGCGATCGAGTCGCTGGGCGGCCGTCCCGAGCTGCGGATCGTGGCCGGCCGGCCCTTCCGCACCGACAACCAGAACCTGATCCTCGATACGAATTTCGGGACCGTCGACCTGGCTCTCGGGCTGGCGCTGCATGCGATCCCCGGCGTCCTCGAGCACGGGCTCTTCTTCGGCATCGCCCGGGCGGCGATCGTCGCCGGCGCCTCCGGGACCCGTATTCTCGGCGAGCTCGGCTGACCCGGCGCTATGCTAAGGCGCTGAGATGCCGTTCGAATACAAGGTGGTCCACACCGTCGAAGAAGCGAACCAGCTGTCCGACGACGGGTTCGAGCTGTTTACCATCCTTCCGCCGGGGCCGAACGGTGGACCCGATCGCATCTACCTGCGGCGCGAAAAGCGTCGCGGCCAGACCCCCGGCTTTGCCAGGGAATCCAAGCCCGACTAAGGCGGGGACCCGATTGACGCAATTTGCGACGGACCTTATACTGCAGTAGTCCGAATTCCCACCGCAAATGAGGGGCGGAATTTCCGCCCTCCTTGTGTTTATTGGGGATTCGGGCCGGGTAGAAGTGACAAGCCGAACGTCGGGCGATCTTCACAGGGAGTGACGGTGCTTCAAGAAATGGCTATGGCAACACAGACGGCGCCCCACTACGAGTCGGCGGTTCGCGCCATGTCGCAGGCGGCCGCTGAGGCTGAGTTGACGCACGCCCCGGTGCGGCTGGCGTATTGGCGAATATCGGCCCTGGACGAGCTCCTGGCTCGGCTCGAGGAGCTGCGGTTGGCCGGTGAGCGGGTGGTTCCCGAGGACATTCGCGAGCTGGTGGTGGGCTACGCCCAGCGCCACGACCCACAGCTTTCGGGTCGGATCGATCAGGCGATCGGCGACGATCTGAACGCGGTCCACGACGCCGTCTTTGAGGCGCAGGGCCGGGTCATGCTGGAGCTCGCCGAGCTGCGGCGGGTGCCGAACTGGCAGGATCTCGACCTGACCCTCGAGCCTGGAGACGACGAAGCCGCCTAACGACGCGGTCGGCGCCGGCACGACACAGCGCGCCGAGAGCGCCGATCCCGCGGACCGGGAACGCCCGATCGATATCCTGGCGGACCGGGCACGCCGGCTGCTCACCATCCAATGGGCGGACGGGCACCAGTCGGCCTACGATTTCGAGCTGCTGCGCTGGCGCTGTCCCTGCGCCGAGTGCGCCGGCGAAGCCGGACTTCCGGGCAAGCTGGCCAGCACCACCGAGCTCACCGACGACCAGGTCGAGCTGAACCAGATGGAGGCGGTCGGGCTGTTCGGGATCCGACCGTACTGGAAAGACGGCCACGATACCGGCATCTATGGGCTCAGCTTCTTGCGGGCGATCTGCCCCTGCGAGGAGTGCGCCGCCCGCTAGCCGGGCGAATATGAAACTCTAGGGGGCGCCGTTCAGGCCGAGGCCGGCCTCGAGCGCGGCTTTCGGCTTGTAGCCGACGACCTGCGAGGCCAGCTTGCCGTCGCGGAACACGGCGACGTACGGAATGCCGCGAACCCGGTAGCGCTCCGCCAGGGCCGGCTCCTCGTCGACGTTGACCTTGGTGATCTTGACCTCGGTGTGCTCGGTGGCGAGCTGCTCGAGGACGGGTGACAGCATCTTGCACGGCCCGCACCAATCGGCATAAAAGTCGACGATCACCGGCTGCTCCGCCAGCAGAACCTGCTCCTCGAAGGTGGCAGTGGTGACTTGAATTGCTTTACTCATGACTCTCCCTTGCTTGGACGATCTGTATTTAGAGTAACTCAGAAGCCACTCGGGAAATTCCACCACTCGGGAGAGCCGGCCAGGTCGCCGTCCTTAGTTCGAAAACACCTCGACGACCATGGTTTTCACCCCGTTGCTGGCCACCCCGACGCCCAGCCGGTGGTAGGCACCGTTCAGGATGTTCGCCCGATGCTCGGGCGAGTTCATGAACATGGTGTTGATCCCGGCCATCGACGGGTTGGTCGACCAGGCGATGTTCTCCCCAGCCGTCGAGTACGGGATGCCCCAGAGGTGCATGAGCTGGGCAAACGCGAGCTGCCCGGTTGCCGGGTCGTAGTGCGAGAAGTAGTTGCGGTTCAGCATGTCCTGGGCGCGGTACTGCGCGACCCGGGCGAGGGAAGCGCTCCAGGCCAGCGACGCCGCGCCATTGGCGGCTCGGTCCTGGTTCACGAAGCTGAACTCGACCCCGGCGGCGCCACCGACGGTGGAGACGGGCGGTGCCGGTGGCCTCGGCGGGGGCGGGGCCGGTCGAACCGCGACCGGAGCGGCGTGCGGCGGAGCGGGGGCGGCGGCCACGACGGGAGTTGGTGTCGGGGTGGCCGCCAGCCGGAAGCGAATCATCCCGAGACGCTGGGGCCGGACAAAGGCCACCGTTGCCGGCTTCGGCGGCTTGACGGCGACGTGATGGCGAGGTTGAGAGCCGAGGATCGTAACGGTCGCAATCGCGACCAGTGGCACCCCGGTGATCAGGGCCGCCTTCGTAACTGAGCGTGGCAATTCAGAATCCCCCTTGTGGTCTGACTTGGTTCGGAGGATTCTAGGCGCCCCCGTCCGGCCAGACCCAGCCACCAGGCGCCCGAAAAACCTAACCTGCGGGATATCCCTTTAGCGGTAGCGGGACTATCAGGCCGAGGCGACGATGAAGAAGAGCAGCTGGCCGAGCAGCTGGCCGGGGAGGATGGCGATCATCGCCAAATAGAGCAAGCCGGTGGTCGACATGAAGGAGCGCAGCCGGCAGGTGGGAAGCGCCAGCCCGGTGGCGACCAGCGGCAGCACCACCGCGCTCAGGATCCAGAGTGCGGTCAGCACCGGGCTCAGGCCCAGTGCCTGCCCCACCGACCCTGCGCCATGCGCCAGCCCCCCCAGCGTCAATGGAAAGAGGATCGCCTGCAGCACCAGGCTGACCAGCAGGACGACGATCGCCCGCAACAGTGGGCGGTTGGTCAGGGCCGGGGTCACCAGGTACCAGTGCCCGAGCAGCATGCCGGTGGTGGCGGCGCCGAGCACCGCGGCGGACAGGGCGACCAGCAGCACGATGGCGGCGCCATCGAGCAGCGAGCCGGCGAGTGGCCAGAGGGCGGCCGCGACCGCGGCCAGCAGCAGGGCGGACGCCGACAGCGTCAGCGCCCAACCCGTCAGCGCGTCTTTGCGCCGCCAGACCACGACGGCGTTGACAACCAGGGCGATCACCAGCAACCCCTGCAGGAAGACCAGACCGTGCGCGATGGTGGTGTTGATCGCGGGCGGATTCGGTGGGCCCGCCAGCACCACCAGGAAGGCGAGCATCCCGAAGATTGCATAGGTGACGGCGATGAACTTCAAGAACCCTGGCGTGAGCCCGCCGGTGATGCGCAGGTAGGTGACGGTGGCGATGCCGCCGACGGCTGTCTCCGCCAGCAGCAGAAACAGCGCCAGCGGCAACGTCAGCAGCGCCACGCACTCGTGGCAGCCGTTGACGGGAACCGAATCGACCAAGGCCATGCGCGCCGATATAGATTAGGGAAGTGATCCCCGCGGAACCGGAGCCGTCGCACGGATTTGTGCCCGTCAGCTACGAAGATGGCAGCTGGAAAACCGCCGATGGTGACGTGGTGCCCTGGTACGAGGTTCAGACCGACCTGGTCGCCGAGTCGGAGGTCCAGGGCGCGGTCGAGCGAGTGCTCAGCGTCTACGGTGTCAGTGATGTCGTGGTCGACGCATTCGACCAGTTCCGCAAAGAGCTGAAGCGTCCGGCCTCGGCCGACTCCTGAGCAATGCTGTTCCGCCGCGACCGCGAACAGGATCCTCGGGTGCTGAAAGACCCGCATCGCCTGCCGCCGGGCCAGGTGCTGACGCAGAAATGGCCGGTGCTCTCCTACGGGAGCCCGCCGCAGTACGACATGACACGCTGGCGGCTGCGGCTGTATGGCGAGGTCGACGCGCCCGCGACGCTAACCTGGAACGAGGTCCGCACGCTACCATCGACGACCGTCACGGCCGACATGCACTGCGTCACCACCTGGAGCCGGCTGGATAACAGCTGGGAGGGCGTCGCCTTCAAGGACCTGGTCGCGCTGGTCAACCCGCGCAGCACCGCGCAGTACGTGATCGCCCACTGCGATGCCGATTACACGACCAGCCTGCCGGTGGAGATGCTCGCTGACGACGACGTCCTGATCGCCTACCGGCACGACGGCACCGAGCTGACCCCGGATCATGGCGGACCGCTGCGGCTGGTGGTGCCCAAGCGCTATGCCTGGAAGAGCGCGAAGTGGCTGGAGGCCCTGGAGTGGGTGGTGCACGACCGGCTGGGCTTCTGGGAGCGCAACGGCTACAACAACAGCGCCGACCCCTGGAAAGAAGAGCGTTACTGGTAGATATACTCAACTAACGGGGTGCGTTTGGAACGCTGAGAGGTGGAACGCTCCACCAACCCATCGAACCTGATCTGGGTAATGCCAGCGGAGGGAGACGTGAGCACGGTCGAGCGTCAGGTCGTCGAGGGGCATGCGCCCGTCGATGACTTTCTCAAGGTCGAGACCCACGGCATCGACCCCATTCCGCCGAGCGACCGCAAGGGATCGCCGCGCGACGTCGCCTGGCTCTGGGTGGCGGCCTTCGCCAACTTCGTCTCGCTGATCACCGGCGCGCTGCTGATCACGTTCGGGCTCGGGGTTGCGGACGCCATTCTGGCGGTCGCCGTCGGCTCGGTCCTGGCGGCCTCCATGCACGGCCTGTTGAGCGTCGCCGGTCCGCGCTTTGGAACCACCCAGGTGGTGGCGGCCCGGCATACATTCGGCGTCCGCGGCGCCTACGGGGGCGCCGTCTTCACCATCTTCCTGGCGGTGGGATGGTTTGCGGTGGACTGCGTGATCGCCGCCCAGGCGATCGTGCAGCTGGCGCGCCTGGCCGGCTTGCCGCCGGGCAACCTGCTGAGTGGCGTCGCGCTGCTCCTGGTTGTCGTGGTGTCGGTCCTGGTCGCCGTCTACGGACACCAGACCATCGCCGTGTTCGAAAAATATGGCGCCATTGTCTTCGTCATCTTCTGCGCAATTCTTGCCTTGAGCCTGCTGCCGAAAGTCAACTGGGGGCTGGCGCCAACCCTGGCGGGTGCCGACCACCTCGCCGGGTTCGTGCTGGGGACGAGCGTGATCTTCGCCCTCGTCGCCTCCTGGTTCAGCTTTGCCTCGGACTACTCGCGCTATCTGCCGGAGCGGCTGCCCGCCCGCTCCATCGCGGGCTGGATCGGTGCCGGGACGGCCCTCTCCATGTTTCTGTTCGGATCGCTGGGCATCCTGCTGGCGACCATTGACCCGAAAGGGGGCGGTAACCTGCTGGCGCTCATCTCCGGCAAGGCGCCGCTGGCGGTGGTGGTGCCCTTCCTGCTCTTCATCGCCGTCGGCGAGGTCTGGGCCAATTACCTGGATGTCTACACGGCCGGCCTCTCCGGGCTGGCCCTCAACCTGCGGATCCCGCGCTGGGCCGCCGCCCTGGGCTGCGGGGTGGTCGGTGGCGTGCTCGCCTACTTCGCGATGTTCGTCTCCAACTTCGCCGCCCAGTACACGAACTTTCTGCTGATCACGTATTTGTGGGTGCCCCCCTGGGCGGCCGTGGTCCTGGTCGACCTCTTCCTGTTCGGCCGCCGGGCCGGTCTACTCTCCCTCTTCAGGGGTCGCGCGATGCTCGCCTGGTTGATTGGGCTCGCGGTGGCGATCCCGTTCGTGGACTCGACGTTATGGCAGGGTCCGCTGGCGGTGCACCTCCTGCACAACACGGATATCTCCGGGTACGTCGGGGCGCTGGTCGGCGCCGCCGCCTACCTGATACTGGGACGCCGATGACCACGCCAGTCGCGCTCACCATCGCCGGCTCGGATTCCGGTGCCGGCGCCGGCATCCAGGCCGATCTGAAAACGTTCGCGGCATTTGGGGTTTACGGCTTGACCGTCATCACGGCCGTGACGGCGCAGAACACCATAGGCGTGCGCGCCGTTCAAGAGATTGAACCGGAGATCATCGACCAGCAGCTGGACGCGGTCGCGGAAGACTTCGCGATCGCGTCGCTCAAGACCGGGATGCTCTCGAGCGCGGCCATCGTCCAGACCGTCGCCGCCGGCATCCGGCGCCATCGGCTCCAGCGACTGGTGGTCGATCCGGTGATGGTCGCCAAGAGCGGCGACCGCCTGCTGCGTGAGGATGCGGTTGAGGCGCTGCGCCGGACGTTGCTGCCGCTAGCGCTGGTCGCCACCCCTAACATTCCGGAGGCCGAGGTCCTGGCCGGCCGCGCCATCCGCTCGCGCGACGACCGGCTGGCGGCAGCCCGCGCGATCATGGGGTTGGGGGCGCAGGCCGTGGTGATCAAGGGCGGTCACTCGGACGACGATCCCATCGTCGACCTGCTGATCGATCAAACTGGTATCCGTGAATATCGAGCGCCTCGGATCGCCACCACCAGCACGCATGGCACCGGCTGCACCTTCTCGGCCGCCATCGCCGCCGGGCTGGCCCAGGGAAAGGACCTGCCGGCGGCCGTGGGTGGGGCGCGCGAATACGTGAGCCGGGCATTATCGGCGGCCCCGGGGCTTGGGCACGGCCACGGGCCGATGAATCACTTTCCACTGGCGGAGGCGGTCGATGTCCGTCGCTAGCACGGATCTCGACTACCTGGATGGAGTCCACCCGCCGATGGGCCCGGTGCTCGAGGAGATGCTCAAGACCGGCCGGAGCGAGGGGGTACCGATCGTCAACCCGGCGTCGGGCCGGCTGCTCCGGATCCTCGTCACCGCGATGGCGCCGAAGCGCGTGCTGGAGATCGGCACCGCGATCGGGTTCTCGACGCTGTGGATGGCCGGCGCGCTGCCGCCCGGTGGCCGGATCGACACCATCGATCCCGACCGCGCCCGAACCGACCGGGCGCGGAAATACTGGTTGCGCGCCGGGGTTACGGATCGGGTGCGCGTCATCAACGAGCCGGCCTTGCGCGTGCTTCCGCGGCTGGCCCCGGGCATCGAGTTCGCGTTCATCGACGCGATCAAGACGGAGTATGCCGCCTACCTCGACGCCCTCCTGCCGAAGATGGCGCCCGGCGGCATGATCACCGTGGACAACGTGCTGTGGAGCGGCCGGATCGCCGCCGGCGAGCACGACGAAAATACGGATGCCCTGCGCGCCTTCAACGAAAAATTCCTGCGACACGAGCAGCTCGAGGCCACCATCATCTCGGTTGGCGATGGCCTCGGGATCGGCGTCGTCCGCCCCCATGCCTGAACCGGCGGCGCGATAGAGTACGTCGGTTGCCACGCGACGATGCCCCACTCACCCGGGAGCAGGTTTTCGACGCCTACCGGACGGTGCTCCGGGCCCGCGCCCTCGATGACCGGCGCTTCGTCCTGAACCGCGCCGGCAAGCTGGCCTTCATCATCTCGCCGCGTGGGCACGAGGTCGCCCAGGTGGCGGCGATCACCGCGCTCGAACCCGGCCGCGACCGGTTCTGTCTCTACTACCGCAACTTTGCGGCGGCCCTGGCGTGCGGCTTCACACCCGAGGAGCTGATGCTCTCGGCGTTCGCGCGGGCGGCTGATCCCTCGAGCGGCGGGCGACAGACCCCGGGCAACTTCGGCAGCCGGCGTCGCGGCGTCGTCATCGGATCGAGCACGGTCGGTCCACAGATTCCGAAAGCGGCCGGCATCGGGCTGGCGTTGAAGTGGAAAGGGGAGGGGGCGCTGTGCTACGTCAGCTTCGGCGAGGGCGCCACCAGCCAGGGCGACTTTCACGAGGGCCTCAACTTCGCCGCGATCCACCATTGCCCGGTCATTTTTTTCTGCGAGAACAATCACTGGGCGATCTCGGTGCCCCAGGCGCTGCAGGTCGCCGGCCCTGGGGTGGCGGAGCGGGCCGCCGCCTATGGCATTCCCGGCGTGCGGGTCCGGGGCGATGACTTCTTCGGCGTCTACGACGCGGTCCGGGACGCGGCATCGCGCGCCCGCGCCGGCGAAGGGCCAACACTGATCGAGGCTGAGGTGCTCCGACTGCAATCGCACTCGACGGACGACGACCAGCGTACTTACCGGGATGCCACCGAGCTGGCGGCCGAGGCCGCGCGCGACCCGATCCCGCGGATGCGCGACGCCCTGATCGAACGCGGCTGGCTCACGACCGAGTCGGACGATGCCATGCGCGAGCAGGTCTCACGCGAGGTTGAGCGGGCCACCGAGGCGGCCGAGGCGGCGCCCGATCCGGATCCCGGCTCGCTCAGCCGCCATGTCTACGCCGATGCCTGAACGCAACCTCGTCCAGGCGGTGCGGGACGCGCTCGACGAAGAGATGGCGCGCGACGAGCGGGTCTGCGTCCTTGGCGAGGATGTGGGGCTCAAGGGCGGGGTCTTCAAGGCCACCGAGGGTCTCCAGCAGCGGTACGGCGTGCAGCGGGTGCTCGATACGCCGTTGGCCGAGTCGAGCATCGCGGCCGTGGCCCAGGGGCTCTCCCTCGAAGGCTTTCGGCCGGTGGCCGAGATGCAGTTCGTCGATTACAGCTTCCCGGCCTTCAATCAGATCGTCAACGAGATCGCGAAGGTCCGCTACCGGTCCAACGGCGACTTCTCCTGCCCGTTGGTGATCCGCGCCCCGACCGGCGGCGGGGTTCGTGGTGCGCTCTATCATTCGCAGTCGCCCGAGGCGTTCTTCTGCCACGTGCCCGGCCTCAAGGTCGTGCTGCCCTCCACCCCGGTCGACGCCAAGGGGCTGC
This sequence comes from Chloroflexota bacterium, assembly GCA_005881215.1. Classification (GTDB taxonomy): domain Bacteria; phylum Chloroflexota; class Dormibacteria; order CF-121; family CF-121; genus CF-13. The sequence goes on along the minus strand of VBDZ01000157.1, from coordinate 7,354 downwards.
TCAAGGCCGCCATCCGCGACCCGGATCCGGTCATCTTCCTGGAGCCGAAAAAGCTGTACCGCGCCGAGCGGCAGGAGGTCGCCGAGGGCGAGGCGGCGGTGCTGCCGCTGGGAGCCGCGGCCGTCGTGCGGGAGGGCGTCGACGTCACGGCGGTGACCTATGGATACATGCGGACGGTCACCGTTCAGGCCGCCGCTCGGTTGAGTCAGGACGGCATCGAGGTGGAGATCATCGACCTGCGCACGCTTCGCCCATGGGACGTCGAGACCTGTGCCCGCTCGATCCACAAGACGGGCCGCGTGGCGGTGATCTACGAGGCCAACCGAACCGGCGGCTTCGGCGCCGAGGTGGCGGCTGAGCTCGCTGAGCGCTGCTTCGCCAGTCTTGACGCGCCCGTCAGCCGGATCGCCAGCCCGGACGTGCCCGCGATGCCCTTCAGTCCCAGCCTCGAACACGCGTTCATGCTCAACCCCGACAAGGTCGCGGATGGCCTGCGGCGGGTTGCCCGGTATTGAGCCCGGCCGTCTTGTCGTATGAGAGCCACATGAGAAACAAGTGGAAAAGCGCCCCGCACTTCCCTATACTTTCCGGTGGGGTTCTTGTTCCAAGCCCCCCGGAACCAGGACCCCTTTTTCTTTTTTCCAACCCGAAATCGCGCTCCTGGCCTGGCGGCCGCCAAACGTTTGCCGGAGGGGCTGGCCGGGCACCCCGTCCGAGTCTGGAACGCTGCCTAGAATTGGAGGACTTTGGCCACAGCGGGGAGCACGCCGTCCTCTGAACGTGACGGCGTCTTCATTTCCGTCGATATGGAGGGCATGGCCGGCGTCGTCCACCTGCACCAGGTGATGCGCGGCATGCCCGAGTACGAACGTTCCTGTCGCCTGATGACGGCCGAAACCAATGCGGCGGTCGCCGGGGCTCGACGGGCCGGCGCCACCCGGTTTGTCGTCAACGACTCACACGGGGACATGCGCAACTTCCTTCTCGATGAGCTCGATGACGGGGTCGAGGTGATCAGCGGCGCGGACAAGCCGTATTCGATGGGCGCCGGGCTCGACCCCACGTTCGAGGTGGCCTTCTTCGTCGGTTATCACGCCTCGGTTGGGACTGAGCGGGCGATCATGGACCACACCTATGGCGGCCGGACCGTCTACGGCCTGCGGATCAACGGTCGCGCCCAGAGTGAAGCCACCCTGAATGCGGCGCTGGCCGGGACCTTCGGGGTTCGAATCGCCTTGATCACCGGCGATCGAACGACCGTCGAGGAGGCTACGGCCGAGCTCGCTGGCATCGAGGGCGTGGTGGTGAAGGAGGCCCTGGGGCGACAGGCGGCCCGGTCGCTCCATCCGATCCAGGCCTGCCGGCGGATCGAGGAGGGCGCCTACCGCGCCTACGCCGACCATGGGAACCGGCCGCTCTACCGGCCCCAGGGGCCATTCGTCCTGGAGATCGATTGGATGAACGCGAACATGGCCGACCTCTGCGCGCAGCTGCCGGACGTCGAGCGCGCCGGCGGACGGACCACCCGCTATCGAACTCCGGACTTTCAGACCTGCTACCGGATGCTGCTGGCTCTGTTGACGATGGCGGCCCCTGCGGCGTATCAGTACCCACGGCCATGACGCCGGCGGAGGCGATCGAGCAGCTGCTCGCCGGGACCCCGCTCACTCGCGAGCAGGCCGGCAACGTGATGGACCAGGTGATGGCCGGCGAGGCGACGCCCGTCCAGGTCGCCGGCGTGTTGATCGCGCTTCGGGCCAAGGGGGAGACCGTCGAAGAGATGGCCGGGTTCGTCGACTCGATGCGAGCGCACGCCACGCCCCTGGAGCTGCCCAACGACACGATCGATACCTGCGGCACCGGTGGCGATCGCGCCGGGACCTTCAATATCTCCACGGCGGCAGCGCTGGTGGCCGCGGGCGCCGGCATCCCCGTGGCCAAGCACGGCAACCGGGCCGCGTCGAGCCGGTGTGGCAGTGCGGACGTGCTTGAGGCGCTCGGGGTCGACATCACCCTGGGGGCGGACGGCGTCCGCCGCTGCATCGAGGCAGCCGGGATGGGCTTCTGTTTCGCGCCCACCTTCCATCCCGCCATGCGTCACGCCGGCCCCGCCCGCCGCGAACTCGGGGTGCGCACGGTCTTCAACGTGCTCGGGCCACTGGCGAACCCTGGTCGGGTGCGTCGCCAGGCGCTCGGGGTGGGCGCCGCCTCGCTGGCGCCGTTGATGATCCGCGTCCTTCAGGATCTGGGTCACGTGCGCGCGCTGGTGTTCTACGGCGAGGACGGGCTCGACGAGCTGACCACCACGGGGCCGTCACGCGTGTTCGAGCTGAAGGGCGGCACCGTCACCGAGTACGAGCTCGATCCTGAGGATCTAGGGCTCAGCCGGTCGCAGCCCGCCGACCTGCAGGGTGGCACGCCGCCGGAGAACGCCGCACTCCTTCGAAAGGTGCTCGAGGGCGAGACCGGACCTCGGCGTGAGGTCGTGTTGCTGAATGCCGCCGCGGCCGTGCTGGCCGCCGGTCGGGCGGAGGAGTGGCCGGCGGCGATGGCTGTGGCCCGCGAGTCACTCGATAATGGCCGCGCCGGACAGGTGCTGGACCGCCTGGTCCAGGCCTCGAAGACTTAGCCCGACGCCAGGCCGGCGATCCCGCCGACGAGGAGCAGCAGGCAGACCAGGCCGACCACGCTCCAGGCCGCCCAGTAGGTCAGCCGCGAAAGGCGGCGGATGCGGCGGAGCCGGCGCATCTTGCCGATGGCCACGCTCAGAGCCCTCTCCTCCGTCAACACTATGTAGTGGTATCGGCCAGGCCGCGCAAAACTTTCTCCAATTGGCGGCCGATATGCTGTAGCCGATGCCGTTTCGGATCGCGGTCATCCCCGGCGATGGGATTGGCCCCGAGGTCATCGTCCAGGGACTTCGTGTCTTGAAGGCCGTGACCGCGCATACCGGCACTGGCCTGGATTTCGTCAATTACGACCTGGGGGCCGAGCGATACCTGCGGACCGGCGAGATCCTGCCCGATTCGGTCTTCAGCGAGCTCCAGGCTTTGGATGCGATTTACCTGGGGGCGGTCGGCGATCCCCGAGTCGACAATCCGCAGTACGCGGCCGGGCTGCTGCTCCGCCTCCGCTTCGAGCTGGATCTGTGGATCAACCTGCGGCCGTCCAGGCTGCTGGCACCGGGGCTCACCCCGCTGCGCGACGCCACCGCCATCGACCTGGTCGTGGTGCGGGAGAACACCGAAGGCGCGTACGTCGGGATCGGTGGCCAGTTCAAGCGCGGCACCGCCGATGAAATCGCGATCCAGGAAGACATCAACACCCGCAAGGGCGTGGAGCGCATTCAACGCTATGCCTTCGAGCTGGCGGGCCGGCGGCGCGGCGACGGACATCGCGGCCGGGTGACCATGGTGGACAAGAGCAATGCACTGTATCACGCCCACGATCTCTGGCAGCGCGTCTTTGCACAGGAGCGTGCCCGCTTTCCCGAAATTGAGGCGGAGCATCTTTTCGTGGACGCGGCCGCCATGCAACTGGTGAAGGACCCGGGGCGCTTCGATGTGGTCGTGACGAGCAACATGTTTGGCGACATCCTGAGCGACCTCGCCTCCGAGCTGGTCGGCGGCCTCGGTCAGGCGCCATCAGCGAACCTCAATCCGCAGACGCGGCGCGGACTCTTCGAGCCGGTACATGGTTCGGCGCCGAAGCACGCCGGCAAGGGCATCGCCAACCCCGTGGGCGCCATCCTGGCCGGGGCGATGATGCTGAGGCACTTCGGTGACGACGCCGGCGCCGATCAGATTGACGCGGCCGTGATGACCTCAGCTCGTGAGCGACGGACGACCCGCGACCTCGGCGGCACCCTGACGACGACGGCGGCCGCCGATGCGGTGCTCGAGGCGCTCGCAGTGAGAGAATTCAAATCATCGAGCGCCTTGTAAACACGATCCAGCCGGCGCGCCGCAAGCGCGGCGCCGCCTGGCCGGCGCGTCCCGCACAGCAACCGGCGACGCCGTCCCGGGATTCGCACCTGGTGAAAGGGCGGGCGCTGATCTTCTGGGATCCAAAAATCCCGGGAAAGAAGCTGGATGCCATCGACACCGACCAGATCACGCCCGCCGACGATTGTGTCTCGGAGAGCCTCGATCGACTGGACGAGCGCTGGAAGGTGGGAGCCTTTCGCTACCTGATGCCGGATTTCCGTGAGCGGGTGCATCGGGGTGAGACCTTCGTCATCGCCGGCGAGCGCTTCGGTATCGGCTCATCGCGCGAGATGAGCCCGGCCGGGCTGAAGGCCGTCGCCGAGGAGGTCGGTCTCCAGCTGGTCATCGTCTGCGGTGAAGGCGTCGGCGACATCTTCCGGCGCAACGCGCTCAATCTCGGCCTGCACGTGGTGCAGAGCCGAGCCGCCTCTGAGGATGCGCAGGAAGGCGACGTCCTGACCTTCGATCCTTTAACCCGCCGGATCACCAACGAGACGCGGAGCAAGACGTATGATCCGGTACCGCTGACCCCGAAGGAGGAGGAGATCCGCCGCTCGGGCGGCATCATCGCGGTCGGGCGGCGTGAGTTTGCCGAGTCGGTCGAACAGCCACCGCAGGTCGAGTGGCCGGAGCGCGAGGCTGCCCACGCCCTGACCAGCACCGAGCAGATCGTCTGGGCCCATCGAGTGGACAAAGACGCCGAGGTGCGGCCGGGCGGCACGCTTCGCGTCTGGTGCGACCTCCTGCCCGCGTCCGACGGGACGGCGCCGTTTTCGATCCACACCTTCAACCAGATCACCGGTGGCGATGCGATCTTTCCGCGGCAGACCGCCATCGCCAATGACCACTTCGTGTTTTCGGGCCGTAATGCCGACGACAAGCAGACCTCGATCGGCCGCGACTTCGCCCAATTACAGGGCATCGCGAAACCCTATTACGCGACCCCGGGCGACGGCATCTTCCACTTCTACTTCCCGGAGCAGGGCCTGGTGGTGCCGGGCGCCTTCATCCCCGGCGCCGACTCGCACAGCCGCGCCTACGGCGCCTATGGCGCGGTCGGCATCGGCGTGGGCAGCACCCAGCTCGGCTTCGGCTGGTCGACCGGATACATCTACTTCACGCCGGCGAAGCGGCGGCGGGTGGTCTTCACCGGAAAGCTGCGACCCTGGGTTAGTGGCAAGGACGTGGTGCTGGCGTTGCTTCGCCGCTGGGGGAAAGGCCAGGCCCAGGGCATGAGCGTCGAGTTCGTCGACGCCGCGAAGCAGCTGCCGATCCCGTACCGCAACACCGTCGCCAACATGATGGCCGAGGCGGAGGCGCAGAACGGGATCTTTGCGCCCGACGAGGTCACGTTTGATTGGTACGCCCGGAAAGGAATGCGCGACCTGCCCTATCCACGGTTCGCGCCCGGTGATCGGGTCGCGTGGGACATCGACGAAACCCTGGACCTCTCCGAGCTGGTGCCATTCATCGCCAAGCCGTTCGCGCCGGGCAACGCGTTTCCAGCGGACGAGGTGGCCGCGGAGAAGCTCACGTTCGACAAGGCACTGATTGGTTCCTGTACGAATGGGGGTTACGACGACCTGCTCGAGGCGGCGCTCGTGATCCGCGCCGGGCGCGACCGCGGCTACGAGAAGGCGCCCAAGACGTTCGTCGTCTTCCCCGGATCCGGTGGCGTCAAGAAAGATATCGAGAAGCCGGAGCCCCGCCTTGGCGGCGAGTCGATCGCCTCCGTGTTGCGATCGGTGGGCGCCCAGATCCGCGAATCATGGTGTGGGCCCTGCTTCGGTCAGGGTCCGGATGCGCTGAAGAAAGGCGAGGTCGCAATCACGTCGTTCAACCGCAACTGGCAAAACCGGATGGGCGTTGGTGGCCTCGGTTACCTGGCCAGTCCGGCGGTGGTGGCGTCGTCGGCGCTCCTCGGCTACATGGCCGGGCCGACATCGCTCGGGATCGAATGGAACCCGGAGCGCTTCGACGTCTCAATCTAGGGTGAAACTTAGCGAGTTCGACCGGGACGTGCTGAACGTGGCGATTAAGGCATTCAGGGAACACGATCCCTCGCTATCGGAAAACGACGCGAAGGCGGTCTTTCTCCAAGACTGGCCGGTTATTGTGCAGGGCGCTGGCGGCAAACCAATCCGGATGCTGGAACTCCGGATACGGTTACTCCGCGGCCGCCTGCCGACTGATCGAGGACGCGTTGCGGGTAAGCCGTTCTGGTTGCGGCGCGACGTCGTTCGCTGGGCCGAATCCACGCGCACGTAGCCTGCCCGAGCGATTTAGGGGCACGCTTGACAGCCGGATCGACCGGCGGATAATCGAGGCGACCTAAGAGCAATGCCGGACATTCCTGACGAACACCAACTTGTCGAGGCGGCCAAAAGCAACCCCGAGCGGCCGGTGCCTTTCATGCGCGAGATCGGGCGCAAACGGAGCACGTCACCGCCGAGGTGTTTTTCAACGCATTGAGGCAATTGAAGCGGTACAGCCCCGCGCGCCTAAGGATCTTGTCTTGGCTCACCGATGGCGCGCATGTCCCTTTCGGCGAGAGGCCGGAAGGTATGGTCAAACCGCCGTCAGCCGCCGCACGACAATGGGTACCAGCCCGCCGGCCGGCCCGCACCGATCCGCCCGCGATTGCCTGAGCTGTCCGCAGCCGTCGCGATGCCGCTGCCTCCGAGCGAAGAGGGACCCGGAATCGTGTACGCGCTCGGGCGCTGACGCGCCGAAGCTACCCTTGGCCTGAAGCCCGAGCGACTTTTGGCGAAGCGCGATCGATGACCTTGAGGATTTCAGCCTCCGAGAGCAGCCCGTTGGCCTGCTTTGCCGTATCAAGGATTGCCTTGACCATGCTCGGCGATGGCGCGATGCCGCGCTGCTCCAACCAGAAGATGACATTCGATTCGCCGCTCATCGGCCCGATCTCGATCACCTGCTCGCAGCCGAAGAGCTCCGCCGGCACGCCGGAATAGACGCGGTTCGCCAGCCAGTCATCGCCTTTGCGCTTGGCCTTGATGACCGCGGCGGCGTGGACGCCGGTTGCGGTGCGGAAGGCATCCTTGCCGAGCACGGGATAGTTTGCGGGGATCGCCATCCCGGTCCCCTCGGCGATTACCTCGCCCATTTCTCGCAGCTTGCCAAGATCGGTATCGATCCAGCCGAGCAGCCGGAAGTTGACGAGCAGCAGATCGAGGTGCGTGTTCCCGACGCGCTCGCCCAGCCCGAGGGCGCAGCCGTGGATCCGGTCGGCGCCGGCGACGGCCGCCTCGATCGCATTGATTACCCCAAGGCCGCGGTCGCTGTGCCCGTGCCAGTCGAGCCCAGTCTCGGGTTTCATGTCGTCGAGCAGGCGTCGGACATAGCCG
>VBDZ01000090.1 GCA_005881215.1 Chloroflexota bacterium | reverse complement strand
ACTCTCTAATGGGTTCAAGTCAGCGATCAACTGTAGCGCCGGAGGACGATGCCTTCGCGGCCGCCTTTTTCGCGGGCCGAATCGCGAACCAGAATTTCCATCACCGCGACCACCTCCGGCTGGCGTGGGTGCAGATCCAGCGGCTCGGCCTGGTGCGGGCATCCGAGCTGGTCACGCGCGGGATCCAGGAGTTCGCCACCCGGCACGGCAGCGCCGACCGCTACAACGACACCATGACGAGGTTCTGGCTTCGTGTCGTCGGGATGGGCCTCAGCCGGCATCCGGAGCTGACGTTAGACGAGCTGCTCCTTGCCGAGCCGCACCTGCTCGATAAGGGCCTACCGTTCAAGCACTGGACGCGGGAGACCATGGGGAGTGAATCGGCCAAGCAGCAATGGGTCGACCCGGATCTGCGCCCGATGCCCGCCTGATTCAAACGGGTGAGCGAGCTCAGCCACGCGCTGCAGTCGCTTCGACGATTCGCCCTGCGCTACCCGGAGGCGAAAGAAGATTTCCCCTGGGGCGACCGCACCGTGAAGGTGCGCGGCAAGATCTTCGTGTTCTTGGGGCAGGGCGACGGCACCCTCAATCTGACCGTCAAGCTCCCGCAGAGTTCCGACGCCGCCCTCGGACTTCCGTTCACCTCGCCGACGCGGTACCGGCTCGGCCGGAGCGGGTGGGTTTCGGCCCGATTCCCGGAAGGCCGCGAGGTTCCGCTCGACATGTTCTACGACTGGATCGATGAGAGCTATCGAGCCGTCGCCCCGGCGAGCCTGGTGCGCACCCTCACGTCCGGGCGAGCGGCGTCTCCTTGATCGGTGGTCGCGGGATGCGGCCGTGGACGATCTCGAACCCGGTGGTATTGGAGACGACTTCGACCTGATCGCGTTTCAGGCGTAGCTCGGTCGCGCCCTTGCCGGCGCGCAGGTTCTTGAGGGTCAAATCCGGCAACCAATCAGGGAGATCCGGATTGACGTAGATCGTTCGGGTCTCGCCCGCGGTGTGGATGCCGCAGAGGATGGCGATCAGTCGGAAGATCGCGGCCGCCGACCAGGCCTGCGGGACGTTGGTGCCAAGGTAGGGAACCGGGTACGCGCCTGGCTCGCGGGCGACACCCGCCCACAGCTCCGGAACGCGATAGCCCTCGAAGCGCTCGGCCGCCGCGAAAATGCCTTCGGCGATCTGCTGTGCCTCGGTGTGCCGGCCTGCCCGACGAAATCCGCCGGCGATGGTGGCGTTGTCGTGCGGCCACACCGATCCGAGGTGGTAGGAGTTCGGGTTGTACGACGGGTGTTTGGTGGATAGGGTGCGGACGCCCCAGCCGCTCCACATGTCGGGCTGCATCAGCCGGTCGACCACGCGGCTGGCCCGATCGGGTGGCACGATTCCGTTCGCCAGGCAATGCCCAACGTTGGAGGCGACCGACCGGATCGGTCGCTTCTCACCGTCGAGCCCCAGGTAGTAGGTCCCTTCCTCTTCCCACCAGAAGCGCTCATTGAACTCTTCATAGAGGCGGATAGCGCGCTGGCGGAGCTCCTCCGAACGGGCCTCATCCCCCCAGATGTGGAAGGCCTCGGACATCCGGAGCAGCGCATCGAAGGCGTACCCCTGGAGTTCGCAGAGGGCGTGGGGGAGCGGGGCGATCGTCCCGTCCTCGTGTCGAACGGCGTCGTGCGAGTCCTTCCATCCCTGGCAGTAGAAGCCGCGCGGCGAGCGCGTCTTGTATTCCTGGAAGCCGTCCTGGTCCCGGTCGCCGTAGGTCAGCATCCAGTTGAGGGCCGCCTCGGCATTCTTCCGGTAGCGACTCAGAATTTCGCGATCGCCCGACCACTGAAACGCGTACGAGAGGACGATCAAGTACAGCAACGTGGCGTCCGCGGTGCCAAAGTAGGGTGCGAAGGGGAGCAACCCGAGGCTGGCCAGCTCGCCGTAGCGCAGCTCGTGCGGGATTTTCCCCGGCTCCTTGTCCTGCTCGGCGTTGTCATCGGTCGCCTGCACCCGCGAGAGCCGGTCGAGGGCGCCGAAGGCGAATTCCGGGAAGCCGCTGATGCTCTCCATGGCGACCACGAGGGTGTCGCGACCGAAGAGCGTGACGTACCAGGGAATGCCCGCCGCCGGGATGAAGACACTGCGTCGAACCGCGAAATCCGACATGCGCAGCGCTTCCATGTCGGCCACCGCCTGCCGCCAGATCACCGGGAGTGTCGGGTGGCTGGTCTCGATGTCCACCGGCGGCAGCACGCCCTCCGCCATCTCGGCGTGGCGGTTCTGGATGGCGCTGCAGGGGAGCACCCGAGCGCGATGGCCGCCGATCACCGGCAGCCACTGGATGCAGGCGTGCCAGGTCTGTTTCGGCGCGAGGTTGATGACGAACTGCATCCGGCCGTTAGCGAATTCGGGGTGGGCATCGGCACGCTCGATCATGATCACCAGCTCGCGTTTGAAGCTGCTGTTGACATACGTGGTCCGGAGCTCGCCGGCTTTTTCGTGCCAGGAGCTCTGCAGGTCGCCGCGCCGGACCAGGCGACGGCGGCGGACGTCGAAGATATCGGCGAAGTCCGACTCGATGGCGACTTCGAGGATCAGCCGGATCGGGTGGGGCGCGTAGCTGGCCAGGTCGTAGTCCTCGTGGATGCCCTCGAAAATCGTGCGGTCGAGTCGGAAGCCGACCGCCCGCTCCTCGAGGATGATGTCGTGCTCTGCTCCGTTGCGAGTCCCCGCCAGGGGCAGCTCGGGAGTGGTGAATTCCCAGCGCGCCGAAAAGTGGTCGATGGTGCTGGCGTCGAGCAGGAGGGGAATCCGACCGTTGATGGTCACCGAGTAGGCGGAGACGAAGCGGGTGTCACGAGCGAAAAAGCCGACGGCCCCGGTCGGCACCATGGTGGCGGTGGGGTCGCAAACCAGGAACTGGTGGTCGTGGTTGATGGTGATGGTCGGGACGCCATGAGTGACCGGCATCTGCGCTCAGAGAGATCTTAGGGGGCCGCTCAGTCAGCGGGGCGGGATCGACGGGGTCGGCTGATCCAATCCATCTGGATCGGCATACTGATCGATGTAGGTATCGCGCAGCACGATGTGATCCTTCAGCATCGCCATCCTGGCGGCCGCGTCGCCCAGCCGGCAGCGGCCGTAATGATGGTTCGCGCCATCGAAATACGTGCCAATCGTGAGGTGGGTGCACGATCCCGCACGCCGCTTGAACGCCGCGCACTCGTCGAAGCCCTTTGGGAACGGGCGCGGATATGGGCAGGCGTCGTCAGGGAGCATCCCCATTCCCCATTCGAAACACGGTGGCCACCTCTGTGTCAATCGCTCGAATTGGGAATGCGGATGAGGATGGGCTTAGTGACGTCTTAATTGATGAGCTTGCTCATGCGGGCGAGCTCGCTGTGACTCGATGGACGCGATCCCGGGCCTGATCGAGGAGACCAGGCCCGGGTCGTGTGTCTGTCAGGCCCCGGAAACTCGGATGGTTCCCACCATGAAGTCGTGAACCGTGCAGTGATACTGATACGCACCGGGTTGCGCCGCCGCGACCGACCACGATTCCGCGCCCGGATTCACGCCATAGGCGCTGCCCACCAGCACCCCGGAATCGGTCACCTGCTGTGCGTTCAATCCCTGGCCGGGCCCTCGCGTGCCGGGATCGAGAACGATCTCCGGTTGGCCGTTTTCGAACTCGGTACATGGAGGCGGTGGCGGCGGTGGGCCATTACTCGGGGGTATCCCGACATAGCTCTTCCCGCAGTCCCAGCCGAAGGGTTGGGGAAGGAATTGGTCCGGGCCGAACCCGACCGAGTGGGGATCGAGCGCTCCCCAAAGGAACCTGACCGTATCGCCCGACACGACGTTGGGAAGGTTGTTTGGCATCATCCCGAGAATCGAGGTGTGCCGGCTGCTGGGCGTGTCACCGACATGCACTGACCAGGTCCGGCTGCCGGCGGCGCCGCTCGGCGCGGCACTGTTGTCGGCACTGATGAGGCTCGTGGCCTCGGACTGATCGGCGGCGAACTGGTCTTGGCTCGATTGCGTCTCGAGTTGATTGCCGGTGTCGCTGGTCGCGGTCGAATCCACGACGTGCAAAACGCCCTGCATTCCCGGGTGGATGTAGCAGAAATACGCATAGTCGCGAATTGGTGTGTTCGAGGCGATCTGGACGTTCCAGTCGATCGCCGCCGGACCGTTCTGGTCGAAGCCGGCGATGCCGCCGGCGTCGACTGCGTGCGTGCCGTCGAAGACACAGGGATCTGTGCCCTGAGCCCCGCAGGTTGTCGGCTCGAACGCCTTGCCGAGGCCAGGCCCACCGCCAACCTTCGGAAGTCCGGTCCCTTTCGCGGGAGCGTCATCGGTATCGGCGTAGAAGACCGGCAGGGGAATAACCGCGGGCGCGACCGCGATCGAGTGAAACTCGGTCGGCTGCGTCTGGAAGTCGATGGTGTCACCGCGGTGGACACTGACGCTGCGTCCAAAGAAATCGGTGTAACTGATCACCGGGTTTCCATTGAATCCGTTCTGATTGGCGGGGTCGGAATGCCCGACCCCAATGGTCACGGTTGGACTGGTGTCCGCCGTCGCGGTAATCGGGACGGCCAGGCCAACGGTCAGCAGGCCGCTCGACGCCAGCACACTGGTTGCGTGTTTCCAGCGCATGGATTCCCTCCTCGGTAGCCGCATAGGCGGTCTCGTCGATTACGTCAATACGCCACGTGGCGTATGCTGTCGGCGGAGAGGGGTTCGTGGACCGGCTCGGAGCGTCGGATTATGAGGCCGTGCTTGGCTTCCTGCATCAGCTCTACGCGCCCGAGTGCGTGGACGCGTTCCCACGGAGGGCACTGACCGGTCTCAGCCGCCTGATCGAGAGCGACATCCTGACCTATAGCAAGATCGATCCGCAGCGGCAGCACGCGTACATGCTGCAGGAGCCGGTCGGTGTGATCGGTGCCTCGCAGATTGCCACCTTCGAGCACTTCACGGACCAGCATCCGCTTATCACCCACTATGTGCGAGCCCGGGAGAGCAAGCCGCGCAAGATCTCGGATTTCTTGACGCTTTCCCAGTTCCACAACCTGGAGCTGTACCAGGAATTCTTTCGAATCGTCGGTATCAACTACCAGATGGCCGTGACCATCCCCTCATCGCCCGACCTGGTGATCGGGATCGCGCTGAACCGGAGCCGGCGTGATTTTTCTGAGCGGGACCGATCGGTGCTCGACGTGATCCGCCCGCACCTGGTGCGCGCCCACCGGAACGCCGCCGAGCGCACGACCCTGCAGGAGCGCGCCGAGACCGCGGAACGGGCGCTCTGGTCGTCACCGGCGGGATCGCTCTCCAGACTGTCGGGTCGGGAGCACGAGGTGCTGGTGCTGGTGGCCGACGGCAAAACCAACCATGAGATCGGTGACCTCCTCGCGCTTAGCTCGCGCACGGTGCAGAAGCACCTCGAACACATCTACGAGAAACTCGGCGTCCATACTCGAACGGCGGCGGCGATGCGACTGCAGTCGCGATAGCGCCGAAGCCACCATCAGCGTGAGACCCCCTCCCCGACCCTCCCCACAAGGGGGAGGGAGTCACTCGGGGGCTTTCTGCACCGCCTCCTGGAGCTCCGGCATGTTGCCGACCAGGCTGGCGAAGTCCTGGCGGGCGATCGCCAGCAGCGTGGTATCCGTGACCGCCCGCACGCTGGCCGTGCGCTTGCTGTTATGGAGGAGCGCCAGCTCACCGAAATGGCGCCCGGGGCCGAGCCGGCGCAGGGAACGCTCGACGCCGGCGACCTGCTGGAGAACTTCGACCTCGCCGGAGGTGATGACGTAGAAGCGGCTGGCAATGTCGCCTTCGCGAACGATCATCTCGCCGGCGCTGAAGCGCATCGGCATCACGGCGTCGCTGCGGCCCATCCGCAGCTGGCTGATGTCGCGGCGAAAGATCGCGCTGGACCACCAGTGCAGCAGTAGCGCGAAGCGCCGGCGCCAGGTCGGCATGTACGTAAGGAAGAGGCCGCGAGCGAGCACGGCGGCCGGCCAGCCGTAGAGCTTCATCCCCCGGACCTGGGCCAGGCCGTAGCCCCGGCTCAGCAGCGCCACGTCGCCGAAGCGCCGGAAGTGGAACGGCTGCGGTGATTGGCCGCGCATGGCGGCCAGGAGGTTGGCCGCCACCTGCCGGCCCTCGGTGAAGGCCACCAGCAACATGGCCGGATAGGGATCACCGCTAGGGGAGGGGACCGCGGCATTGTCGCCGACCGCGTAGACGTTGGGCCAGCCGTCGACCCGGCAAAACTCATCGCACTTCACCCGCCCGCGAACGATCTGCACCGGCAACCGGGTCAGCAAGGGATTCGTCCCGACCCCGACGGTGACGATGATGCTGCGGGTCAAGATCCGCTCCCCGTTGGCCAGCGTCACCGCGCCGGCGGTGGCATCGGAGAGCCCGACGCCCAATCGCAGGTCGATCCCGCGCCCTCGCATTCGGCGCATCGCCCGGTCCGCAAGCCGCGTCTCAAAGGCCGGCAGGATGCGGGTCAGGATGTCGACCTCGATCACCCGAATCTCTCTGGGATCGATGGACGGATAGAAGCGCAGCGACGAGCGGATGAACTCGTTCGCTTCGGATGCGATTTCGATGCCGGCAAAGCCGGCGCCGGCGATCACGAAGGTGAGCAGGCGGCGGCGCTCCTCGGCATCGGTCTCGACCGCGGCGGTCTCGAGCATGTCGATCAGGTGGTTGCGCAGATAGATGAAATCGCCGATGGTCTTGGTCTGCAGCCCGTGCTCCTGCAGGCCGCGAAAGCGCGAGAGGTCGGTGATTGACCCCAGGGCGAGTACCAGGTAGTCGAAGTCGAGGGTGATCTGCCGGCTCTCATCGCCGCGGCTGAGCGTCACCCGCTGACCCTTCAGGTCGATGTCCTCGATGCCGTAGGTGTAGACCCGCACGCCGGCGAGGAACTCGCGGAGCGGGACGAGCACGTGTTGCGGTTGCAGGACTCCGGAGAGGATCTGGGGCATCAGGCCGTGCCAGACCTCGACGTTCTCCCGGCTGACCAGCACGATCTCGAGGTTGTCGGATGGTCGCCGCGAGCGGGCCAGCTGCTGCGCGCAGCGGACGCCGGCGTGGCCGCCGCCGAGGATGACGACCCGGCGCGGGCCCCCACCCTGACCCTCCCCCGCAGGCGGGGGAGGGAAATTAGACCCGGTCATCGAAAGGCCCGACGGAGGGCGGCCTGCGCGCCGAAATACCCGCACAATCCGTGCACGCCACCGGTCGGGGGCGTCGAGGAGGAGCAGATGTAGATCTGCCGGTTCGGGGTGGCGTAGAGTCGCCGGGTCGGCCGCAGAAACCACTGTCGTAAGTCGGCGCTGCCGCCGTTGATGTCGCCGCCGATGCAGTTGGCGTTGTGGCGCTCGATCTCGGCGGGCGCCATCACGTTGCGAGCCAGAATGCGATTCGTGAAACCCGGGGCGAAGCGTTCGATCTGCGACTCGATGCGTCCGGTCATGTCCACGGTCGAGCCATTGGGGACATGACAGTACGCCCACGCGGTGTGCTTGCCCGCCGGCGCCCGCGAGGAGTCGAACAGGCTGGCCTGGGCCAGGATCACAAACGGGGCCTCGGCGGTCCGCCCCTTTCCGACGGCGGCTTCCGATGCCGCGATCTCTTCGAGAGTGCCGCCGACATGAACGGTGCCGGCGCGCAGGCAGCGAGGATCTCGCCAGGGAATTGGACTATCGAGCGCCCAGTCGAGTTTGAAGACACCCGGACCATATCGATAGGGTTTGAGCTCGTTGCGATACCCGGGCGGAAGGGCCTCCCCGGCGATGGCGAGCAGTTGCCGCGGGGTGACGTCGAATAGATACGCAGCCGCCGGCGGCAGGTCGGCCATCGACCCGACTCGCCGTCTGGTATAGACGCTGCCTCCAAGCGATTGCAAGTAAGCCGTGAGCGCGTCCGCGATTTTTTGCGAGCCGCCCCGCGCCACCGGCCAGCCGTAGGCGTGGCCACTCACGCCCAGCATCAGCGAGTAGCCGCCCGTCGAGAGGTTCTCCAGCGGCTGGATCGAGTGGGCGCCCAGACCGGCGAACAGAGCCCGTGCGGGTGCCTGCTTGAACGCGCTCTTCGCCAATCCGACCGTGGAACGGATCGCCTGGAGTCCGAAGCGCGCAAGTAGAAATGGATGCGCCGCCACACTAAGAGAGAGCCGGATCGGTGCGAAGAACTGCCCCATCAGGAAGTCGGCATGGCGGACCAACGGGCGCATCAGGCGCGCATAGGCAACGCCGTCGCTGCCGAGTCCA
Source organism: Chloroflexota bacterium (assembly GCA_005881215.1). Lineage (GTDB taxonomy): Bacteria > Chloroflexota > Dormibacteria > CF-121 > CF-121 > CF-13. Next base: position 3,051 of record VBDZ01000090.1, on the reverse strand, counting down.
GCCACCGTTTCGTCGATCGAACGGCTCAGCGTTGCCGTCGCGCCATCGAGGGGATGAGCGAGGGGAATCTCCGGGTGGACGTACTCGAGGCCGTAGCGCTCCAGCGGCAGGGTGCGAAAGAACGCCGACCCCACTGCCAGCGGATGAACGGCCGAACAGACGTCATGGATGAAGCCGGGCAGCGTCAGCTCCGCCGAGCGCGTGCCGCCGCCGATCGTGTCCTCGGCTTCGAGGACGGTCACCGACTTGCCAGTCTGAGCGAGCCGGATCGCCGCCGCCAATCCGTTCGGACCCGACCCGACCACCACGGCATCAACCCGTGGTTCAGCCAAGGTCGATGACCGTGCCCTCCACCGCGGCCTCCACCTTGAGCGCGCGATCGCGATGGGCCGCCACGATCGCGTCGATCTCGTCGTCCGTGCGCGCCAGGTCGTGGTGAAAGAGCAAGAGCCGGCGCGCCCCGGCGGCCTCGGCGAGGCCGATGGCGTATTCGACCGCGGAGTGGCCGAACGGCGCCCAGTGTGCAAACTGCGATTGGATCAGCTGCGCGTCGTGGATCAGCAGGTCGGCCGAGCGGGCGAGCTGCATGGCCGCGGGATGGTAGGTTCCCAGTCCGGCCGGGCCGGGGCCGAGAGCGATCGGGCTGTGATCCGACAGGTAGGCGATGGTGGCGCCGCCGCCGGTGACACGGTAGCCGTAGGTCAGCCCGCCCTTATGCGGGATCTCGCGTGCCAGCACCTCGAATCCCTCGACCGTTCGCGGACCTTCCTGGATCCCGAGGAATCGCCACTTGCCACGCAGCTCCGACGGCTTGATGGGGAAATGGGGCGGCGACATGGCGCGCGCCAGGACGTTGGTCGGGTCACCCTGCGCCGGCATCAGCAGCGTCACCTGCGCGTCGGGGCGGTCGCCGGCCGCAAAGAATGGCAGCCCATGGGTGTGGTCCCAATGCAGGTGGCTCAGCAGGATCGATCCGCGGAAGGCCCGGCCGTCGAGCAGCGGACTCAGCCGCTGCAGGCCGGTGCCGGCGTCGAGCACCAGCGTGGGCGAACCCTTGTCGAGCGCAAGGGCGAGACAGGAGGTGTTGCCGCCATAGCGAACGAACGCCGGTCCCGGCGATGGGGTGGAGCCTCGGACGCCACACACATAGATGCGCACAGCGTGAATTTAGTGGTTCGGCCCTATGGCTTCTCCTCGCGCCGGTGACCGCTGGCCACCTCGGCCAGCGCTTCGGGGGAGATTTGCTCCGCGGTCGCGACCGCGACGCGGACCGGGGTGAGCGCCCGCAGCGTCGCCGTGCGGGTGCCGCCCTCGAGCACCGCGCGTTCGCCGAGGATCGCGCCGGGGCCCACCTCTGCGAGCGATTTACCATCGACCTCGACCGCGAGCACCCCGTCGAGCAGGAGGAACAGCGCCTCGCCGGGCTGGCCCTGCTCGACCAGCGTCTTGCCGGCGGGCAGGGTGCGAATCTGCGGCTTGGTCCCGCCGCGCATGATGGTCTGGGAGAGTTCGCGCTCGAGCGCGGTCTCGACCTCGGTAACGAATGCGGGCGAGTCCTCGCTGCCCCAGGGAGTGCGCTCGCCGAAGATGTCGCCCGACCAGGATTTGAAGTCGGTGACGGCCACTTTCTGGATCAACTTGCCGGCCGCGTCATAGATCCAGTGACGCGGAAACGGACTCGCCCCCATCACCTCAGGCGTCGACGAGCCGTCGGCCTTCATTGTCAGCCCGAGCGTCGTCCATACCACCGGCGGCATGATCTGCACGAATGGCGGCCGGTTGAGCTTTCGAGGTAGCGGCAGGGGCGGCCGCCCACCGGCCGTCTGGACAAAGCGAACCGCGAGCTTGCTGGCTTCCGGCTCCGGCCGGATATCCCGCATGGCGATGGCGCGAAATAGGAACATCCGCGTACCGAAACCGATTTTGGTCCTGCCGATCCAGCCGCGGCCCAGGTGACCGTGGCGAACGATCCAGCCGTCCTCGACCTCGACCCAGGCGCGCAGCTCGTTGATGAACCGGACGGCGCCCGAGCGCGTCAGCGCGGGAATGTCTCCGATCTGGTCGCCCGGGGGATCGTCGTAGTGCACCGGACCAAGATCGAAGGGAAGCCGCATCATGCCGGGGACCGCTTCCGACGGGATCCAGGAGACGGAGATGATCGCGGATTCGTAGCGCATGGCCAGCCTCCTCCAGGTTGGGGGTCTGCGCAAAGCGTACGTGAGAGGCCGTAACCGGTCGATCGTGGGAGCAGGCTCCCGGACGGGGGCTACCACCCGACCGGAATCGCATGCTCCCTTCCCTTGACCGTTGCCGCCTTCAAGAGGCTAACTTATGCGGGTGCCTGACAACCATAAGATCCGGGTCTTCCTGGCCGACGACAACCTCATCGTGCGTGAGGGCGTGCGCGCCTTGCTCGCCACCGCCCCGGATATCGAGGTGATCGGGGTTGCCGGCAGCTACCAGGAACTGGTCGACGGCGCCGAAAAGGCCGCGCCCCAGGTGCTGGTGACGGACATCCGGATGCCGCCCAGCTTCCAGCGTGAGGGGATCGAGGCGGCCAAGGAAGTCCGCAAACGCCATCCCGGCACCGGCATCGTGGTGCTGTCGCAATACGACGAGCCCGACTACGCGATCGCCTTGCTCAGCGAGGGGGCGGCAGGCTACGCCTACCTGCTCAAGGACCGGGTGGCGGAAGGCGATCAGCTGTTCAGGGCGATTCGTGAGGTGACGACCGGCGGCTCGATGCTCGATCCACGCATCGTCGAAGCCCTGGTCCGGCCCGCCAGCCAGGGCACCGACCTCTCGCCCGATGAGGAGGAATTGCTCCAGATGCTGGCCGAGGGCCGGCCGATGAAGGCCATCGCGGTCAGCCGCCACACCACGCCCGCCGCCATCGACGACGCGATCGAGAAGCTGTTCCTCAAACTCGCCCAGGCGGCCAGCTCGGGGGCGGCCGGCGCGCTGCGGCGGCTGAAGTTGCTGCATCAGGCCATCGTCGACCGCGAGGAGCAGGGAGAAAGCTTGAGCCGGCTGCTGCCCACGGGAATCGCG
>VBDZ01000156.1 GCA_005881215.1 Chloroflexota bacterium | reverse complement strand
TTTGCGGTAATCGCCGCCGCGCTCGCGACCGCGGTCCTGATTGGCGGTGACGTCCGTCGGCTGGGTCGGCTTCGCATCAAGCACATCGAATTGCTGCTGGCAGCCTTTGCTGCCAAGGTGTCCGTTGCGCTCCTTGGGACCACCCACGCCTCCGCGGCCGTCAACGCCGCCAGGCCGCTCAACGTCATCGGCGCGGTCCTGCTGCTGGCGGTGGTTTGGTTCAACCGGCGCATTCCGGGCGCCATCCTCTTCGGCGCCGGGCTGACGCTGAACCTGATCGTGATCGTTTCGTTTGGCGGCCGGATGCCGGTCCTGATCCCACGCGACATCGACCCAAACTCCGCCGTGCTGGCCACGCTCAAGGGCGGCCTCGACCCGCTCCATGTCGCGCTCCAGCACCCGCAGGGTTTGTGGTTCATCGGCGACATCTTCGCCATCCCCGGTATCGGGGGCCACGCCTCGTTGGTCAGCATTGGCGACCTGCTGATGGCGGTGGGAGTCGCCTGGCTGATCATCCGCTGCAGCCAGCCCGCGCCATCTCTGAAGCCGGCCTATGGGTCGACCCCTTCCCACTAGTCGTCCCCCCATCTTTTGGGCGCATGCCGGGCCTCGAATTTTGCGTTTGAAGGGTTGATAATGCCGCGATGATCCAGCGCCGTCGCGTCGAGGAGCTCTGGCGAAGCCGTGACTTCCGTGCCCTGATCTTCCTCGGGGTGCTGGCGGTGCTGACCCTGGTCCTCGCCTACGCGATCCGTGGCATCCTGGGCCCCTTCATCGTGGCGGCGATCCTGGCCCTGATCGTGAACCCCGCGGTCAACGCGGCCGAGCGCCGGCGGGTTCCACGGGTGGTGGCAGTCCTGGCGCTCTACGGTCTGATGGCCGCGGCGCTGGCCGCCGGCGTCTTCTACCTGGCGCCGCTGGTTCGCCAGGAGTTCGTCGCCCTGGTGGCCCAGGGGCCGGCAATCGCGAGCTACTTCCAGGATCTGGCCGACAAAGAACACGTGGTCTCGATCCTCGGCATCCCGATCGACCTCCGGCAGGCCTACAACGACTCGGTCCGCAACCTGCCCACGCTGTTGGCCGGGCATCTCTCGTCGGTGGTCGAGAACGTGTTCATGCTGGTCAACTGGATCTTCCAGACGATCCTCGTGCTCCTGGTGGCCTTCTTCCTGGTCAAAGACGCCCACGCCATCCGCCGCTTCTTTGAAGAGCTGGTGCCGCACGGGTATCGCACCGATGCCCGCGACCTGGCAGCCGACGTCTACCAGATGCTTGGCGCCTACATGCGCGGCCAGCTGGCCATCTGTGCCCTGGTCGGCTTGGTCACCGGCGTGGCAATGTGGATCGTCGGCGTGCCGTACTCGCTGGCACTGGGCATCGTGGCCGGTGTCACCGCCTTCATCCCATTCATCGGTCCCTTCCTCGGCGCCCTGCCCGCGGTCGCGGTGGCGGCCTTCGTCTCACAATCGTCCGCCAAGGTGATCCTCGTGCTGGTGATTTACTTCGTGATCTCGAACGTCATCTACAACTTCATCTCGCCCAAGGTGTTCGGTAATGCCGTCCATCTGAGTCCGATGCTGATCATCATCGCGTTCGTGGTGGGTGGTTACCTGGGCGGCATCCTGGGCCTCTTCGTCGCCGTGCCGGTGGCTGCCACGCTGCGCATCCTCTTTCAATACGCCCACGAACGCGTCTACGCCTGAGCCGGGCGAAAGCCCCACCGGCCTCACTCTCGCTCTTCTCTCCGACGTCCACAGCAACCTCGAAGCGCTGCACGCCGTGCTCGAAGCGATCCCAAAGGTCGATCGAATCGTCGTCCTGGGGGACATCGTCGGCTATGGACCGGATCCCAACGCGGTGATCGAGCGGCTGCGTTCGGTTCGCGCCCGGGCCGTGATGGGCAATCACGACGCCGCCATGCTCGACCCGGGCGTGCTGGACTGGTTCAACCCGCACGCGGCCGCAGCCGCTCGCTGGACCCAGGGGGTGCTCACGGCCCAGAGCCGGCACTACCTCGCCTCGTTGCCGAAGCTGGGACGGATCGGCCGCCACCGCTGCGTCCACGGTAGTCCGCGTAAGCCGTACATCTGGGAGTACATCCTCGACGATCTCCAGGCGCTCGAGATCCTATTGAAGCTTGGCCGGCGCCTCTGCTTCTTTGGTCACACCCATTTGCCGCGGATCTTCACCGAGGAGGGGGAGCAGGTGCCCGAAGTAGGCGTTTCGATTCCGCTGCCGGCGAGTGCCCTGGTCAACCCTGGCAGCGTAGGTCAGCCGCGGGATGGCAACCCGGACGCCAGCTTTGCCGTCGTCGACCTGGGAGCTTCGGCGGTCCGCTTCAGCCGGGTCCGATACGACGTCGCCACCACCCAGGCCAAGATCCGGGAAGCCGGGCTACCCGAGGTCGAGGCGGCGCGGCTGGCGCTGGGCCGCTGACCGTAGAATTGGGTCGCAATTCATGAAACTGGTCATCGTCGGCTGCGGCCGGGTAGGCGCCATGGCTGCCGTCGCCCTGGCGAAGGCGGGCCACCAGGTGACCGTGATCGATATCAACCGCCGCGCCTTCGACCGGCTGGGGCCCGACTTCAACGGTGAGATGGTGCTCGGCAATGGGATCGACGAGGACGTGCTTCGCCAGGCCGGCATCGAGACGGCGGACGGCTTTGCCTCGCTGACCAACGGCGACAACCGCAATATCATGGCCGCTCAGATCGCCCGGGAGATCTTCAAGGTTCCGCGGGTGATCACCCGGATTTACGACCCGATGCGCCAGGATGTCTATACGGAGCTCGGCCTCGACACGGTCTGCCCGACGCTTTCCGGTGCCAAGCAGATCCACGCCATGCTGAAAGAATGAGCGATCCCATGTACGTGATCGTGATCGGGGGCGGCAAGGTGGGCTACTACCTGAGCAAGCACCTGCAGGATCGGGGCTACGAGGTGACCTTGATCGAGAAGGATCCGCGGCGGGCCGAGGTGCTGAACTCGGTGCTCGGGGAGATCGTGATGGTGGGGGACGGCGACGAGATGGCCTTTTTAGCCACGACCGGCATGGAGCGGGCGGATGTGGTGGTCGCCGTCACCGGCGATGACGAGGACAACCTGGTCGCCTGTCAGCTCGCCAAGCGCAAGTTCAACGTCCCCAAGACGGTCGCCCGGGTGAACAACCCGGCCAACGTCCGCATCTTCAAGACGCTGGGCGTCGACGTGGCGCTGAGCGCCACCGAGGTGCTGCTCGACCTGATCGAATCCGAGTTGGCCGGCAAGGAAACGGCCGGCCGGTCGGCGACCAACCCCTAGCGACGGCCGGCAGGCAAGAAAAAAGCCGGTTTGCACCGGCTGTGCATGTGTCGGTGACGCTCCGTTACGCTTTGCCGATCTTGTAGATCTTCGTGCCGCAGGTCGGGCAGGTCCCGGTGGTGGCGGGCTTGCCGTTCTTCATCGTGATGTGTTGCGGATTCGAGATGTCAACCTTTTTCTTGCACTTCAGGCAATATCCGGTAACGGCCATAACACTCTCCTTTGCTGGCTACTGAACGCCCACAGGCGCTCCCAAAAACCGCCTGATGATAGCACAACCTCTCGAATTCGATTCGTATTCAAAAACCCGTCCAAAAACGTCATGATTCCCTCCCCTTGCGGGGAGGGGCCGGGCCCGCCGGCCTCGCTTACTTGTCGTAGCGCGCCAGAATGACGCTGGCGTTGTGCCCGCCGAGGCCGAACGAGTTGGATAACGCGACCTCGACCTTCGCGCGGCGCGCCGCATTGGGGACGTAATCCAGGTCGCACTCCGGGTCCGGTGTATGGAGGTTGATCGTGGGCGCGATCACCTGATCGCGGATGGTGAGCGCGCAGACCACCGCTTCCACGGCGCCCGAGGCACCCATCATGTGGCCGGTCATCGACTTGGAGCTACTCACCGCCAGCCGATCCGCGTGCTTGCCGAATACGCGATGGATGGCGTCCGTCTCGAATTTGTCGTTGAGCGGCGTTCCCGTCCCGTGGGCGTTGATGTAGTCGACTCGCTCCGGCGCGATCTCCGCCTTGCGCAGAGCACGGGCCATCGTCAAGACCGCGCCTTCGCCTTCCGCTGGGGCCGCCATGTCGAAGGCGTCATTGCTCGAGCCGTAGCCGATTACCTCCGCGTAGATTCGCGCGTCCCGCCGGCGCGCGTGCTCCAGCTCCTCCAGCAAGAGGGCACCGGCGCCTTCGGAGATCACGAAGCCGTTGCGATCTCGATCGAAGGGCCGTGACGCCTGCGCCGGGTCCTCGTGTTGGGCCAGCGCCCGCATTGCGCAGAAGCCCGCGTAGACCACCGGGACGAGGACCGCCTCAGCCCCGCCGGTCATGATGGCGGCGGCGTCGCCTCGCCGGATGGTCTCGAAGGCCTCGCCGACCGCTCCGCTCCCCGTGGCGCAGGCCGACACCACGGCCATATTCGGCCCCCGTAGCCCGAGCACGATCGCAATGTGCCCGGACGCCGTGTCGGTGAGCATGTTCTGGATGAAGGTTGGGCTGACTCGCTTGATCCCACGCTCCTGCAGGACGCGCTGCTGCTCGAGCAGGACGGTGAGTCCACCGGCGGCACTACCGAAGACCACGCCGACGTCGTCGAGCAGGCCGTTTCGCGTCAGTCCAGCGTCCGCGAACGCCTCCTGGGCTGCCACCACGCCCAGTTGCGTGTAGCGGTCCATTCGGCGCAGCTCCTTCGGCTCGATCCGACCAGTGGCGTCGAAGCCTTTGACCTCACCGGCGATCTGCACCGGGTATTCACTGGCGTCGAACAGGGTCACCTTGCCTACGCCGGATTGTCCCTCGAGCAGCGCCGCCCAGGTGCTGGGCGCATCGAGCCCGACAGGAGTCACCGCCCCGACGCCGGTGACGACGACCCGCTTCATCCCAAGGGGGACGGGGTCAAGACGCGGGCAACTTCGCGATCGTTGAGCGAGACCACCTGCGAGTCCTGGCTGATGCGCCGAATCAGGCCGGACAGCACCTGGCCGGGGCCGATTTCGAGGAACTCCGCGCTGCCGCGGGTGACCATCTCCACGACGGAGGCGGTCCATTGAACCGGTTTCAGGATGTGGTCGGCGAGCTCCTTGCGAATGTCGTCGGCGCTGGTCAGGATCTGGCCGGTGATATTGGCCACGATCGGAATGCGCGGTTGCCGCAGCGGAAGCCGCGCCACGATCTCCCCGAATTGCGCCGCTGCTCGGGCCATCAGCGGCGAGTGCGAGGCGATGCTGATCGGCAAGCGTACGACCCGAGCCGCCCCCCGTTCGCGGGCCAGCTCGGTCGCCCGGTCGAGCGCGGCCGCTTCGCCCGACAGCACCAGCTGTCCGGGTGAGTTGGCGTTCGCCAGCGTAATCACACCAGCCGTGGCGGCCTCGGCGACTACCCCTTCGACCACCTGGCGGTCGAGGCCGAGCACCGCGAGCATCCCGCCGGGGCGCTCATTCCCGTTCTCTTTCATCAAGCGACCGCGTTCGCGCACCAGCACCAGGGCGGTGTCGAAATCGATGACATCCGCGGCTACCAGCGCGGTGAACTCCCCCAGGCTGTGACCGGCCACGTAGCGGGGCGCGATCACCTGGCCCATCGCCTGCCAGCGTTCGCGCATCGCATTCAGGCAGGCGACGCTGACGGTCAGGATCGCCGGTTGGGCGTTGATCGTGTCGTTCAATTCCTGCTCCGGACCCTCGAAACACAGCCGGGTCAGCGCAAAGCCGAGGACTTCGTCGGCCCGTCGAAACACGCGGCGCGCGGTTTCCGACGCGTCGTAGAGGGCCTTGCCCATGCCGACGTACTGGGAGCCCTGTCCGGGGAATACGAAGGCCATCGGCCGATCGCCGTATGGCGTCGTCGTAGGGTTGGGGGTCAGGCGACCGACACCTTCCCCTTCACGTAATTCCAGGCTTCGCCGACGGTGCGGAGCTTCTGGGCATCTTCATCGGAAATCTCCATCCCGTATTCCTCTTCGAAGGCCATGATCAGCTCGACCAGATCGAGCGAGTCGGCCTGCAGGTCCTCAGTGAAGGAAGCTTCCGCGGTCACCTTCTCGACGTCGACACCGAGCTGCTCGGCGATGATGCTCCGGAACTTGTCGAAATTCGCCTCGGCCATCCCTACCCTCCTGCTGGTTGGAATTGCGGGCACGCTCGCGGTGCCCAAATTTGGTGTATACAATAGCGAACCCCAGCCAGGCTGGTACGACCGGCCATCGCCGGGTCGCACCGGATGTATCCCGCCGGGTGACTATTGGTTACGGCAAGCGGGGATTTTGCGAATTCGCAGCGAATTCAAGAAATGACCGTAACCAGCCAGAATGCCGGGACATAAAATGAGGCGTGACCTCGGCTCCGGTGCCTTCCCCTGCGCAAACACGCCGGGGACTCGCGATTGGCACCATCGCTGGTATTGGCATCTATCGCCCGCCGGATGATGCGCCGCTGGCCCGGCGGGTCAGCGGCAGCGACCTCACCGGCGTGGTCTATCGGGTTCAGGCCGAGCACGGGGTGACGACCGCCTCGCTCGCGGCGGGCGCGGCGCGGGCGGCATTGCAGGCGGCCGGCGCGGATCCGTCAGATCTCGAGATGATCATCGTCGGCACCACCTCGCCGGACGTGCTCTGGCCATCGACCGCCTGCCTGGTGCAAACGGAGCTCAAGCTGCCGATGGTGGCGAGCTTCGACCTCTATGCCGCCGAGACCAGCCTGCTGACCGCGCTCGACGTCGGCGCCCGGTACGTCGCCGCCGGCTCCCGAGGCGTCCTGGTGATCGGAGCAGAGTCGGACAACCAGCTCGTCGATCTCCCGGGGCAGGGCGCTTCCGTGCACGGCCGCGCCGCCGCCGCGACCATGCTGACCCCGGCAGGTGGCGACACTGGAATCCTGTCCACAGTGGTCGCAGGCGCGGCCCGCTCCGACGTCAACGGTGATGCGCAGGACCGGATCCTCTTGCGCGGACTGGCGGATGGCGTGGAGGAATGTTTGCGGAAAGCGCACCTGGGCATGGCTGACATCGACCTGGTGATTGGCGAGCAATCGGCGCCGGAGATCATGCAGGCGTGGGGCAAGGCCGCCGGCGTGTCCCCCAACCGGCTGCTGGTCCAGCCAGAACGGTACGGCGCGTTGCTCGCCGCGGCGCCGCTGATCGCCCTTCACGACACCCTGCGGGCGGGCCGCCTGCACAGCGGCATGACCGCGCTGTTGCTCCAGTGTGGAAGTGGGCCGGCCTGGGCGGCCGCCTGCGTTCGGTGGGGTGGCGGAGGGCTGGTCGAATGGTGAACGGGGCACGGGTGGTGGTGACGGGCACCGGGGCCATCACCTCGCTCGGCCATACCACGAGGGAGACCTGGGAGGCGGTCAAGGCCGGCCGGTCGGGTATCCGACGGGTGCAGGCGTTCGATCCATCGGCGATGCAAAGCAAAGTGGCCAGTGAGGTGGCTGGCTTCAAGCCTGAGGAGCGGCTGGACCGCAAGGAGGCGCGTCGGATGTCGCGCTTCGTCCAGTTCGCGATGGTCGCGACTCGGGAGGCGCTCAACGAGTCCGGATTGCAGATCACCGAGGCGAACCGCGACCAGGTGGGGGTACTGGTTGGAAGCGCGATCGGCGGACTGGAGCAGATCGAAGAGGCGCACACGATCCTCAAGGAACGCGGACCGTCGCGCATCAGTCCATTCACCGTGCCGATGATGATCGCGGACATGGGAGCCGGCCAGATCTCGATCGCCCTGGGCGCCCGAGGGCCGAACTTCTGCACAGTTTCAGCCTGCAGTTCCGGCGCGCACGCGATCGGTGAGGCGTTCGAGACCATCCGGCGTGGCGACGCCATGGCGATGATCGCGGGCGGCAGTGAGGCCTGCGTCACCCCGCTGGCGCTGGCCGCCTTCTGTGCGTCGCGCGCGGTCTCGACGCGCGATGTCGAGCCGAGCCGGGCCAGCTGTCCGTTTGATCTCGCCCGTGACGGCTTCGTGATGGGAGAGGGTGCCGGCATTCTCATCCTCGAGGAGCTGGGCTCGGCGCGCAACCGGGGAGCCCCGATCATCGCCGAGCTCGTCGGCTATGGGGCGACGGCCGACGCGAGCCACATCACCGCCCCGGATCCAGTGGGCGCCGGCGCCGCTCAGGCGATGAAGCGCACCCTGACCAAGGCGCGAGTGGCGCCTGAGGACGTTAGCTATATCAACGCGCACGGGACCGCCACTCAGTTGGGTGACGTCGCGGAAACGCTGGCGTTCAAAGACATTTTCGGTGAGGCCGCCTACAAGATCCCGATCAGCTCGACCAAGTCGATGCTGGGCCATCTGCTGGGCGCCGCCGGCTCGGTCGAGGCGGTGATTTCGGTCAAGGCGGTGCAGGAGGGGGTGGCGCCGCCCACCATCAACCTGGAGCACCCGGACCCGCAGTGCGACCTGGATTACATCCCCGAGGGCGCTCGCGAGCTCGATATCAAGCTGGCGTTGTCAAACTCCTTCGGCTTCGGCGGGCACAACGCGTCGTTGCTGTTCAAGCAATTTTCGGAGTAGCCCGTGATCTTCCTCAGCGATTTCCTCAACGCTGAGGTCGTCGACCTGCGACAGCATCGCATCGGTAGAGTCCGCGACCTGGTGGTGGTGATGACCGAGCCGTTCCCGCGCGTCACCGGCGTCATTCTCAAAGGCAACCCCAAAGTGCACTCCGTCGATTGGACGGTGGTGCGAAGCTGGGACAACAAGGAGTTGAGCCTGAAAGTCGACGAGTCGAGCCTTCAGCCCCATGCTCGGGCCGATAACGAGCTCTGGCTATCCCGCCAGATCCTCGACAAGCAGATCGTTGACATGGACGGGCGGCGGGTGGTCCGGGTCAACGACCTTCAGCTCTCGCAGGTGGACGGGAACCTGCTGCTGGTGGGCGTCGACATCGGCAGCCGGGGGCTGGCTCGCCGGGTCGGGCTTGAGGGCGTCGGTCGGCGACTCACGATGGCCGCCCGGCGCGACTGGCCACAGAAGCTGATCTCCTGGGAGGCGGTCGACCCGGTGAAGAGCGACGTCAGCTCCGTCAAGCTCCGGATTGCCCACACCAAGCTGGCCAAACTCCATCCGGCCGATATCGCCGATATCGTCAACGAGCTCAGCCCGGATGATCGAAGCGCGGTCTTCGCCGCCCTCGATGACGAGAAAGCCGCCGACACCCTGGAGGAGATTGACGAACCCCAGATGCAGGCGTCGATCCTGGAGCGGCTGGACGTCGAACGCGCCTCCGACATCCTTGAGGCGATGGCCCCCGACGAGGTGGCCGACTTGCTGGCGGACATGCCGCGCGACCGGGCGCAACTGTTGTTGCAGAAGATGGAGGAAGACGAGGCGCAGGACGTCGAAGAACTGCTCGCCTATCGAGAAGATACGGCGGGCGGCCTGATGACCACGGAATACGTGGGAGTGCTTCACACGTTGACCGCCGCCCAGGCGATCGATCGTTTGCGTGAGCTCGAGCCGGACGCCGAATCCGTCTACTACGTTTACGTGGTTGACGAGGAGGAGCACCTGCTCGGCGTGCTGTCGTTGCGCGATCTCATCGTTGCCAGACCGGAGACGAAGATCCGCGACTTCATGATCAAGAACGTCATCTCGGTGGGGGTGGACGCCGGTCCGCGCGAGGTGGCCGAGATAACCTCGAAATACAACCTGCTGGCCGTCCCGGTAGTCGATGAGCACAACCGGATTCAAGGCATCGTCACCGTCGACGACGTCATGGAACGGGTGATGCCCGGTCGCGCGGGCGGCCGCCGCCGGCGCCGCATCTTCTAGAGCGGCCGTTTGACTTCGCCGACGCCGATCCAGCGATCTCTGGGAGCGCTGCGGAGCCGGCGGGTCCGGTTCGTGATGCTGCTCTCGGTCGTCGGACCCGGGGTCATCACCGGCACCGTGGACAACGATGCCACCGGCATCACGGGCTACGCGCTTGCCGGCTCGCAATTCGGCTATGACCTGCTCTGGCTGCTGATCATCACCGCCGTTTGCCTGGCGGCCATCCAGGAAATGGTGGCTCGGATGGGCACGGTGACCGGAAAAGGCCTTTCCGACCTGATCCGCGAGCGCTTTGGCATCGCGCCGACGCTCTGGGTGATGATTCTCCTCTTCGTTGCGAATGCCGCGACGACTGTCGCCGAGTTCGCCGGCATCGCGGGTGCCTCCCAGCTCTTGTTCGGCAACCTCGCGCGCTATATCGCGATCCCGGTGTGTGCCGTTTTCGTCTGGTTCCTGGTTCTGCGTGGTTCCTTTCGAATCGTCGAACGGATGCTGCTCATCCTCAGCCTCGTCTTCATTTCCTACATCGTGTCGGCCGTGTTCGCCCATCCGAATTGGAACGATGTCATCCACCACACGGTGGTGCCCACCTTTCATCTCACCTCACCGTTCCTCTTGATCTTCATCACGATCGTCGGAACGACGATCACTCCCTGGATGGCGTTCTTTCAGCAATCCAACGTTGCGGACAAAGGCCTGAGTCCAGGCCAGCTGCGCTTCGAGCGGATCGACACCTACACCGGGATCCTTGCCCTCAATATCGTGGCGTTCTTCATCATCGTGGCAACCGGTGCCACGGTTTTCGCTCACCACGTTCACGTCGACCCGGCTGACCCCTCCGCCTTCGCCAGGATCGCCCTGGCCCTCAAGCCGCTGGCCGGCCAGTATGCCGAGCAGCTGTTCGCGATCGGTCTGCTCAACGCCTCGCTGATGGCGGCCTCGGTGCTTCCCCTGTCGACGACCTATGCGATCACGGAAGCCTTCGGGTTGGAGCGCGGGATCGACAAGTCGTTTGCCGAGGCGCCGGCCTTCCTAACGATCTACACGACGATCATCGTGCTCGGAGCCGCTATCGCGATGTTCCCCGGCGCTCCCCTGGCGCTGATCACCAACCTGCCCAACATCGTCAACGGGCTGATGCTGCCCCTGCTGCTACCCATCCTGATCGTGCTCGCGAACGACAAGCGAATCATGGGCCGCTATGCGAACACCCGCCTCTTCAACGTCTTCAGTGGGGTGGTGTTCATCTTCCTCTCGCTGGTGACGCTAGCGTTCCTTGCCTCGATCGTCTTTCCGGGACTGTTCAAGGCCTAGCCGCCGGTCGGCCTCCCGGCGGAATGCGGACTCTGCCTCTCCGTCGAACAGGACGAATCGAACCTCCTCGAGCGAGCTACGGGTGCTGGCGTGCGCGATGACCTCGTCGACCATGATCCGGGCGCATTCGTCGAGCGGAAATCGTGCAATGCCGGTGCCGACCGCCGGGAAGGCGATCGATCGCAAGCCCTTCTCCCTGGCGATCTCGAGACTGCGCCGGGTGGATTGACGCAGGCTGTCGGCAGAAGTGCGACTGCCCAGTCGCATGCTGGCCGCGTGGATCACGTAGCGCGCCTTGAGGTTGCCCCCGCTCGTGATCGCGGCGTCGCCGACCTCGACCGGGCCGATCGTCCGGCACTCCGCCTGGATCGCGGGTCCACCTGCCCGAGCGATGGCGCCGGCCACGCCGCCGCCAAGCTCGAGATCGTTGTTTGCCGCGTTCACGATGGCATCGACGTCCTGCCGGGTCAGGTCGCCCTGCATCACCTCGACCGTCAGCCCGTCGACGCGCCAGCTCATGAGGCGGGAGCAACCTGCCACGCCATCGACGCCATTCGGGCCTCGACGTCGGCCCGGGTGATGGACTCCAGCCCGCGGACGCTGAAGTGCTGGATGGTGAACGACGCCATCACCATGGCGTACGCCAGTGCGAGGCGTACCGTGTCATCGTTCTCGGCCTGCTGTTCGGCGAGGCAGCCGAGGAAGCCGGCCGCGACCGCATCACCGGCACCAGTGGGATCGATCGGTGGATCGACAGGTAACGCGGGCAGGTGGATCTCCTCAGCATGGCGGTACAGCGTGGCGCCTTTGGGCCCTTCCTTGATGACCAGTCCTCGCAAGGTGTAGCGGTGCCGCAGGAGCTGCGCGGCCTCCTCGATGGTTCCCACCCTGGCGAGGGCCATCGCCTCGGAGGCGTTGAGGAACATGTAGTCCAGGCGTTGCAGAACGGGTTCGAGCGCCTCCGGCTGTTCCCGGATATACAGCTTCATGGTGTCGCCGGCAACCAGCCAGGGCCGATCGAGTTGCTCCAGGACGCGCAGCTGATGGCGGGGCTCCATGCTGCCCAGGAACACGATCGGAATGGTTCTCTGGTCCGCCGTCAGGACCGGTTGGAACCCTCGATATGCCCCCTGATCGGAGCGTTCGTTACGCGTGGTGCCGGTCTCGTAGTCGTGCTCGGCAAACCAGCGATACGTCGGCAGGTCAGCGGTCACCACTCCGCGGAGGTCGGCACCGGTCGTCCGCATCGCCGCCTGAAAGGCCGGCATGAAATCCGGACCCGCCGTCCCCACCACCGACACCGGCGCAAACAATCGGGCGGCAAGCGAGAAATAGGTGGCGGATCCGCCGAGACCATCGGTGTTGACGCCCATTGGGGTGCGGACGTCATCGCGCGTGATCGTGCCGGCGACCAGCAGCCGCCACGGCTCGAGACGGGGCATACGAGGCCCAATTGTCTCCAAATCTCCCTTCCCACTGTGGGGAGCGTCGGGGAGAGGGTCTTAGACCGCCAGTAACTGCGGGTCCGGTCGTGCCAGCTCGCCTTCGACCGCCGCGATGAATCGGCGCACGGCGAAGGGATCGGTGACCAGCCACGCCTCGTCCGGATGGTCGACGTCGGGCTGGCAGATCAAGGCCATGGCAGTGTCGTCTCCAAGGACGGCGCTGAACCAGATGCGCGACAGCCAGCCCAGTCCTGGGTCGCGCCGATCGGCCTCCTGGGGAAGGGGCGTGGTGTCCGGCGTTGTCACGACGGCGCGGCGGGCGCTCCGAACCAGGCTCATCTCCGTGTCCCACTCCGCGCGGACGGCGGCCGGGTCGGGCCGCCCGAGGTAAACCGTGTAGCGGCCGGGTCGCATGGTCGCCAGGCTTTCGACGACTCGACGCAGTAGGGGCACGGTCGAGACGTCGGTTACCGGGCGGCTACCAGGGGTGCCGTCGATCAGCGATGCCATCTCGCCCATGGCTGCAGGCTAGCACAGATTTGCCCGGAATGCAAACATCTGTTCGTAGGTAGTTGGCGCTAGGGTCGGCGGAAGAGCGGGACCACGTTCGTCGGCCGTCCCCGCCAGCGCGTGCGGGCAGCCAGCATCAGGTCCTCCTGGGCCTCGAAGAGAACCTCGGCCGTCCGTTCCACCGACCGATCGATTCCGAGTTTCTCGGTGTAGGGACCGTCGAGCTGGCCGAGCAGGTGGACGATGCGGCGCCAGATGTGTGTCGGAATCAGCTTGATCTCACGCAAGCGGCATTCCTCGACGGCTCCGAGCAACTGGTCGGTCTCGCGCAGCTGATTGCGTGGGGTGGGTGCCGTGCGCCGCTGCCATGCCCAGAAGCGATGCTGGGCGATCTCTAAAACCGTGCGCTCGATCATGGCTTAGCCGTCATGATAGTCCCGGTATGGAGCAGCGGGTCGAAAGTCAAGAGGTTTACGCTGGCAAGCTCTTTCAAGTGTTCAAAGATCGGGTGCGCCTCGCCAACGGCCGGGAAACGATCCGCGAGATCGTGCGCCACCCCGGGTCGGTTGCGATCATTCCTCGGCAACCCGATGGCCGCATCGTCTTGGTGCGCCAGTTCCGCTACGTGACCGCTCGAGAGTTGTGGGAGATCCCGGCGGGCACCCTCGACAAGCCGGGCGAGGCCCTACCCGAGGCCGCCCGGCGAGAGCTCGCCGAGGAGGCCGGCCTCCAAGCCAATCGCTGGACGACGCTCGGTACCGCGTACCTGATGCCCGGCTACTGCGACGAGCGCATGACCTTCTTCCTGGCCGAAGACCTGTCCGCGACCGAGGCGCACGCCGAGCTGGACGAATCCTTCAAGGTCAACCCCTTCGACGTCCACGACCTCCAGGTATTGCGCGCGACCGGCGAACTGCAGGACGCCAAGTCGCTGCTGGGCCTCGCCTGGGCGGGCGTCCCCCTCTGGGAGTCGCCGGCGCCCAGAGGATAGCGCCTACTCCTCCGCTTCGCCACCCCTCGATTTCTGGTAGGCGGCGATCACGGTCTGGGCTGCGTGTGCTGGCATTTCCTCATAGTGGGAGAACTTCATCGTGTAGCGGCCGCGCCCCTGCGTGATCGATCGCAGGTCGATCGGAAACCGGTACATCGACGACAGCGGGACCTGCGCCTTGACCTTCTCCATGTGGTCACCGGAGGGTTCCATCCCGGCGATCTTGCCACGCTTGCCGTTGAGGTCGCTGATAACGTCGCCCATGTTGCGCTCGGGCACCAGGACTTCGACCTCCATGATGGGCTCGAGCAGGACCGGGCGGGCATCCATCACTGCCTCGCGCATTGCCATCGCCCCGGCCAGCTTGAAGGCGATGTCCTTGCCGTCGACCTGGTGGGTCGAGCCATCCAGCAGGCTGACCCTGATGTCGACCAGCGGATTGCCGGTCAGCACGCCCTGCTCCATCGTCTCGCGTACGCCCTTCTCCACTGAAGGCCGGAAGTTCTGCGGGATCGAGCCACCGAAAATCTTGTCTTCCCAAACAAAGCCGGTGCCACGGGGGACCGGCGCAATCTCGATCACGCAGTGGCCGTATAGTCCGGCGCCACCCGATTGCTTCTTGTACTTCTTCTCCGCCTTGGCGCTGCTGGTGATCGTCTCCTGGTAGGGAACGCGTGGGACGGACAGCGAGCCCTCCACGCCATATTTGCGCTTCATCTTTTCCAGCACCACGTCGAGGTGGACGTCGCCCATGCCGTGCACGATCGATTCCTTGGTGATGGGTTCGTGCTCCAGGGTCAGGGTTGGGTCCTCGTCGACCAGCTTGACCAGTGCTGCGTTGACCTTTTCCTCATCGGGCTTGTTCTTGGCGCCGACCGCGGCGCTGAACGTTTGCTCCGGGTAGTCGATCGGCGGCAGCCGTAGCGGGTGGTCGCGGCTGGCAAGGGTGTCGCCGGTAGCCGCGACCTGCAGTTTGCTGATGCCCGCGATATCGCCGGCCACCACCTCGGTCGCCGGCTCGAGCGTCTTGCCCTTGGGGAAGCCGATCGTTCCGGGACGCTCGGGCTGATCCCTGGAGGCATTGAGCAAAGGGGTCCCGGGAGTGAGCACACCGGATACAACCTTGACGTAGCTGATTCGGCCGACGAACGGATCGGCGGTCGTCTTGAAGACCAGGGCGGCCAGCGCCCCGCCCGGATCGCCGGTGAGGGTTTCGGGCTGGTCGGTGCGCGGATTCACTGCCTGCACCGGCGGCGCCTGCCGCGGCGACGGCAGCAGCGACACGATGGCGTCCAGCAGGGCACTGACCCCGATCGACCTGGCGGCGGCGGCGCATAGCACCGGCACAATGCTGCCGTCAGCCACGCCCTTGGCAAGTGCGCTGGTGACCTCGGTGTCGCTCAGCTCTCCGGTATCCAGGTAGCGCTCGAGCAGGGCGTCGTCGGTCTCGGCCGCCGCCTCGACCAGCGGGGAGCGCCGCGATTCGACCTCGGCGGCCAGGTCGGCCGGGATCGGGACTTCTTTGGGGTGGCCTTGCGGGTCGAACTCGTATGCCTTACGGGTCAGGAGGTCCACGACGCCCTTGAAGCCGGCTTCGTGGCCGATCGGCGCCTGAATCGCAACCGGCCGAGGGGAGAACTCTTTGAAACTATCGACTGCCTTCCAGAAGTCGGCGTTCTCCTTGTCCATTTTGTTGACGACGACGAGCGTGGGGAGATTCTTCGTGCGCAGCTGCTGCCAGGCGAGCTCGGTGCCAACCACCACGCCCGTGCCCGCACTCACCACCAGCAAGGCGCCCTCGGCCGCGCGGAGCGCGCCATGGACCTCACCCACGAAGTCCTGGAAACCCGGCGTGTCCACCAGGTTGACCTTGTGGTCGTGCCAGGTCAGGTGCGCGATGGCGGTGCCGATCGAGATCTTTCGCTTGGTCTCCTCGGGCTCGAAGTCGAACGTCGTGTTGCCGGTGTCTGGACGTCCGAGTCGGTCGACCGTGCCACCGGCAAAGAGCATCGCCTCTCCCAGGCTGGTCTTGCCGTCGTGGCTATGCCCGAGTAGCGCGACGTTTCGGATTTTCTCCGGATCGATTCTGGCCATCGCTCCTCCCTGCCAATGAGAGTGTAAAACTGTTTCCCTCCCCCGCTTTGCGGGGGAGGGCAGGGTGGGGGCTGTCTAGCCGATAGGCCCCAGCGGAATGATGGCGACCGCCTCGCCGGCGGCGATTTCACTGGTGCCCTGTGGCACCACGATCAAGCAGTTCGCATCGGCCATGGAGCGAAGCACATGCGAACCCTGGTCACCCGTCAGGCGCACCAGGATTCGGTCGCCCTCGCGATGGGCGATGCCACGAAAGTACTGCTCGAGGTGGGGTGGGTTGACCAGCCGGTCTTCGGTTATGGCGCTCAGCCGCGGGCGCTCGTAATCGGTGCGCCCCTGCATTTTCAGCACCGCCGGCCGGACGAAGAGTTCAACCCCGACCAGGGCGGAGACCGGATTGCCCGGCAGACCGATCAAGGGGCGCCCCTCGACGCTGCCGACCAGCAGCGGCTTCCCCGGGCGTAAGGCCACCTGCCAGAAATCGACGGCCTCGCGGTCCTCGATCAGCGCCCGCACCAGGTCGTACGCCCCCATCGATACGCCGCCAGTGCTGACCACCAGGTCCGCGTTCTGAGCGGAGCGAAGGCGCTCCACCAGGTCGGCGCGGGTATCCCGCGCCACGCCGACGTCAAGAACCTCGGCGCCCACGTCGTCGAGGGCTGCCCGCAGCGTGTATCGGTTGGTGTTCGTGATCTGGCCCGGGCCCAGCGCCTCGCCGGCGTCGCGCAACTCGTCGCCGGTCGTCAACAGCAGGACCCGCGGCCGCCGGATGCACGCGATGGTTCGGCGCCCCACCGAGGCGATCACCCCGATCAGCCCAGGCGTCACCACGCGACCCGCGGTTGCGATCACGTCACCGCGGCGGATATCGGTCCCAGCACGCCGAACGCTGAGGCCCGCCGTGACGGCGGCACGGACCTCGACCTGATCGTCACGTTCGGCGGTATCTTCCACGCGAACCACCGCGTCGGCGCCCTCTGGCATGACCGCCCCGGTCATGATCCGCAACGCGGTGGCTGGGCGAACGGTGGTGGGCGGCGCCAGCCCGGCGCGGATCTCACCCAGAACGGCAAGCCTGACCGGCGCCAGCTCGGAGGCCCCCATGGTATCCGCTGCTCGCACCGCATAGCCGTCCATCGCGGAGTTCGTGAATGGAGGTACGTCCCGGTCCGACCGGACCTCCTCAGCCAGTACGCGGCCGTTGGCGACGTTCAGCGCCACCTCTTCGGGATCGAGCACCCGGATGCGTTGCAGGATCCGCTCGCGCGCTTGAGCGACCGTAAGGACGGTCGCGCTGGATTTACCTATCGTTCCAGTGGCTGTTTTCGAACTCGGGCCCGCCGCCCTCACCGTCGGTGACCACGTTCTGATGGAATCGGGCGGCGACCATTTGGTAGGCCATGGCGCGCGGAATCCCGAGCTTGGTCAGGGCCTTGACCTCGTCGGCCATCACTTTGTCGCGGGCGGATTCGATGGCGGCGATCACGTCATCGATCGCGGTCCGGGCCTTTGCCCCGCCACCTGCTCCGTTTTCGGCAGCGGCTTCGGAAGGAGCCTCGACCTGGGGTTCCTTGGGAGCTTTCGCCTTGCCGTCTTTGGTCTCTTTGGCCATGGAATCCTTCACCTTACCAATTGGAATTGAACTCAGGCGGGCACGCTCAAACTGGGGGTCCCGCGTCTAGCTTGTACCCGTTCCATCACGAACAGAAACGTTTCCTTGGCCAGCGCCGTGACGGGTGCGGCCAGGAACATCCCGATCAGGCCGAAGAGCGACGCACCCAGCAGAGTGCTGAAGATCAGTAGGAGGGGATGGACCTTGGTGAAGCGACCCAGGATCAGCGGGGCGATCACGTGGCTATCGACCTGCTGCGCGACGAGGGCGAAGCTGCCCACCAGGACCGGTAGCGGGCTTCCGTCCGGCGTTTGGGCCAGCGTCAGCAGCACGGCCAGGGATCCCCAGATCAACGGTCCAAAGAACGGGATGGCCTCGATGAAAAAGGCCACGGTTCCCACCAGCAAAGCCGCCTTGAGGCCCATAACCCGCAGTCCGACCGTGACCACCACGCCGATGAAGAGACTGATGATCAGCTGCCCGCGCACGTACTCCCTGAGCACCCGATCCCAGCGCCGCACCAGCTCGGCAGCCGGATGCTGTTGCGCCGGCGGCAAGAATCCGCGAAGCTCGCGCGTCAGGCGAGGTCCGTCCAGCAGCATGTAGAAGGTCAGCAATGGCACGGCGACGAGCTCGAGCAGCTTGGGAAAGAACATCAACGACGCGCTCACCGCGGCCGCCACCGTGTCACCCAGGCCGCTGACGAAGTCGCGCGCCTCTTGATCAAGCTGCTGCTGCAGGCTGGGTGGAAAGACACCCGTCCCGTACAACGTATTGCGCCAGCTCTGGAAGGTCATGCTCAGGCGGCGGGCGATGGGCGGCTCGTGGCCGGCGCTGCCGAAGAAAACCCGCGCCAGCCGGTTCGCCTCGGCGGCAAGCAGGGGAGTCAGGACCAGGATCAGGACCGCCAGAACGCCGACAAACGCCGCCAATGCGAGAAACGCGGCCACTCCACGGGGGATGTGGCGGCCACTCCGGCCCGGGCTGGTCATGGCGTTGACCGCCGGCAGCAACAGATAGGTCAGGAAGAGCGCGAGCAAGAAGGGGAGGATGATTTGGCGGGCGAGCAAGACGATCGCGACCAGCAGCAGCAAGCCGCCACCAAGCCACACCCCGTTGGGCAGCCGGCCACGCCAGCGCCGTGACTCGCCCGCCTGGCTGCTCATAGCGCGCTTGTAGGGAGGGTCGTCGAATTGCAGACCCATGTAGGCAGTGCTACGGTCAGCAACGTGAATCGAGCGGCTCGCTTGCATCGGCTGCTCGTGATCCTCTCGGCGGCGACGGCTCGCCCCGGCATCCGAGCGGTCGACCTGGCAGAGACCCTGAAGGTCAGCGAACGGACGGTTTTCCGCGATTTGGCCGAGCTGCAGCGCCTCGGCTTCCCGGTGACGTTCGGGAACGGCTATCCGGCGCAACAGGAACTCTTTCGCCGCCGCCGCCGGCAGGAGATGTCGCAGATCATGGCCGACCTGGTCGACCAGCAGCTCGAAGTGGTCCGTCGGAAGCTGCCACCGGAGGAAGCCGAACGGGTGGTCAACGAGGCGATTCGCTACTTACCGATGGAGGCCGCGGAGGCCGTCACTCGCGCCCTGGCTCGAGCCGCCCATCAGTAGGTTTTACAATTGCCGCACGGTCGGCTAGCTCAGTTGGTTAGAGCGCTTGGTTCACATCCAAGAGGTCGAGGGTTCGAGTCCCCCGCCGACCACCACGCTGGCCTTCGGTGGTGCCGGCACCCGTGCGAAACCTCAACGACGGCTGGCGCAGCTGGCCGCGATGCTCACGACAATCACCACCCCGATGAGCGCCAGCCCAACGAAAGGATGTTGTTCGAACCAGCGAGCGTCGCCTCGCAGCTCTTCCGTGCGAGCGCCCGGAGGGATGAGGACAAGCGGCCAGGAGAAGAAGACCGTGACAAAGACCAACAAAAGCGGCGACAGCCGGAGCAGTAAGTCGAGCGTCTCCCACGGCTTGGCCGCGTATTTTCCGAGGATCATGTCGAGAAGCGGACCGAGGATGCCAAAACTGATCCACCCAGCGACCAGAGCCATCGGAATCGCTCGGATTGCCGCCGCGAGATCCCGAGGCGAGGATGCATGGATCTGAAGCCAATCCCACGCAGGTCGCGGCAGGAACCAGATCCCCAGCACCCCCAGGTGGATTGCGACCAGAACAAGAATGGCGTTCACAAGGGAAGTTATTGCTGAGCCCCATTCAACCACGCGCTGGGCGCGCCTCAGCCTCAGCCTTAACTTGATAATAATACCGATTGATAATCGGATATCGAGGGTATAAGATAGGGAGCCGAAACCACCGCTCACAGGGGAGGGTTCAAGCAGCATGGCGCATGTCGAAAAAGAGATCGAGGTCGACAAGCCGGTTGACCAGGTCTACTCGCAATGGACGCAATTCGAAGAGTTTCCCCAGTTCATGGAGAACGTCGAACAAGTCCGCCAGCTTGATGACAAGCATCTCGAATGGAAGGCCAGGGTAGCCGGTACTGACCGCCAGTGGAAGGCCGAGATCATCGAGCAGAAGCCGAATCTGGTGATCGCCTGGCGATCCATTACCGGCGACAAGAACGACGGAAAGGTGGAGTTTCAGCCGCTCAATGGCCACACCAAGGTGAAGCTCGCCGTCGACTATGAGCCACCGAAAGCCGCCGCCGGCGAGATGGGTGACAAGCTGACGCAAGCCACGCCTCGCAGCGTCGAGAACGACCTCAAGCGATTCAAGGAGTTCGTCGAGCGGCGGCCGCAGGCGACCGGGACGTGGTCCGGCGAAATCCACTCCGGCCAGGTCAAGAAGTAGCGACCCAACGGTTTCCCTCCGCGGGCGGTCGTCTTCGGGCGACCGCTCTTTTCTTTGCGTGGAGCCGCCGGCGCTGTTTGTTACACTTACGAGCGCTTTCCTGCTCCGCTGCCGCCGCGAGGCCATAGCCGGAGCAAATCCCACAGGAAAGGAGGTTGCGTTTGTCCGCGTACGAGTTGATGTATATCGTCAAGCCGGAGCTTGACGATCAAGCGGTCCAGCAGGAGATCGAAAAGGTCGGCCAGCTGATCCAGACGAATGGGGGCCAGGTAAAAAAGGTGACCCCCTGGGGGAAGCGTCGCCTGGCGTATACGGTCAAGGATCAGCGGGAAGGGCATTACGTCGTCGAGGAGTTCGATCTCGACCAGGCCAAGGTTCAGGAGGTCGAACGTGTCTTGAAAATTTCCGACACCGTCTTCCGCCATTTACTGGTTCGACAAGATGAGAGGAAGCCATGAACCTGAACAAAGTGATGCTCATCGGCCGATTGACCCGTGATCCCGAGATGCGCTATACGCCCAGCGGTTCACCAGTGACCACGTTCTCCCTGGCCACGAATCGGTATGGCCAGGGAACGGACGGTGAAAAGAAGGAATACACGGACTACCACAACGTCGTCGTCTGGAACATCGGCAAGCGCAATCTGGCGGAGATCTGCGGCCAGTATCTGCACAAGGGCAGCCTCGTCTACATCGAGGGCCGGCTGCAGACGCGCTCCTGGGAGGGTCAGGACGGACAGAAGCGGAAGACCACCGAAGTCAACGCCACCGAGGTCCAGTTCCTGGAGCCGCGCAGCCAGCAACCTCGTGAGCCGGCCGCGGAGCCGGTTGAAGCCGCCGTCGCCGCCACGCCGGCCGCTCATGGCGAGGAGACCTCGCGTGACGTCGACCCCGAAGACATTCCCTTTTAAGGAGCGATTGATCAAGTTCCATGCCACCACCGACCGATAAACGCGACCGAAAGCCGCACAAGAAGGTCTGCAACTTCTGCGCGGAAAAGGTCCACCTGATCGACTACAAAGAGGTGTCGCGGCTGCGGCGCTTCGTCAGCGAGCGCGGCAAGGTGCTGCCGCGGCGGGTGACCGGGACCTGCGCCCGGCACCAGCGCCGGCTGGCGGTCGCGTTGAAGCGCGCGCGCCACGTCGCCCTGCTTCCGTACACCGCCGACCAGCGTTAGGGGAGCTTCAGGCCCGTCGAGATCATCGGTCACGGTCTGCGTGTCAGCACCACCCGACAGTGGCAGGCTGGCTCGCTAGTATCGGACCGTGACCGTCCCCTACCGTAGGGTCGTGCGCCGGCTCGCGGTTCCCCTGGCCATGGCTCTCCTGCTGCCCGGTTGCAGCTTCTTTGGCGCCTCGGCGAACGAGAACGAACGGATCGTCCTCGTTGACTATCACTACGACCAATTCGCGAACATGTTCGCCCGGTACTTTCCGAACCACCTCACGGTCAGGCAGGGCGACACCGCCGTCTTCCGGCAGGCCTGGAACGGCGAGGCGCATACCGTCACTTTCGGCACGATGATCGACACCATCGGAAAGCCGGTCTGGGCATATCTGGACAAAGACCAGCAGGCGCCGCAAGACGTCTTGAACGGGACCGCCCAGGCGGCTCAGGCGATCCCCTTCATGGTCGGGCAGGATAACGTCGTTCACCAGAACGGCGCCCAACCCTGTTATCTGGATGGCGGCATCCCGCCGACCGATCCGAATACGCCCTGCCCGAAACGAGCGCAGCCGGCCTTTACCGGACGGCAGGTGTTTTACTCCAGCGGATTCATCCCCTACCAGGGCACCGATCGGGACAATACCTTTCGGGTGCCGATCGCGAGCAATGCGGCGCCCGGCACCTACCATTTCATCTGTCTCTTCCATGGGCCGGGGATGAACGGGAGCCTGACCGTTGTTGCGAAGGGTGCGGCGATTCCCTCGCAGGCGGACGTCAACGCCAAGGCGCAGGCGCAGATCGACCAGTTCGCCCGGCCGCTGGCAAGTACGTTCAACGACGCCAAGAAAGGCCGCTACCCGGTGAAGCTCAACGCCCCGTACAAGTTCGTCTTCGCCGGCTACGGCTCGCCGGCGGAGCAGGATGTTCACGGCTACGGCTCGGTCAGCGAATTCCTGCCCAAGAAGGTTGATATCAGGGTGGGCGATACCCTGCGATGGCTGGTGGTGGCCGACCAGCACAACATGGCGTTTCACGTCCCCAGCTATTTCCCCGAGTTCAGCGTCGCCAAGGATGGCACGGTCACCTGGAATCCGCAGGCGGTCGGGCCGGTCGCCAGTGTCGCCCTACCCCAGTCACAGAACAGCGGACCCGGACCGCCTCCGAAAGAGGTCACCCCACAGATCACGGATGGAGGAACTTACGACGGTTCGCACTTCATCTCCTCCGGCCTGGGTGGGGGTGGCGCAGCCGATATCGGCTACGCCCTGACCTTCACCAAGCCGGGCACCTATGCCTACGCGTGCCTGATCCACCCGCAGATGGTTGGAACGGTGATCGTTCACTGAGGTGATCGACCGGCAGCCCCGCCGCCTGGCCTCCAACGTCCTGTTCTTCGGTTTCCTCGCGGTCTACACCGGCTATGCCGTCGTCGTGCTATCGCTGGGGGTGGTGGCGGCGATCGCGCACGCCAATCCCGATCTGCACCAGAGCCTCCATGTCTATGGCTTCGGGGCGGAAACCCTC
>VBDZ01000155.1 GCA_005881215.1 Chloroflexota bacterium | reverse complement strand
TCTTTGCCATCAGTAGCGGCTACCGACGGGGATTCTGGCTGTCGCTGGCGCAGTATGCCGGGCTGGTCCTGGGCGTGGTGATCGGCGCCACGCTGGCCCCGATCGTGATGGACGCGCTCAACTTGAACGGCGCTGCCATTCGATCCCTGGTTGCGATCATGATCCTGATCGTGCTGGGAACGATCGGCAGCAGCGTCGGCTACTGGGTCGGCGAGCCGATCCGCCTCCGGTTGCTGGCTCAGCCGCGCGGCGGCCGGATCGATAGTCTTGCCGGCGCCGTCTTCTCCGCGCTGGCCGTCCTCTCCGTCTCCTGGTTCCTGGGCCTCAGCCTGGCCCGAATCCCCAGCCCGCCGCTCTCCGC
>VBDZ01000154.1 GCA_005881215.1 Chloroflexota bacterium | reverse complement strand
CCTGACGAATGCGCACGTCGTCGCCGGGACCCAGGGAACCACGGTGCGCAGCAGTAGTGGTCGCAGCCTGAGCGCGCGGGTGGTCCTGTTCGATCCGGAACGCGATGTCGCGATCCTCTACGTTCCGCGGCTGGCGTTACCGCCACTCAACGAGGCGAGCGCGCAGGCCGGCACCCAGGGCGCGGCGATCGGCTATCCGGGCGGCGGGTCCGAGACGGCCGAGCCGGCGGTGGTGAACGGCCAGGTGCGGGCGGAAGGCCGTGACATCTATGGCCAGAACCTGGTGGTTCGCAGCATCTGGTTCACGCAGGCGAAGGTACAGCCGGGGAACTCGGGCGGTCCGCTGGTTGATCTCAACGGCAACGTGATCGGCGTCATCTTCGCCGCCTCGACCACTCAGACCGGAACGGCCTATGCGCTGACGGACGCCGAGGTGCAGCCCGACATCGACCAGGCACGAGGCCGCACCGACGCCGTCCAGATCGGGCCCTGCGCGATGTAAGCGCCAGCGTCGCTCGTACGAGGCCGCCCGGTCTGCGAGACTGGCCTGATGCCCGACCCGAAGCAAGTATCCCAGCCGAGTAGGCCGTGGTACCATCTCGAGCGCCCGGCCCGGATCCTGGTTTACCTGCTGATCGCGCTCACCCTGGTGATGCTCTATCACCAGAGCGAATACCTGGTCGTCCACCTCTTCAATGTGCTGCTGTTGTTCGTCTTCGCCGCCATCATCGCCTTGCTGCTGACGCCGGTGATCGACTGGTTGGAGACGCTTCCCGTGATCAAGGGGCGGCGGGTGTTCGCCGTGCTGCTCGTCTACGTCGTCATCATCGGGTTGATCGCCCTGGTGATCGCGCTGGTGACACCGGTACTGATCGGCCAGGCCAAGCAATTACCGGACCTGGAATCGCGCGCCCTTGCCTTCGTGCGGGCCTTGCAGGACGCGATCGATAGTGCGGGCATTCCGCTCAAGCTCAGCCTGCCCTCCGGAACGAGCGCCATCAGTACGGCGGTGCTCGGACCGGTTCTCGGCATTCTGAGCGGGACGCTAGGAACGTTGATCAGCATGCTGCTGGTGATCGTGATCTCGATCTACTTCCTGGTGCAGGGCCGCCAGCTGATCGCCAGCCTGCGCAAAGTCTTTCCGGGACGCGAAGAGGTCTACGACTTCACGCTGCTCGCCGTTGGCACCACGGTGGGGCAGTACGCGCGAGGCCAGCTGATCATGTCGTTTGTCATGGGGACCTACACCGGGCTGGTGATGACATTGATCGGCGTCCCCTACGCGGTCGTCCTTGGAATATTGACGTTCTTCCTGGAATTCCTGCCGCTGATCGGCGCCCCAATCGGGATGGGTCTGGCGGTGCTGATCGCGCTCATCTTCAAAGGCCCCTTCGTTGCGCTGCTCGCCCTGGTGGCGGCGGTTGGTGGCCACGCCATCGAGGCGTACATCCTGGGGCCGCGGGTCACCGGATCCGCCACCCGCATTCATCCCCTGGTCGCCATGGCGGCGCTGCTGATCGGCGCCGAGCTGGGCGGCATCCTCGGTGCGCTCTTCGGGGTGCCGGTCGCCGCCCTGCTCAACGTCTTCCTCGGTGCGCTCTACCGGGCGCGACGCGGCGAGGAGGCGCTCTCCGCCAGCCCATCCGGGGAGGTCCACGCCGAGGCCCTCCCGCGCCTGTCCGAGGAGATCAGGGAAACTTCTGAGGAAGGCCCGATCGAGGACAAGCCGGTGCCACACACCGCCGGCGAACGGTCGTGAAGGCGAGGCTCGTCACGCCGCTGGTCGCGATCGCCCTCGCCCTGTCCGGGTGCTCTGCCGTGGCCACGAATGGCTCCAACGCCGCGGCGCTTGCCCGCGGCGCCGCCGTCAAGGCCCTCGATGGTGGCAAGCTCGCCAGCCTGCCGACGGGTCCGGTCTACATCCGGATGATCCGCTTTGCGCAACCAGCTGGGTATGTCATCCATTCGAAGCAGCATGTCCCGAGCATCGTCTATGTCGAGACCGGTGTGCACCGCCTGGTCCTCGAGGGCCAGCCGCCGGTCGACCTCGCGGCCGGGCAGGCCAAATTTCACCAGAGCGTGACGCACACCCACCTCAATCCGGGGCCGGACCCCAGCGTGTGGTATTCCATCGCGCTCTGGCCAAGCTCGGCTCACGGCCAGGCGCTTGTCGATCGAATCGCCACGGCCGCGTTTGAAAGCGATGACATTGCCCGCGAGGGGTTGCCGCAGGTGGCCTACTCCCAGGTGCTCCGTCAAGTAACGCTCGCGAAGCTCGGAACAACCGGGGCCCATCGGTTCGGTGGCATCTCGGCGTACTACGTGCTCACTGGTTCGGTGACGATCAAGAGCGCTCACCGGCCGCCGGTCACCCTGGGAGTTGGCCAGGGTGCCGATTTTCTGCCGGAGATCGCGCTCCAGGAGACCAACGCGGGGCCGGGCCAGGCGGTGTTCCTCGAATTCCTCACTACGGCGGTCGGACGAGACTTCGAGGTACCGCTGCAGCAGCCGCCGGCCGCCTGAGACTTACCCGATGCGGCGGACTCGGTTGTCCTCGGCGTCGGCGACGTAGACTCTGCCCTGCGTATCGACGGCCAGGCCTAGCGGCGTCCGCATCTGCGCCATCGTGGTGATCACGCCCCTGAGGTCGAGCCGCCGGACCCTTTGGTTCAGTGCGTCGGCGATGAACAGGTCTCCCTGCGCGTCAACAGCCAGGCTCTGGCCCATCCCCTCGAGCGGGTTGCTGGCCAGGTTCAATTCCGCGTAGATCCCAGGGCGCCCGTCGCCGAGGTAGCCGGAGACACCGGTGCCGGCAACGGTCTCAATCTGCCCGCTGACGTCGATGCGGCGCACCCGCTGGTTCAGGGTATCGGCGATGTAGAGGTTGCCTTCGCCGTCGAAGGCGAGACCGCCGGGCGCGTGCAGGACCGCATCGACGGCACGCCCGGCGTCACCCCGGTACCCGGCTTCACCGGTCCCCGCCACCGTGTGGATTTCGCCATCTGGCCCGAGTCGCCGGACCACGTTGTTGCCAGTGTCGGCGATGTAGAGGGTGTCGCCGAAGCCGATGGCGAGACCGGTGGGAAGGTTCAACTGGGCCTCTCGCCCGGGCTTCCCGTCGCCCACATAACCGGCTTCGCCGGTGCCCGCAACGGTCGCAATGGTGCCAGCCGCATCGACCCGGCGGACCCGATGGTTGAGCGTGTCGGCGATGTAGACGTTGCCCGCGCTGTCCACAGCCAGGCCTTGCGGCACGTTGAGTTGCGCCTGCGCGGCAGGGCCGCCGTCGCCACCGTTCCCAGCCGCGCCAGTGCCGGCGACGGTGGCGATCCGCCCATCGTTCTTGACCTCGCGGATCCGGTTCCCCTCGGCAATGTAGACCTCGCCGGCTGGTCCGATGGCCAGGGCGAGCGGCCGCACCAGCGCCGATGCGACAGCCTGGCGCCCGTCTCCTGAGAAGGCGCGCGCTCCCGTGCCGGCCACGGTTTCGACGCGCGTCTTCGCCGTTGCTGGTGCCGACAGCCGGCTATAGGCGAGCGCGAGTCCCGCCAGGAGCGTGGCGCCGATCAGGCCGACCATGACGACCCGGGTGCGGGCGGTGAGGCGTCCCGGGAGACCAGGCAGAGGTCGGCCGCGAGCAGGTGGCTCGGAGCCCGCTGCAACCCAGTTGGCGATCTGTACCCGCGAGCGAAAGCCGAGCTTGCCCCGGATCTGCTCGACATGGCTCTCCGCCGTGCGCTCAGAGATAAACAGCCGGGTCGCGATCTCCCGGTTCGTTAGTCCCTGAGCGACAAGGATCGCCACCTCTCGCTCCCGGCGGGTGAGACTGGGCGCCACCACAGGAATTCGCGACGGAGCATAGCAGCGCGGCCTGATCGGAACGCCGAAAAACCGGTACCGAATTCCGGTACCGATCCCGGTATTTCCACGAATGACGGCTGCCCTTGGCCCGCCTAGCCTCGATCAGAGCCGAGCCCGGTCGAGGCGACGGCAATCTAGGAGGAAACATGAAGCTCATTCGAAACCTCGCCCTTAGCGCCGGCGCCGTCACGGTCATCACCGCCGCCGGGGCGACGATCGCCGTCGCCACTCCGGGCTCCTTGATCACCACGACGATTTTGGGCCACCGCGCGACGCTCTCGGACAGCGTTCAGCTGAACCAGGATCGGATCAAGTTCCAGACCAAGGATCCGACGGATGCCCTGATGCAAACGATCACCTTCCAGCCGCATGGCACCTCGGGCTGGCACTTCCATCCGGGCCTCGGGCTTGTGGTTGTCGAATCTGGCCACGTCACCACCCACGACGCCAACTGCGAAACCCGAACCTACGGGCCCCACGAGTCGTTCGTCGAAATGGGGACCACGCCATTCATGGTGAGCAACGAGAGCGATACACAAAACGCCGTGGTCTATGCCACGTTCGTCGTCTCGGCTGGGAGCCCGTTCCGGATCGAGACCGCCCCACCGCCATGCGCCTAACCGGTTGGAGACGTCCCGGAATGAATATGTCAGCCGAGCGAAGGGGTTATTCCTGCCAGGGGTTTCTGAGGGGGCAGGAGGATCGCCATGAGAGCCGCCGCGACCGGAATCACCTTGACTGCCGAGCAGGTCGCCCGCTTGGGCGCGGTCGAGGCTCCGGTCGGCGACCGCTACGCGGATATGTCCCGGATCAACCGCTAAGCAGGTTGGTTACATTGCGGGCTGGGCTATGGTGCGGGCGTTGGCTGTGAGTTCTGCGTGTTCTGCTGCCCCTGGATCGTCATCTCCCCGGAGATCAGGAAGGGGGCTCGGCTGTTCTCGCGAATGAAGCCCATGGTGACCATCATCAGCATGGTCAAGACCGCCATCAGCAGCAACAGGCGCTCCTCGCCGCGCCGCGCCGTTCCCCAGATCACTCCTGGCAGACCGCGCAGGTACCACACGACGGCGCCAATCGCGATCAGTGTGTAGAACATCAGGGCCAGCACCTTCCAGGGGATCATCGAGCCCAGCGGGTTGATCAACCCGCCTTCCCAGAATGGACGGTCGAGTCCGGCAGCCGAGACATCGGCATAGGTGAAGGCGAGGTGGTAGGGCTGCGCCGCGAGCAGGGTGGTCAACACCATCGCAACCGAGAGGGCTCGCAACAATCCCGCGCCGGGGGCACCGTCGGTACGTAATCGCCGCCCGAAGTAGAGGGTGGCGGTGATCAGCATCAGCCCCAGCAGCGTGATCTGCCAGAGGAAGACCGGGCTGAGCGTCCCGAACATCATCTTGTACCAGCTGGCGTAGGCGTGGAGCTGGATCTCCTTCGCGTAGGAGTAGCCGACGACCGGCTGGAGGAGGGTCATCGAGATGCCCCAGAGCACGCCGAAGCTGCCTGCCCAGTCGTAGAACGCTTTGTCCTCCGGGGTGCGGGCGCGCAGATAGCGGATGGCACAGAAGGCGCCGAAAACGAAGCCGATGTAGGCCAGGTTGCCGACGGTGCGGTGAACGGTCAGCGGGTAGGAAGTCGGGTTGAGCACGAGGCGAATGGGGTTCTGCGGATTGGTCGGCGTCAGCATGTAGCTGGCGATGACGTCGATCATGTAGACCTGCAGGAAGGATGCGATCGCCAGCAGGCCGCCGATTGCCATGTGCAGGCCTTTGTACGCCCGCAGCGCGTCCCAGCTGTAGTACCAGATGTAGGCCAGGCTCACCTGAAGGACAAAGGTCCAGGCTTCGATCAACAGCGGCCACCAGCCGATGGTCACGATCGTGGTCCAGAAATGGCCCCAGAAGCCGACGAGCAGGACGGTGATCAGCAGGATCGCGATGGTCGAGCTGACGCTGAAGTACAGCGTGATGAACCGCCCCAGCCCGTGGGCCAGTCGGTCGTAGCGGCGTCGCTGCCGGACGTAACCGAGGAATTCGATCGCCGGGCCGAGCTCGCCGGCACCGCTGACCAGGCCGGCGATCAGGATGTGGAGGGAGAAGAGGCTGCCGATCGCGGCCTGCGCCGCCACAATGTTGCTGCCCTGGGGCGCGCTCGCAGGCAGCTGCCCTTGCAGCAGATGGAGCGCCGGCCCGATGATGGCAAGGAGGGGGTTCACAGGTTGAAGAGCCGGCCGGAGCCGAGCAACGTCAGGATGACGACGAAGAGCACGGCGAAGGCGCCCGGCACCATCACGGCCGGCCGTTCGAAGGGATTTCGCTCGGCGTCGCGATCGATGAATGGCAGCGCCAGCAGGAGCAAGACGCCGCCGGCGGGCAGGACCAGGACCAGCGGGATCAGCTGCTGGGGGACCAGCAGCAACAGCTCATCCAGCGGCAGGAAGAACCACTCTGGGACCGGGGTGTAGCTGGTCGTCGAGGGATCGGCGATCGCCTCGAGGGGGGCGCCGATCCCGACCGCCAGGATGAAAACAAGGATCACGAGTCCCACCGAAACGACGCCGTCTTTGAAGGTTTGGTGCGGATAGAAGTCTTCGGTTTGCAGCGGCGCCGCCCAGAGCTCGTCGGTCGGCAGCGCCGGATAGGGTGGTTCGATCGGCCGTTGCTGCGGCGCCGGCGGAACATCGACGCCCTCGCGGCTGCGATAGGCGCCCCGATAGTTGATGTACGAGCCAAACTCGCCGTGCTTGCGCAGCAGGGCGAGGTGCGCCCCGATCAGCGGGAAGAGGATCACGGGAAGCAGCCAGACGTGGATGCCGAAGGTGCGGCTGAGCGTGATCGGACCGACGAAGTCACCGCCGCGCCAGAGCGCCCGCGCGAATGACCCGATGAAGGGGATGTACGCCGGGATGTTCGTTACCACCACCGCGGTCCAGTAAGCCGCCTGGTCCCAGGGCAGGAAGGCGCCCGTGATCGCCATGCCGAGCACGAGAACGAATAGGCCAACGCCGGTGATCCAGTTGAGCTCGCGCGGCCGCTTGTACGACCCCGAGAAGAACGTCCGCACCATGTGGAGGCCGATCACGAACAGGAGGATGTAGGCGGACCAGAGATGGATGCCGCGGACGATCGCGCCAAAGGCATCGTGCTGTTTCAGGTAGTTCAGGCTGGCCCACGCCTCGGTCACGGAGGGGACGTACAGCAGCGTCAAAAAGATCCCCGTGATCAGCTGGAGCAGGATCAGGATCAGGGTGGCGCTGCCGAGCGTGTAGAACCATGCGCCGCGCACCGGAACGGCCTCGTACAGCCCCTTGCGGAGCAGGCTGCGGATGGCAGTCCGCTCATCGAACCAGTTGTATGCCGCGGCGAGCCGGCGAGCCATCAGATGGTCTCCGTGAATCGGTTCTGCACGTAGAGCGTGGTGCCGTCGATGCGGTGGACGAACTGGGGCAGCGGCTTGGGTGGCGGCCCGCCGACGTTGGCCCCGTTCATGTCATAGAGCCCGCCGTGACATGGACACAGGAATTGGCTTAACGCGCTCTCCCATCGGACCGGACACTGCATGTGGGTGCAGACGTTGGAAAAGACCTTGTAAGACCCATTGCGTTTGACCACGTAGACCGCGGCCTTGATGTCACTCGTCGTCCACGCCTGCTGCGGGAAGGAGACCTCGAACTTGGTCGGCTGCGCCTCGGGGACCGCCGAGATGTCGCCGACCTTGCGCCAGACGGCCTCTTCCCGACGAAAGAGCGGCGAAATCAGAAAGCCGACAATCGGAATGCCGAGCAGGACGGCGGCCACCGCCCCGGCGACTTGCGTGCCGAGCAGGTCGAACTGCCGGCGGCTCAGCCGCCGCGGGTCACGATGCGCCATAACGAATGAACCCGTAGAGGACGCCCGCCGTCCCCAGGACGATGAAGAGCAGGGCCACGGTGATGGCGCCACCGATCAGCCAGAACGTCAGCGGGGTCTCACCGTGGACCTGCCGGTACCAGCGGCGCAGCCCGCGAGCCGCGATGAAGACGAACAGCAAGATGAGGCCGATCATGATCACCGAGATCAGGGCCAGGTAGAAGTAGGTTTGGACGTCACCCATGAGCGATCCTCATGGGTAGTAGCCCTTGCTCGGTGACTGGAAGATGCCGTAGCTGTCGCCCTCTTTGAGGACGCCGTAGACCGTGTAATCGCTACGCGCCGTCGTGCGGATCACGCCCATCAGCAGGAAGAGCAGCAATGCGCTGGCCCCGGTCACGGCCAGGGTCACCTGGCCGCTGCGGCGCAGATCCTGGGTGAGGCGTGCGCGCGGCCGGGAGCTGAGCCAGTGCGCCAGGCTGAGCAGTACGGCAATCGTGAGCGCGACATACCGTAGCCAGAACCAGCCGCTCGGAAAGAGGGCGGCGGGCGCCATGGTGGCCAACGAACTCAGCACCACGATGGCGGTCAGGACCGGTCCGGCTGCGGTGGGGCGAGATTGCCAGAAATAGATGTTGCTGCCGACCAGCAGGATGGCGATGAACGTCGCCTGGATCAGCCAGAGCCAGGCGAACGGACCCTGCAGCGAGTAGTGGAACGCACCGGGCGAGGCCTGCTTGATGCTCTCGACGAACACCGCGCCCAGCCCAATTTGCACCACCAGTGTGGTGAACCCGACAACCAGGCTGGTGCGCGCCGCCCAGTGGAAGTAGAGGCGATTGGCCGGCTGACGGCTGGCTGCGGCATAGACGGCGGCGACGGCTGCGATGAAAAACGACGCCCAGGAAAGATTGCCGACGAACCGGTGGCCCAGCTCGGGCCAGTAGGACGGGTTGAAAAACGCGGCCGTTCCCTGGCCCGGGCCCGGCGTCAGCAGGTAGCTGTCGAGCGCCACGATGATGAAGAGAAAGATGTGCTCGGTGGCGGCGGTCGCGTACCCGATCAAGATGTGCGCTCCCTTGCGAAGCCGATACCGATCCCAGCGCAGGTTGTAAAGAAGGATGCCGCCCAGCGTCAGGAACCAGATGCTGAAGGCCAACACTGCCGGCCAGAAGAACAGCGTGATCAGCTTTACAAAGAACGTCGGGTAGAGGGCGGTCAGGACGATCACGGCGAATCCGCCGAGCGTTGCCCCGAGGCTGAAGATCTTCAGGTTGACGTTGCCGAGGGCGCGCGCGAGCCGCTCGAAGCGCGGATCCTCTCGCCGCAGGCCGATCCATTCGTAGGTGGGTCCCAGCACCAGGGCGCCCATGGTGAAGGAGCCGAAGATGATGTGGACCAGGAAGAAGAAGCCGACCGCCCAGCGATTGGTGATGAACGGCAGCTGGATGCTGGGTTGGTTGATGGAAAACGAATCGGCGAGGAAGGCCAGCATCGGCGCGCCTGCCTAGTCGGATTCGAGCACGCGGCGTCCGAAACGCCCGGTCAGGCCGATGGCACCGACCAGGAATCCGAAACCGCCGAGGACGGTTTCCCACGGCAGCAGGTTCGGCTGACCGCCGAGCGCCCCCAGCAAGGCCTCGTACAGGTAGCTGAACGGCAACAGTCGAGAGACCACCAGCAAGATGGGCGGCTCGAGCGGGGTGAAGACGCCCGAGAGGTAGAGAAGCGGCAGCAGCGGGATGATCACATAGAGCATCACCTCGCCCGGTGAATCGGATAGCGTGCTCGCGACGGCACCCAGCAAATTTCCGATCAGCAACACAGCTGCCACGCTCAGCAGCAGAGCCGGCCACCAGACAAATGCCGACGGGTGGCGGACGGCCACCACGAGAAGGACCGGCGTCAGCTGGAAGAAATCGATAAGCGCACTGGTCGAGAGACGTTCGATCAACAGCCGACCCGGTGTCACCGGCAGCGTTCGATAGCGCAGCGTCAGCCCGCTCTGACGCTCGCGGGTGAGGACGGCGCCCGAACCCAGCGCGCCCACGATCGTGATCAGCATCGTCAGGGCCATGGCGGCATAGATGGTGGGGGCGCCACTGATCACCAGCGGCAGCGCCACCAGCAGCGGAAACCCCAGCTTGATGACCAGCGCACGCCGGCGTTGAGCGAATTCGACCAGCTCTCGCTGCCAGATCGTGCCCGCCAGCATCATCAGCGCGCCCCGGTGTGGAAAGGCGCGCGTGTCATGGGTGCGCCACCGGCAGCGCCTCGCCGGTGAGCTTGAGAAAAAGATCCCCGAGGTTGGGGCGGCGGACCCGCATGTTGCTGACCAGGTCGGCGGTGCCGTTCAGCACCGCGAGCACCTGGGCCGGGTTGGTACCACGCGCCAGCACGATGTGCACCGTATCGGCCTCGACGTTCGCGGCCTCGACTTCCGGCAGGGCGCGGATCCGCTCGAGGCCGATCGGAGAGTTGAGCTGCAGCTCCACTTCCTGTGAGCCGGCGACCTCGGTCAACAATTCGGGCACCTGCCCTTCGCGGATCACGCGACCCTGGTGCAGGAAGACGACGCGGTCGCAGATCCGCTCGGCCAGGTGGACGTCGTTGGTCGCCAGCGCCACGGCGGTGCCGGTGAGGCTCAGCAGCTGCAGCCGCTCGATCAGGTCGAGCTCAGCCCGGTAATCGAGGGCGAGGCTCGGCTCGTCCAGCAACAGCACCGAGGGCCGGTGGACGAGGGCCTCGACCAGGTTGAGCTTGCGCTTCATCCCGAGCGAGTATTCGGAGACTCGCTGATCGCGCGCATCGGATAAGCCTGACCAGCGGAAGAGCTCATCGAGCCGTTCGCGGGTTAGCTCGTCGCCGAGTCCGAACTGATGCGCGAAGAACCAGGCGTTCTGGTAGCCCGTCATCTGCTCGAAGTGGGCGGGCTGGTCGAGCATGATCCCGAGCCGGCGGCGAACGGATGGATCTCGAGGGTTGGAATTTCCAAACCAGCTGATCTGCCCACCCGTGGGCGTGGCCGCCGTGGCGAGCAGCCGCAGCAGCGTCGTCTTGCCCGAGCCGTTCGGTCCCATCAGCCCGAGTACCTCGCCGGGATTCAACCGAAGGGTGACGTCGAAGACGCCCTTGCCTCCGCGATAGGCGCGCGTCAGCCCGGTCGCCGCCAGCAGGCTACGCTCGGAAACCGTATCGGCCTTCATGAAAGTCGCCGGTCTCGATCCATTTCTGGATCACGACATCCATCACTTTGCTGGTGACGCGCTCCTGGCCGAGTTCACGCGCGTTGCCCTCGACGGCTTCCATGACCTGGCCCTTCACGAAGTCCGGCATGTTGCGCAGCCGCGCCTCCGCGTCTGAATCCCAGGCCATCTGCTGCCCCTTCCGCCTGATCGCCTGCGAGACCTCCTCCCACATCTCGAACTTGACATCCATCACCTCGGGGGTGATCACGGTTCCGAGGCCTTTCTTGGCCGCGGTCCACTCGACCCGCCAGCGGCTCAGCTCCCGGCAGTAGGAGGGGAGCTTGTCGAGCCGGGCCTCCGCCTCGGGCGTCCAGGTGAAATGGTGTTCGAAGGTCCTGGGGCTGAGAGGGTGTCCGTAGCCGATCTTGATCCCGAGCCGCTCCAGGAAGGCGGCGTTGAGCGCCTCCGACGTTCGCGCCGCGCGCGATTCCGCAGCGTGCTGGGCCAGCTCGCGCGCCCGAGCCGGCTCGAACTTCTCCTCGGCGCGGATCTCGACCTCGTTCAGCCGCCGGACGCCGTCCTCCGTCCAGCCTGGAGACGGTTCACGTGGCGAGGTGTCGTTGCCGTTGGGATGGCCATGGGCCCGCATTGCGGCCTCGACCACATCCGGCGAATGCGCCTTAAGCGCCTGGTCCATCATCAGACGGGCATCGACCAGGCCGCCCTCGACGACGTCGCGCGTGATCATCTCGGCCCGGATCTTGCGGGCGAATTCCTCGACCTTGGTGCGGGCCAGCATCCGCATGAACCCCGCCGGCACCCGCTCCATACGTTCCACGGCGTCGTCCGTCCAGGTCACCGTCGGCTCAGCGTCAGGTTCTGGCGGTTTTGGCGCCGGTGGCACGGCGTCGCTCACGATGTCGGCCACCGGGGCGTAGGCCTCGTCGAGGTTGGTGTCGGCAAAGTCGCGGGTGATGCTCGGAAGCCGTTGCACCCGGGCGATCTTCTCGATGCGGGCTTTCACCCGCCGTCGCTCGTAGCCCTTCGGCACCCGATTGAGGACCTCCTTGGCGTCGGCGGTCCACTTGACCTTGAAGCCGTCGAAGGCTTCCTCCTCCTCGACGCCGCCTTCGCGAGTCGCCACCGCGACCATCGCGGCCTTGTCGACCGGCTGGAAGCTGGTCCCCTCGCAAACCGGACAGGCATCGGGCCGCTGGCCGCGGGCCGGCCGGCCACATCGGCGGCAGATCCAGGTCTCCCGCGTCTCCTGGCCGTCCATCGTCGCCTTCGCACCGGCCGGCTCGACGCCCATGGCGCGGGCGGCATGCTCGGGCATCACCTCGGAGACCGCGAGGTCGATGATCGACGAGCTGATGATCGAGTGGCCGCGCTCCATCGCGTAGCGGCAGATGGCCGTGCGGGTGATCGCACGAAAAGCGGCCGGCACCTTCTCCATTCGCGCCTCCGCCTCCTCGGTCCAGGCCACGCTGGCCTCCGCCTGGACGTCGACCGGCGGCACGTAGCTGCGGCTGGAGAGCAGGACGCTGACCGGCGCCAGCCGCAGCAGGTTATCGGTGTTGCTGCCCAGGTCCATCTCGGCCGCCGAGTGGACGCCAATTCGCCCCACGATGAGCAGCCAGGGCGGGTCCTGCCGGACGTACTGCAGCACTTTTTTGAAGGCTTTGCCGTCGAGGAGCGTGGTCTTGATCTCGACGCCCTCATCCCTCGCCACCGACTGGGCGACCCGCAGGTGCGATTCGTAGATCTTCGCCAGCCCGGTGTCGATGATCTCCTCGTGCAGTTGCTCCTGCTCCTTGAAGCGAAAGATCTTGGAGGCCTCCGCCGAAAGAACGTCGACGATGCCGTTGAACATCGCGTAGTGCAGGTAGGGGTCGTAGACCGAGACGGCCTCCACCTGTTTGCCGAAGACGCGTGCCAGCTCGATGGCGGTGCGAAGACCCGCGAATGACTGTGGGCTGCCGTCGATCGCCACCACGATTCGATTGGAGGCGTCGCCGCGGAAGGGGTGGGTGTCGCGAATCACCAGGGAGTCCTTCCGGATCCGGCGCACCACCCGGTCGGTCACGCTGCCGACCATGCTGTCCTTGACCGCGCCCATGCCGAGCGCACCCATCACCACCAGGTCGTAGTCGGAGTCGTTGATGTCATCGACCAGGCATTCCCAGTTCTTGCCGTCGAAAGTCTTGTACTCGAAGGGGAGGCCGGCCCGATCGCAGGCGGCTTTCATCACGTCCAGGTACGAGTCGGAAATCAGCTGCAGACCGCGGGTGATCAGCGAGTCGTGGATCTTGCGCTGCCGCTCCAGCTCCTGCTCGTCCTGGTATTCCTCGGGCAGCGTAAATTCCATCTGCTTAAACCGGACGTCGTGCATCCGGGCGGCGTAGACGTGGCTGCCCACGAGGCGGGCCTCCGTGGCCCCCGCCAGGCGGACCGCCACCTCGATGGCGGCGTTGGAATGGTCGGAGTTGTCCAGGGGAACGTAGACCTTCTCGTACACGGACGGCTCCCTCCTTGCAGCGGCGTGGCCTGCCGACTTGATATTGGCAGACTCGGACAATCTCCGCAATGGGCTGGAAATTCGGTGATATCGAGGGGGAGATCTAAGCTACCGCCAAAAGCCCCCACTTACTGGTAGCCGACTGTCCCGGTTCGAGGACGAGGAGGCCATCCCCGGTTCGAAAGGCGTTCGGGGCGCAGGTCATAGGCTCGATGCCCAAGCCGTGCCGACGTCGTTCGACCTGGGGGATGGTGTCGCAGGTAAACACCATCAGAAAGCGGTAGGCGGCATCCATCCAGAGGGTGAGCCGGCGGCCACCGTCGGGTGCCAGCATCTCGACTCGGGTCAGGCCGTCGGCGCTCGGCAGCAGGCTGGTGAAGGCCGTGTCGAGCTGGGTGGCGCCGATCAGCCGCGGCTCGACGAAGTCAGACGGGGTCTGCCTGACCGGAATCAAGCGTCCAGTTGGGATTTGTCGATCGTCGACCTCGAGTCGGAGCAGCGCCGGAACGCGAAGGATGGCGTCATCGATCAGGCCCGTCCCAACCCTCAGGTAAGGATGCTGGCCCGCGCCGTAGGGGAGCGGCTGGCTGCCGGCGTTGGTCGCCGTGGTCGCGACGGAAAGCCCGTGCTCGGCCAGGCGGTACTCGATGGCGAGCGACAGCGTGAAGGGGTAGCCCTCCTGGGGATGCAACAACAGCGTCATCAGCACCCGGTCGCCCTCGTGCTCGGCGGCGCTCCAGTTCCGCCAGCGGGTCAGGCCATGGATGGCATTCTGTTTCGCCGGCTCGGTCAGCGCCGTCTGATGGGTGACGCCGCCGAATTCGTAGCGGCCGTCCTGCAGCCGGTTGGGCCAGGGGAGCAGCGGCGCGCCGCGGGCGACGGTGCACATCTCGTCCTCGGCATAGCCATCGATCAGATCCTCGCCATCGAGGGTGTAGGTGCGCAGCCCGGCGCCGACCTCCGTGATGACCGCCCGCTGCCCGCCATGGCCGATTGGGTATTGACGGCCTGAGGGTGGGATGGCAGCCATCGCGCTCCGGATAATAGGATGATGGCCCGCCTGAAGCTTGATCTCTACGGCACGCCGCGCGACGAGCTGGCCAACACGGTCGACGGCGATGTGCCCGACTGGATCGTGAGCCTGTACGAGAGCTACGGCACCAGCGCCGAGCGGGCCCCGGCGAGCGCGTCGGTGCTCGCGCTTGCCGAGTCGCTCGGTTATCGGCTGCGCAAGCTGTCGGTGCTCCTCTCCAAGATGGAGGCGCTCGGCTGGTCGATCAAACCCCGTGAGTGGGACCTGGTCGCCAGCACCGACCTCGACGAAACCGAGGCCCAGGCCCAGCTGGAAGCGGCCGGTGTCTGGGTCATCGCCCGGCTGCACGCGCCGGTTGACAAGGATGGCAACGTCCGCTGGTCTCACGGGTTGGTCCCATAGTCGAGACGCCGGCCGTCCTGTCGGAGGGGGGTGTCGAGCCGGACCCGATCAAGCTGTTCAACGCCTGGTTCAAGGCTGCCGTAGCCGCCGGCGAAATCCTGCCCGAAGCGATGACGGTCGCGACCAGCACGCGATCGGGCGAGCCGTCCGCCCGGATGGCGCTGCTTCGCGGGGTCGACGAGCGAGGGTTCGGGTTCTTCACCAACTATGAGAGCCAGAAAGGCCGGGAGCTGGCGGAGAACCCGCGTGCGGCACTGGTGGTCTACTGGCCGAAGCTGGGTCGCCAGGTCCGAATCTCGGGTGCGGTCGTCAAGCAGTCGACCGAAGAATCGACCGCCTACTTTCATAACCGGCCGCTCGACAGCCAGCTGAGTGCTCTCGCGTCACCGCAGAGCTCGGTGATACCGAACCGCGCCTTCCTCGAGGATGCGGTCGAGGCGCTCGCGGCGAAGTACGAGGGTGCGGCCGTGCCGCTGCCGCGAAATTGGGGTGGGTATCGCGTCATCCCACAGACAATCGAGTTCTGGGTGCATCGCGAGAACCGACTGCACGATCGTCTTCGCTACAGCAGGCAACCGACCGGTGCCTGGCGGATCGAACGGCTCGCCCCCTGATCAAACCCAGAGTCCCGGCGCGTTGCCGGGACTCCGGCGGTCAAGAGGGACCTACTTGTTGCGATAGGCGACGAGGACCGCGTCGAAGTTATGGCTCGCGTCGTAGCTACCGGCGGTCAGCAACCGCATCCCGGCGTGGATATCCTTCAGTGTGCCGGCCTGCCGCTTGCCCTTGGCGATGATCTCGAAGTACTTCGTGCTGCCGTTGACGGTCAGACGAACGTCCTTCCCATCGCGGGTGCGAATCACGATGGTGTTGCCGCTGACGCTCTCGACCTTTCCGGCCAGGTGCGCCCGGCCGATGTGAACCCGCTTCGCGTAGAGCTTGCCGTCGCGCGCCTCGTAGCGAACGGCGACGTGGCTGTTGACTTCGATTTCCGACCAGCTCGCCTTCTCATTGCGGCCCTTCACCACGACCGTGGCATCGGTCCGCAGAAAGGTCTTGCTGCCGGCCTTGGAATTCTTCACGGTCAACTGCGTGTCGCTGATCGCCGTCACCGTTCCACCGAACACGTCCTTCACCGCCGGCCGCTGGGTCTTAGCCGGGCTGGCCGCTGTCGTCGCCGCCGGAGCCGCCATGGCACCGGTGGCGAGTACGCCCGCCAGCACACCTGCCGCCGCAATTCCCGCGAATACCTTGCCAAACATTTGTTAACGACCTCCTGTGTTTCCGATGAGCTCGACGAGGCCCATGGTCGCGCCGGCGGCTGAGCG
This sequence comes from Chloroflexota bacterium, assembly GCA_005881215.1. Classification (GTDB taxonomy): domain Bacteria; phylum Chloroflexota; class Dormibacteria; order CF-121; family CF-121; genus CF-13. The sequence goes on along the minus strand of VBDZ01000154.1, from coordinate 6,606 downwards.
GACTGGCAGTGGAACCTTAGAAGTCGCTGAGAATGCAAGAGAAAGGAGGCACGCTCATGCGGGCCTCCCCGACATCGATGAGCTAGCGGAAGTACTCGCGCATCGCCGAGGCGTTTGCGGCCTGGCCGAGGGCGTTCAGTCCCCAGGAGTCCTCAATCGTTCGCAGCAGGCTGTAATGCGTCTCGTTGAACGCCGAACGCAGTCCCGCCACACCGTTGGGCGCGACGACCAGGGTCGCGACCTGGCCACCGGCGGCGTTGCCGCAGCAACCTGTGCTCGAGGAACCCTCGTCCCAGGTGATGAACAAAACCCCGCCGTTCTTGAACGCCGAGGAGGCGAGGATGCTCGGAACGACGTGCGCCAGCCACGCGTCGCCGGTGGCGATCGAGCAATCGTGCATGTCGTGGCACATGTTGGGCGTGATCCACGCGAAGTTCGGGACGGTCCCGTTCGTGAGATCAGAGCTCAGCTGAGTGAACGGCACGATGCCGGCCGCGCAGCGAGCTGCGTTAGTCCGGATGTCGTCGAAATAGATGAAGGGGTCGTGTTTCTGCATGTAGGGATAGGCATCACCGACGAAGCAGGTGGACGGCATGCTCTCCATGTACGCCTTCCAGGATCGACCACTCGCCTGCACCTGGTCCGCGATGTTCGATGCGCTGACAAAACAGCCGGTACAGTCGCTGCTGATACCGAACGTGCTTCCGGCCGCGAGCGCGAGGTAGTTAGGCAAGCTCGGATGACTGATCGCGTAGTACCTCGTTGCCAGACCGTTGCTCGCGGCCAGCCCGTTGATGTACGGCGCCTCGGCATTGCCGACGATCGAGGACGACTCCTCGTTTTCCATGACGATCACAAAGGCATGCGAGAAGTTCGGCAGGGAGCCGATCGAGGTTGGCGTGGGCGTGGGCCTGGGCGTGGGTGTCGGGGTGGGGGTCACGGTGGGCATCGGTGTTGCGGTCGGGGTTGGCCCCGGTTTTGCATGATGCTTCGCCCAGCCAGGGCCTGAGTGCGTATGTGCTTCCGCCGATAGGCTCATGGCCAACACGCTGATGGTGAGGGCGGTAGCGGCGATGGCCGAGACAACGAAAGTCCTTTTCATGGCGCCCACCCTAAGCGCCGGCCGGACTGGCCAGCCATCGAAGTGCTTTACACCTTCAATACCCTGCGGAGTGACGGGAAAGCGGTGACATAGGTTGTCGCGTTGCACGCTCCGCTGCAAATTGCCTAGGCTGGCCTATACACGGTGGCGATGCGTTAACGATTTCTTTTCCATGCCGATACCCACCGCAGCCGTGGGCGCGACCGATTTGCAGCCGTCAAGTTTTTGGACACGTCACGCTGTGTTACGTCCGCCGTAGCTTTGCGGCCGTATTGTCGACCGCATGGGTTCGACCGTCACGTTCCACCTTGCCCAGCTCGAATCATCGACCGATGGACAGGAGCCGAGCCTGGCGGGGCGCGACTATGGCCCGATCACACCCCTGCTCAACGACGACACCATCAGCGAGGTGATGGTCAATGGCCCGGACCAGATCTACATCGAACGCAAGGGCCAGCTGATCGCCTCCGAAGTAAAATTCGCGAGCGACGCCGAGCTGATCCGCGTGATTCGCGAGATTGCCGCCTTCGTCGGCCGGCGGATCGACGACGACTCGCCGATGGTCGACTGCCGCCTTCCCGACGGCTCGCGCGTCAATGCCATCATCCCGCCGCTCGCGATCGACGGCGCTTCGCTGACGATCCGAAAGTTCTCGAAGGACCCGTTCACCGTCCAGGACCTGATCAACTTCGGCAGCCTCACCGCGGAAGCCGCGGCCTTTCTGGAGGGCTGCGTCAAGGCCCATTTCAATATCCTGGTCGCCGGCGGCACCGGCTCGGGCAAGACGACCACGCTCAACGTGCTCTCCTCGTTCATCCCCGACAACGAGCGGGTGGTGACGATCGAAGACGCGGCTGAACTCCAGCTCCGGCAACCCCACAAAGTTCGGCTCGAGTCGCGGCCGGCGCGCATCGACGGCACCGGCCGGATCAGCATCCGGGACCTGGTGGTCAACTCGTTGCGGATGCGGCCAGACCGGATCGTGATCGGCGAATGCCGCAGCGGCGAAGCCCTCGACATGCTGCAGGCCATGAACACCGGCCACGACGGCTCACTGACCACCATTCACGCGAACTCTCCACGGGACACACTGGCCAGGCTGGAAACGCTGGTGCTGATGTCGGGCGTCGATCTGCCGCAGCGTGCCATCCGGGAGCAGATCGCCTCGGCCATCCACCTGATCGTGCAGCAGTCCCGCATCCGGGATGGCTCGCGCCGGATCACGAACATCACCGAGATCGTGGGGCGAGAGGGTGACACGATCACGCTGCAGGATGTCTTCCTGTTCGAAGAGACGGGCGTAGACGGTAACGGCCGAATCCAGGGCAAGCTGAGTCCGACCGGCATCCGCCCGAATGCGATGGCGAAGATCTATTCCAAGAAGGTAGCGATCTCACCGGCGCTCGCTGCCCTCTTTCCTGACCGCAAGGCGCCGGACTTTACGCTGGGGGTGCGCCGATGATCGTTCAAAAACCGGAGCCGCTCGACTTGGAGATCCTGCGCGATATCGCCGCCGACATGCGGGGAGAACTCGACCGCGTCGAGGAACAGATGGCCGACCTGACCCGTGAGCACAAGCGCGCGCTGGCGCTGAAGCAGATTTTCGGGGTCGATCCGCTGACGCGCGACCGATTCAACCTGCTGCACGCCAACATCGACCAGTACCCGGGGAAGATGGCTGAGCTGCGCGAGGAAGAGCGGTTGCTCACGCGCTGGCTCGATCGCTGCCGCGACTTGCTCGAACAGAAAGCCGCCTGACGACCCGATAATGGGCGCGTGGAGCCTGAGGCTCAGCTGGCATCGTTTTTCGCCAGCGCGGAGCGGCTGATCGCCGATTCAGGCCCGACACCCGATGCCTTCGGCCGCGTCGGCAGCTTGCTTCGCCCGCTGGCCCTCAACCTCGGTCTGATCGATGACAACAAACTCGCCGCCCTTCATCGGTCCGACGCGGGCTTCACGATTCTGGGCCAGGGACCAACGGGATCGACTCTCATGTTGGGCCGCTTTCCTCCGGACACGCCCACCCCGGTCCATAACCACAATTCCTGGGCCGTGATCTGTGTGATGCAGGGGCGCGACCGTCACATCCAGTGGGCGCGAGAAGATGGCGGCTCGGTTCCGGGACGGGCCCGAATCCGCGCCATCGATAGCCGCGAGCTGGGTCCAGGCGACATTGCGTGGCTGCCTCCACCGCCGGGCGATATTCACAGCCAGCAAGGTATCGATCAGGCGGCGTGGGAACTCGTCTACTTCGGACGGGACCCAACCCGCGCGCCTCGCCTGTACTTCGACCCGGATCGCGGCCTGGTCGAGGAGCGGTCGCCGGTCTAAGGACTAGATCTCGAGCGCGCGCACGATGAAGTCGCGGCTTCCGTCCCAGGTCCAGCACGTTTGCAACGTGAGCGCTGACGACGAGGTGGCGCCCAGCGGCCAGAGCTGCGTATTGCTCACGATCGTGGTGTAGCTGACCCGGTAAGTGTGTACCCGGCCTGACGGATCGCCGTACCGGATGATGTCGCCCGCATGCAGCCGCAGGATCGGGGTAAAGGTCCCCGGGTTGTGGGCCATGATGTAGGTATTGTTCGCGCCGGAGCAGCTCCAGCGCCAGGCACCCCAGTGTGGCACAGTCGCGCGCCCTGAACAGTCACTGTACCAGCCGACGGAGAGGCTGAGTCCGAGCCGGGCGATGACGATCGTGTTCGCCCGGACGACCGCGGGCGCTGGAGCCGGCGCTGCGGCTGCGACCCGTGGGGCTGCGTTCGCGACGGGAGCCGGGGCGGGCGCTGGAGCGGCAGGCGGAGCCGCAACCACCGGTGGGTCAGTAACCTCGACCGCAAAGTGCTGTTCACGAGCTACCAACCGGTGAAGGCGACGGTCAAGGGCGGCGGCGTCCGCCGGCCGACTGACGTGCGCGGCGGCCGCCAGCACCGGCGCCCGATGCGCCGTCAGCAGCGGGAAGCTCAGCAACCAGATGGCGATGCCGCCGAGAAGTGGAGCGCGCCAGCGGCGCACAAGCCCTGCCATGGGTCGCGCAACGCGGACGCGGCGGCAAGGTTTGCGCGGTTTACACGATCGTCACTGTCCGGCGACGATCCGGCCCGCGGTCCCGCGCTGGCCATTCCGGACGGAATCCTGACGGAAGTCCTCGGGCGGGGCGGGACCGAGCTCAGCCCAGCGGGATGAGTTTTCTCTAAACGTCAGTTAAGCGGCTCCGACCCGGCTGACGAGCGATCAGATTCGTTGAACCTCCATATGGGGTTTACCGATTCTTGACTTTGGCCTACCGCCTTTGGTACGTTGCATTGGCGCAACTGATCTCGGTGCATCCAGGGAGGGAAGCATGGTTCATTCACGCGTGCGTTCTTTAGCGCGCCGAATCGCCCCGCTGGCAATGGGCGCAATGACGTTCGGTGCGGCTGCGGCGTCGGCGCCTCCGGTCGCGGCGGGAGTCGTCTTCCACCCGGCCTTCAGCGACATCCAGTTCGTCAGAGCCGGCGAAGTGCCGCCGACCCAGCCGGACTGTAACGCAATCGGCCGGCGGTGCTTCAATCCGACCGCAGAACAAAATTCGTATAACCTGACGCCCATTCTCTCCAGCGGTCACCAGGGCCAGGGCCAAACGATCATCATCGTCGACGCCTTTGGAAGTGAGACGATGCGCCATGACCTGAGGGTGTTCAATAACGCCTTCGGTCTTCCGCATATGTGCGGCGAGGAAGGCACGACGGCGGGGTGCACAGGCCCAACTTTCAGCGAGCTCCAGCAGGGCAACACCTCAACGAACCCTCCGCCCAGTAGCAGCAAATCGCCCGGTCAGGAGAACCGGAGCGCGTGGGCAATCGAAGTTGCGCTCGACGTCGAGTGGTCGCACTCGATGGCGCCCATGGCGAACATCCTGCTGGTCACGACACCAACCGCCGAGACGCTCGGTGTCCAGGGGTTCCCCGATTTCTTTAAAGCTGAGGCCAACGTCATTGCCCGGCACCGCGGGTCGGTCATCTCGCAGAGTTTTGCGTCAACCGAAGAAGCATTCAACGGCGGGACGGCCGCCCTTCAGAGCCTGCGGTTCGCCTTCCAGGCGGCTCAGGCGAACCACGTCACCGTTTTCGGATCCTCCGGGGATTTCGGAAGTGCCGGCGTCTTGAAGACCCCGGTCAAAGCCGGAGGCACATTGCTCCCTTCGCCGGCAGTCTGGTGGCCGGCGTCCGATCCCTTAGTGACGGGCGTCGGAGGGACCTACGAATGCACCGATGCCAATACGGGCCTGGCTGTAGATAGTGCGTCGCCTCCGGGAACCTGCCAGGCGCACCCAGGCGTCCGCGAAGTCGGATGGATCGGTGCGGGAGGCGGCTTCAGCCACGTCTTTGGCAAGCCGTCGTTCCAGAACGTCCTGCCGTCCGGTAGCACCCCGATCGGTTCAATGCGCGGGGTGCCCGACATCGCGCTCCAGGCGAGCAGCCGGACCGGCGTCTTGATCTACATCACGAACCCCGGCTACAGCACGAACGTCAATAACACCGGTTGGTACGTGATCGGCGGTACGAGCTCGAGCTCACCGCAGTGGGCCGGGCTGATCGCCGTGGCGAACGAGATGAACGGTGGCAAGCAGCTCGGCTACATCAATCCTGCGCTTTACGCGCTCGCATCGAACCCATCAACCTACGCGGCTGACTTCTACGACGTAACGACCGGAAACAATGGGGCGTTTAACCCACCAGTGGCAGGCTACAACGCCACGACGGGTTGGGACCCGGTGACCGGACTCGGCACCCCGAACGCAGCGAATCTCCTTCCTGACCTGATCGCTTATGTGAACAGCCACTAGCTCGCTCCGCCAGGATTTAGAGGGGCCGGGCCATGCGCCCGGCCCCTTTGCGTAGTAAGTCGTCCTGTTGTCGGCCAGGGAGGACTCTGACACCCGAACCGTTCTGTGATTTCGTTACCGTCGTGATTTGACGTCGCTTCGACTGAGGCTGCCATGGACGGTCCAGCGCTGGTCGCCACAGAGTCAGTCTCTTCGGGCCGGTGCCCGGCCATACGTCTGCTTACGCGACCTTGGCCTGCGACTGGGCGGGGCCGATGTAGCGCTCGACCAGGGCGATCAATTCTTCGAGCTCGTAGGGCTTGGTCAGGCACTCGGCGCAGCCGGCCGCGATGGCGGTCTCCCGGTCGCCCACCATGGCGTGGGCGGTGATCGCGACCACCGGAATCGGCGCCAGGGCCGGGTCCGCCTTGAGCGCGCGGGTGGCTTCCCAGCCGTTCATCTCCGGCAGCGAGAGATCCATCAGGATCAGCCCGGGCTTGAGCGCGGCCGCCATCGCCACCGCCTCGCGGCCATTGCGCGCCAGCTCGCTGTTGAAGCCGCGTGAGCGCAGGATTTTGAGCGCCATCTTTTGCATCGTTGCGTCGTCTTCGACCACGAGGATCAGTTGACTCATGCGGCGGCTCCTTGCGATTTACTCTGACCCAGCAGTTGGCGTACCGCGTTGGTCAGGCCCTCCGGT
>VBDZ01000001.1 GCA_005881215.1 Chloroflexota bacterium | reverse complement strand
CTGAGCGACGATCAGCTGGCCTGGATCCGCAATCGAAAGATCGGCTTCGTCTTCCAGTCGTTCAACCTGATTCCTCGGGCGAGTGCCGTCCACAACGTCGAGATGCCCTTGATTTACGCCGGTGATAACCAGCAGCGGCGGGAGCGGGCGATGGCCGCACTGGAATCGGTCGGGATCCTGGACCGAGCCAGCCACCTGCCCAACGAGCTCTCCGGCGGTCAGCAGCAGCGCGTCGCGGTCGCCCGCGCCCTGGTGACCGACCCGGCCATCCTGCTCGCCGATGAGCCGACCGGCAACCTCGATAGCGAATCGAGCCTGGAGATCATGAAGCTGCTGCGCGATCTCAACCGGCAGGGCCGAACCATCGTGCTGATCACGCACGAGGCCGACATCGCTTCGTTCGCTTCGCGGGTGGTCCGGCTGCGCGACGGCGTCATTGTCAGCGATCAACGCCAATCGGTCGCCACGGAGATGGTGCAGTGAGCATCCTCGAGGGGCTGCGGCTGGCGGTAAACGGGTTGTTGTCGAACCGGTTGCGGTCGGCGCTGACCATGCTCGGGATTCTGATCGGCGTGTCGGCCGTGATTTTGCTGGTCGGCGTCGGGAACGGTGCGACGATCGCCGTCCAGCAGCAAATCCAGTCGCTCGGCTCCAACCTGCTGACGGTTTTTCCCTCCAACGCGAGAGGCGCGGGTGGGGTCCAGCAGGGGTTCGGCACCGGCTCGACGCTGACGCTTGACGATGCGAAGGCGATCGCGAACCGGCAAACGTCGCCGGACGTGGTGACCGCCATCCCCAGCGCCGGCGGTCGGGCGCAACTTACCTACGGCAATCAGAATTGGAACAGCAGCCTGACCGGCACCACCCAGGATTTCCCCTCCGTTCGGAACTACCAGATGGCGAGCGGTCAGTTCTTCAGCTCGGGCGACGTGGACGCCTCGAGCAAGGTCGCGGTAATCGGCCCGACGGTGGCGACCAACCTCTTCAGCGGGGCGGATCCGATCGGCCAGGTCATGAAGATCAACCGGCAGAACTTCCGCATCGTCGGCGTCTTCGCCCCGAAAGGGTCCTCCGGCGGCTTCAACAACCAGGATGACGTGGTGGTCGTACCGATCACGTCAGCCTGGAGCTACCTCCTGGGCGGGCGCGGCCGGAATGTCCAGCAGATCTACGTCGAGGCCACCAGCGCGGAGGCGACAGCGGCGGCCAACACCGAGGTCACGCAGGTCTTGCTCGACCGGCATCACATCTCGGATCCAACGCTCGCCGACTTCCAGATTCTGAGCCAGCAGGACGTGCTCAACAGCGCGGCATCGACCACTGGCGTGCTGACGCTGATGCTGGGCGCGATCGCCGGCATCTCGCTCGTCGTTGGCGGCATCGGAATCATGAATATCATGCTCGTCACCGTCACCGAACGGACCCGTGAGATCGGCATCCGTAAGGCGATCGGCGCCCGGCGTCAGGACATCCTGCTCCAGTTCCTGATCGAGTCGATGTTCCTGTCGGGCCTCGGTGGGGCGCTCGGGATCCTGATCGGCTTCGGCCTGGCCCGAGTCTTGCCGCTCGTCGTATCCACTCTGCCGACCCCGATCATCTCCACGCCATCGGTCTTTTTGGCGTTCGGCATCTCCGTCGGCATCGGTCTCTTCTTCGGTCTCTATCCCGCGAATCGAGCGGCGCGGCTCCGTCCAATCGAAGCCCTTCGCTACGAGTGAATTCCCAGGAGGTTACGGAATGATCAAATACCCGATCGCGGCACTCATCGTCGTCGTTGCGCTGCTCGGCGGCTTCTACGGCGGCTACAAGATTGGTGGGGGTGGCACGGCCAGCGCCGCCAACGCGACCACGACCGGCACCGGGCGGAACGGCGGCACCGGGTTCGGCGGGGGCCGCGGAATTGCTGCCGCCTGCCCATCCCCGGGCGCCACGCCGGCAGCCTCGGCGAGCGGGGCCGCGGCCCGTCGGGGCGCCACCGGCACCGTCACCAACCTGACCAACAACAGCCTGACGATCCACGACGCCCGCTGCAACACCGACGTCAAGGTGACCTTCGACCAGAGCGTCATCTTGCGCAAGACCGTGGTCGGCCAGTCATCCGACCTGCAGGAAACCGAGACGATCACGGTGACGGGCACGCGCCAAGCGGATGGCAGCATCAAGGCGAACAGCGTCAATATCGTCCCGGCCGGCTCGGGCGGCTTTGGAGGCGTCGGCGCCAACGGCGGCTGATCTGGACCGGCTGACCTGGCTGGTGCTGGCTGTCGTCCTGCTGCTGAGCGGGGTGTATCTATACCTACACCTGGTCGCGGACTGGCTCGCCTTTCTCGTCATGGGCGTGGGAGCGGGCATTGGCATTGCCCTGACCGGAAGCGTGATCCACGATGCGTTCGCCGGCCAGCGCGAGCGCCGCTAACGTCGGGCCTGGGTCAGGCGCTCACCGTCACCGGCGTCTCCCGCACTGGATCCAGCCGGTAGCCGGCGCCGCGCACGGTCACGATCTCGAAGCCGAGCTTGCCGAAGCGCCCCAGCTTTTCCCGCAGCCAGCGGATGTGGACGTCGACGGTCTTGCGGTCGCCGAGATAGTTGTAGCCCCAGACCTGCTCGAGGAGGATCTCGCGAGTCAAGACCCGGCCTGGCCGGCGGACCAGGTAGGCCAGCAGTTCCCATTCTTTGGGGGTCAGTCGCAGCTCGGTGTCGTCGACCATGGCGCGGTGCCCGGCCCGGTCGATCTTGAGCCGCCCCAGCCGGTCCTCCTCGATCTCCGGGCGCACGTCCCGTTGCTCGCTGCGGCGAAGCACCGCCGTCATGCGGGCGAACAGCTCTCGGAGCGAAAACGGCTTGGTGATGTAGTCGTCGGCCCCCAGCTGCAGCCCGACCACCTTGTCGACTTCACTCTCCTTGGCGGTCAGCATGATGATCGGCACGTTGCTTTCCTGGCGGAGGATGCGGCACACCTCCAGACCGTTCAGCTCGGGCAACATCAGGTCGAGCAGGATCAGGTCGGGGCGCGAGCTGCGCGCCCGGGCCACGGCGTCCGCCCCATCCTCGGCCACCGTCACCGCGTAGCCCTCTTTCTTGAGGTTGAAGGTCAGCGTGTCCCGGATGGTCGCGTCATCCTCGACCACCAGGACGCGCTTGGGCACTCAGCTCAGCTCCACGATCCGGCCGGTGTGCAGGAAGACGACGTCCTCGGCGATGTTGGTCACCCGGTCGGCGATCCGTTCCAGGTCCTTGGCGAGAAACAGCAGGATGGCGGCCCGCTCGACCGTCTGCGGATCGTTGACCATGAACTGCACCAGCTCCTGCCAGATGCGCCGGTAGAGGACATCGACCTCGTCATCGCGCTCGGCGATCATGCGGGCCTTGTCCTGGTCGGCTTCGATCACGGCGCCGAGGATCTCGTGCACCTGCGATTCGGTGATCTCGGCCATCCTGGGCAGGTCGATATAGGGCTTGAGCTGCGGCATGTCGTTGAGCCGGAGCGCCGCCCGGGCAATGCCGACGGCGTGGTCACCCATCCGCTCCAGCTCGAGCACCATGTGCTGGAAGCTCACGATCAAGCGCAGGTCGCGGGCCACCGGCTGCTGGGTGGCCATGATCATGAAGGCCCGCTCGCGCAGCTGGCGATGGAGCTCATTGACGTCTTGATCTCGAGCGATGACCTCCTTCGCCAGAGCATTGTCACGATCGACCAGGGCGCGCATCGATTCGGCGATCGCCTGTTCGACCATGCTGCCCATCCGCAGCACGCCGGTCTTCAGCTCGGCAAGCTCTTGATCAAATAGGGTCCGGGTGGTGGCCACGACCTGGATTGCTACCCGAATCGGCCGGTGATGTAATCCTCGGTCCGGCTCTCCTTCGGGCGATTGAAGATGTCGTCGGTGGGCCCGAACTCGATGACCTCGCCGGCGCGTCGCTGGTTCATCAACATGAAGGCCGTGAAATCGGAGACCCGTGAAGCCTGTTGCATGTTGTGCGTCACGATCACGATCGTATACCGCTTCTTGAGATCTTGCATGAGCTCTTCAATCCGCAGGGTGGCAATCGGGTCGAGCGCCGACGCCGGCTCGTCCATCAGGATCACCTGGGGTTCCACCGCCAGGGCACGCGCCAGGCAGAGACGCTGCTGCTGACCCCCGGAAAGGTTGAGCGCCGAGCGTCGTAGCCGATTCTGCACTTCGTCCCACAGCCCGGTGTCCTTCAGGCTCTGCTCGACGATGTCGTTGATCCGGGATTTGGACCAGCCGAGCATGTGAGGGCCGTAGGCGACGTTGTCGTAGATCGATTTGGGGAACGGGTTCGGCCGCTGAAAGAGCATGCCGACCTGCCGGCGGAGCTGGATGACATCGGTATCGGGGTCGAGCACGTTGTGGCCGTCGAGCAGCACCTCGCCGGTGGCGCGGGTGCTGGGGGTGAGGTCGTGCATCCGGTTGAAAATCCGCAGGAAGGTGGTTTTTCCACAGCCCGATGGCCCGATCAGTGCCGTGATCCGGCGCGCCTGCACCGCCAGCGAGGCGTCCTCCAGTGCCTGAAAGTCGCCATAGAAGAAGTTGACATGCCGGGCGTCCAGCTTGATCTCGGCATCGGCGTCCGCGACCGGCCGCGGGGCGATTTCAGTCTGCATCGTGGGGCTGGAAATCATTCTCCCTTAACAGCCGCTCAGCGCTGGATCCGGCGCACGTAGAGCCGGGCGAGGATATTGGCCGAGGCGACGAGCAGCACGAGCAGCAGGGCCGCCGCCCAGGCCTGGTCTTGGAGATTCTGGTAGGGGGACAGCGCGTTCCTGAAGACGGTCAGCGCGAGCGCCCCCATCGGCTGGAGAGGATTCGATTGCACGATCTCGTTGCCGAACGCCGTGAACAGCAGGGGCGCGGTCTCGCCCGCGGCGCGCGCGATGGCAAGGAGCGCGCCCGTGACAATGCCGCCCAGTGCCGCCGGCACGACGATTTCGACGGTGACGCGCCAGCTGGGTGCGCCGAGAGCCAGCCCCGCCTCCCGGAGCGCCTGAGGAACCAGCATGAGGGCGCTCTCGGTGGCCCGCAGAATCACCGGCAGCATCAGCACCGCCAGGGCGACCGATGCCGAGATGGCGGAGAAATGATGCGTCGTCAAGACCACTACGGTATAGCCAAAGATCCCGAAGGCGATCGAAGGCAGGCCGGTCAGGACATCGCTGATGAATCGGACGGTGTCACCCAGCCGGTTGCGTCCATACTCGGAAAGAAAGACGCCGATCAGCGCGCCAATGGGCACCGCCAGCAGGGAGGCCATCCCCACGATTTCGAGCGTGCCGATGATCGCGTTCAGAACGCCGCCGCCCGGGACACCCTGGGGGTGAGGCGGGTCGGTAAAGAACCCCGGTGTGAGCAAGCCGGGCAAACCTTTGATGACGACGAAGAGCAAGAGCACCAGGACGGGAATAGCCGCAACCATGACGCACAGCGCGATCAGCGCCGCCACGAGCCGGTCGAGGAAGATCCGGACCAGCGGGCGGCTCATGTGGCCATGGGCTCCGAGCCGGTAAAACGCCAGACGAGAAGCCGGGCCAGGACATTGACCGCGATGGTGATCAGGACCAGGACCAGCCCAAGGTAAAAGAGCGAGCCGAGGTACACGTTGCCAACCGCTTCGGTGAACTCGTTCGCGATCACGCTCGGCAGCGTGTATCCCGAGGCGAACAGCGAGGCACTGATTTCATTCCGGTTGCCAATCACCATGGTGACCGCGATGGTTTCGCCGAGAGCGCGCCCCAGCGATAGGAGGGCGGCGCCGGTGATCCCCACCCGCGCATACGGCAGGATGACGGACCAGATCGTCTCGGCATTGGTCGCGCCCAGCGCGAGGCTGGCTTCGCGGAGCGCCCGCGGAACGGCTCGGATCACGTCACGGGACAGCGCGGTCATGATCGGCAGGACCATGATGGCGAGCACCAGGCCGGCGGTCAGGTACCCATAGCCGCTCGGCGAGCCCTGAAACAGCGGCAGGAACCCAAGGGTGTGATTGAGAAACGGGTCAACGTCGTCACGCATCAACGGGGTCAGGATGAAGAACGCGAAGAGACCGATGACGACACTGGGGATGCCCGCCAGTAGTTCGATGGCGAAGGAGAGCGGGCCGCGTAGCAGGCGCACCCCGGACTCTTCGGCCAGGAACAGGGCGGCGGCCAACCCGATCGGAAACGCGATGAGCAGCCCGATCACCGAGGTCACCGCGGTACCGTAGATCGCCGACAGGGCGCCGAACTGCGTTCGCACCGGGTCCCAGGTCCGGCCGATGAAGAAGCCAAGCCCGAACCGGGCAATCGCCGGCAGGGCCGGGACAATGAGGGCAACGACAAAAATCGCCGCGATCACCAGGATGAGGGCCGCGGCGGCGAACGCAACCGCGCGGAAGACGTCGTCGCCGGAAATGAGTCGCCGCTGGCGGCTCGTGGCCACCAGCGGCGCCGGGGCTACCCGTTCGGCCGTCCCCTTGCCCATTCGCTCGTTAGGACGAGACCTTGAGGAGCGCGCTCCCCCCGGAGGTGACGCCTTTCAGGGCGGCGATGTCGTTCGCCACCATATTGCTGGGGAGCTTCGCGTAGTGAAGATTCACGGCGTATTGCTGGCCGTCGTTGACCAGCCAGTCCAGCAGGTCGACCGTCGCCGTCCCCTTGGTCTTGTCCGGCTGGTCGGTGTATACCATCAGCCAGCTATAGCCGCTGATCGGGGCGCTGTCCTTACCGGGCGCGTTGACAATGGAGAAGTTGGTGGGCGATGTGCCGAGGTACTGACTGGCGGCCGCCGTCGCCCCGGCCGCGCTGGGAAGCACGAAGTTGCCGTCCGCATTCTTCAGCTGGGCCTGCGTCATCTTGGTCTGCAGCACGTAGGCGAGCTCCACGTAGCCGATCGCACCGGGCGTTTGCGTGATCCGGGTCGCTACACCCGCATTGCCCGACGCACCATCGCCAACCGGCCAGTTCACGGATTTGCCGGGTCCCCCGGTCTTCGCCTTCCAAGCGGCACTGACGTTGGAGAGATAGTCCGTGAAGATATACGTCGTTCCGCTGCCGTCCGAGCGGTGGACGACCCGAATGTCCTGGTTCGGCAGGTTGAGACCGCTGTTGTCGGCCTTCAGCGCGGGGTCATTCCACTTCTTGATGGTGCCCAGGAAGATCGCGGCGATCGTGTCCGGCGTGAGCTTGAGCTGGCCATCTCCGATGCCCTGCAGGTTGTAGGCGAGCGACTCGGTGCCGAGGGTGCTGGCGATCTGCACCACCTTATCGGGGCCGCCCATGGCGGCTGCCTCCGAGGTTTTCAGGGGGACGTCGCTGGCGCCGAAATCGACGGTCTTCTTGCTCAGCTGTTGAATGCCGGCCCCGGAGCCAACCGGCTGGTAATTGACCGTGACCTGGCTGAACTTCTGGTTGTAGGCATAGAAGGCCGCCTGATAAAACGGCGCCGGAAAGGTCGCGCCCGCGCCATTCAGGGAGGCGGCGGGCGGGGTTGGCGCGCCGGCGCCCCCGGTCGCGGGAGTGGTGGTCGCCGACGAGGTGCCGCCGCAAGCGGCGAGCAGTAAGCCTGCGGCGACCGACGCGGCCACGAGGATACCTTTCATGCTGGCGATGCTTCCTCCTTCAAATCGAGCGAGAACTGCGGCACGGGTGAGCGCGGGCGATCTATCTCCGATCCTAGCCACGCCACGTAATCGCCCGGTGGGCGGACGGTTAACGAGAGGTTAAGGGCGCGCGCGGAAGCCGCACTCGAACCAGTGTTCCGGCACCAGGAGTGCTCTCGGCGGTGATCGTTCCGCCCTGCAGCTCCACCAGGTGGCGGGCGATGGACAGCCCCAGGCCGCTTCCCGGCTGACCGCCGCGGGCGCGGTCCACCTTATAAAACCGCTCGAAGATGCGTGGCAGATCCCGCGGCGGAATGCCCACGCCGGTGTCGCGGACGGTGATCTCAACTCGTGACAAGTCGTCGCGAGCCGACACGACGACCTCGCCCGCGCTGGTGAATTTCAGCGCGTTGTCAAGGATCTTCTCCAGGGCCTGGTCGGTTTTGCCCTTATCGCCCAGGGCCTCGATTCGGCCATCCGCCATCTCGACGCGAACCTCGAGACTGGCCGCGGTAGCCCGCGGCTGGTAGCGATCCACCAGTTCCCGAACGAGCTCGGCCAGGCTGAAGGGGGCGTGGTCGACCTCGACGCCTTGCGCGTCGAGCGCGGCCAGCTGCGTCAGGTTCCGGAGAATCGCCTGGAGGCGCTGCGATTCCTGGATGACGCGATCGATGAATGAGCGGGCATCGCCGTCAGCAGGAAGCTGGCCCGATAGGGTTTGGGCCGCGAGATCCAGCCCGGCCAGCGGGGTGCGCATCTCATGCGAAAGGTTGGCGACGAACTGCTGCCGAACGGTTTCCAGGTAACGGACGCGACTGATATCACGCACCAATAGGCCCACCGCCTCCGTGCCGAACGGCACCGCGCGAGCCTGGAGCCGCCGGCCCGATAGCGGCAATTCCACCTCGATCGTCTGTTCGAGCCCCGCCTGTTGCGCCCGGGCTACCAGGGCTTCGATCCGATGGTCGCGGACCACCTCAACCAGCGGTCGGCCCGTCGGGTGCTCGGCGGCGCTGAAGATCAGCCGTGCCGCGGGATTCAGCCAGCGGACGATGCGGCCCTCGATGAGAACCATACCTTCCTCGGTATGGTCGAGGAAGGACGCCGGCTCGCCGACCTGAGCGGCATCGCCAGGTGAGGGCCCTGCATGCTGGGACCCTCCGTCGCCACCTCCGTCACCTCTTCGTCGCCAGAACCGCGACATCCCGGCCCGAATCTAGCAAAGGCGGTAGCCGCGCCCGCGAAAAGAACGCCGCTCCAGCAGCGGGAGGCGCCCGGCTGCTTCCTTTAAGGTTGCAGGGGGGACGTCGAGCCACCACCGGAGGTGCGGCATGAGATTGAGCCTGGTACCCCAGGAGCGGCGGTTCTACGCGCTATTCAAGCGGCAAGGCGAGTTGGTGAGCGAATCACTCGACCAATTGCGGAACGGTTTGCTGGAGGGCCAGACCCGGCATCCTCGTCTTCGAGAACTGGAACACGAATGCGATGACGTCACCCACGAGATCTACAACCTGATCAACCAGACGTTCGTGACGCCGTTCGAGCGGGAAGACATTTATGACCTCGCCTCATCCCTCGACGAGGTCGTCGATCTCGCCGAGGAAGTCTCCGACAAGATCGACCTCTACCGGGTCCAGGAGATCACCCCCTCAGCTCGCCGAATGGGTGAGGCGCTCGCCAGGGCGGGCAAGGAGCTCGAACTCGCGGTGGCCGGGCTCGAGGGGTTCAAGGACCTTGCGTCGCATCGCCTGGCGATCCATAGCCTGGAGAACGAGGGCGACCGGATCACGCGCGAGGCGCTGGCCCAGCTCTTCACCGACGGTGCCAGTCCAAGCGACCTGGTGAAATGGAAGGACCTCTACGATCTGCTCGAAACCACCATGGACCAGTGCGAGCACGTGGCCAACGTCCTGGAGGCGACCTCGATCAAGAATGCCTGAGCAGCTCTTGCTGCTTATCACCATCCTGATCGCGGTCGGCTTCGACTTCACGAACGGTTTTCATGACACGGCCAACGCCATTGCAACCTCGGTGTCGACCCGTGCCGTGTCGCCTCGGCTGGCCGTGCTGATCGCCTCCGTGCTCAACCTGGCAGGTGCCGTGATCACCGTGGTGTTCTTCCAGGCCAAGGTCTCGAACACGATTGCGAAGATCGTGTCCTTCAAGGCCGGTCTGGTCGTCATCATCGCCGCTCTTGTAGGTGCCATCACCTGGAACCTCGTCACCTGGTACCTCGGGCTGCCGAGCAGCTCCACGCACGCCCTGGTGGGGGGACTGAGCGGTGCTGCAATTGCGGCCGCCCATGGTCTGAGCGGTGTTAAAGCTGCCGAGTTTTGGAAGACCGTACTATCGCTCGTGATTTCGCCTCCTGTCGGCTTGCTTGTGGCCGCCATCTTTATGACGGCGCTGTTGGTCGTTCTTCACGGTGCCCGACCAGCACCCCTGAACCGGACGTTTCGCAGCCTCCAGATCTTGACCGGCGCCCTCGTTTCATACTCACATGGCGCGAATGACGCGCAAAAGACAATGGCCGTCATGACTCTCGCGTTGGTGGCCACAGGCCACCTCGCGACGTTCCAGGTCCCCGTTTGGGTGGTTCTGCTCTCGGCGACAGCAATCGCCTTCGGGACTTATGCCGGCGGGTGGCGGATCATCCGGACGCTTGGCTGGCGTATCTACAAGCTGGATCCGGCAACGGGTATGGCGGCCCAACTGACGGGGGCCGCCGTCATCCAGTTTGCGACGCAATTCGGTCTGCCCGTGTCGACCACGCACGTGATCACTGGCTCCGTGATGGGAGCAGGCGCGTCACGGCGGCTCTCCGCCTTGCGATGGGGCGTGGGCGCCAACATCGTTACGGCGTGGGTGCTAACCATCCCGGCTGCCGGCCTCACCGCCTGGGTGGCATACGCCATCCTGAGTACGGCCGGCTTGCGGGGCTAGCGGCGAGCTTTTACGGGGCTGGCAGATACTTCGCGCTGGTGACCCGGCCGTTCTCGTCGTACAGCACCCAGGTCCCGCCCTTCTCGTTGCGGGCCGCGGTCCTGGCGACGACGCCTTGCTCGACCAATCGTTCCAGTAGCTCCTCACTGACGTCGCCATGGGTGCAGAGGACGAGGTTCTGACCCTTAAACGATTGCATCAGGCGGATCACGCTCTCACCGCCCGCCCCTTCCTCGAGGTCTTTTCGCGGCTCGATCGGTAGCTTGCGCCTGGCAGCCAGCGGTTCGATGGTTTGCAGGCAGCGGACGTACGGGCTGGAGAGAAGCCGGTCGATCGGCTCGTCCTTGAGGCGCTCGGCCAGCGCTTCGGCCTGCTGCCGGCCGGACTTCGTCAGCGGCCGGAGCCGGTCGTCCCCCTCCCACTCCTCGCGGTCACCCGCCTTGGCATGGCGGACGACATAAGCCGCCATTCCGAGCGGGACTAGGCGGTCGCTTCCAGGTCGAAGGCACGGAGCAGCGCGCGATCGCGACGATAACTGAGCAGGTCGAGGGCTTCGTCGACGGTGACCCAGCGAACTTCATCGACTTCGCTGCCGGCTCGAAAGCGGCCACCGACGACGTCCATCAGCCAGTAGCAGGCGACCTTGTCGCGACCTTTGTGATCTGCATACGCCGTGCAGCCGAGCGGAGATATCAGTTTGCAGCGCAGTCCCGTCTCTTCCTCGACCTCGCGGAGCGCCGTTTCCTCGAGCGTCTCGCCGCGGTCGACCTTGCCCTTGGGAAACGACCAGTCGTCATAGCCCGGACGGTGGACGATCGCCACTCGCATGGTTCCGCGCGAGCCGTTTCGCCGGACCACGCCCCCCGCTGCCTTGACCAGCTTGGCCTCATCGACATTCAAGATCTTTGCTGCCATGGACACCCCTTGCGGTATTTGTTGCTGCGACGATTGGTGCGTCAACGCGGCTTGGGTCATATCATCCACCTTCTGAGCCGCTTGCGGTCAACTTTTTTCCAGACTTTAGGCCATTCCGCCCGGTCATGCGCCGCCGCGTCACGTTCCATGGCGCATAGTTCACCCGCGACGAAGGCCCGCTGGCCCTGCTGCCCAGCCCCACGCAACCAGCGCTGAGCCGTCACGCTGTCCTGGTGGTCGCCGAGCACATCCTGAAGGCCGGCAGCCGCATCGGCGAGCTGACTCGCGACCTTCCCGACGATGGGCGCGCCGGCTTCGGCGGCATAGCGAACGCGCTTCGCGAGGATGCGGGTCCGATGCAGCTGCGCGTCGGCCGGGGAATCAGGCATCCGCGACACGCCTTTCCGCAAGCGCTTCCAGTCACGTCGCGCGAGCGCGGGGACCGCCGTCGCCGCCGGCTGTTGCGCCTCCGCGACCAGCGCCGGCGCGCTTGAGGCGTCGACCAGCCGCTCGACCAAATCGATATAGCGATCGGAGCGCATATCGAGCACCAGGCGACCTCGGGCCTCCTCGCTTTCGGCCTGGAGTTCGTCGGCCAGCTCGGCGACCACCGGTCCGTCATCCTCGATCAGTGCTGTGGTCCGGCCGCGCAGCCGCTGGCTCATCACCTGCCGGTCGCGTACGCTGCCCAGCCCGGCGCCCAGCCAGCGCAGGTCTTCGCGCAGCGCATTCGCCCAGTCCTGATCGAGCAGGCTGCGGAAGGTGCGCAGTTGCGAGCGCAACCGTCGGGTCGCGACCCGGGCGCGATGGACATCCTCCGGGTCGTCGCCGAGGCGCACGCCGGGGTCGTGGCGCAGCAGGCTGGCGACCGAGACGGCGAGGATATGACGGACCAGCTCGCCGGCGGTGGAGGTGGACGAGACCGGGATCGGGTCGACTTCCGGCGCCGCGGTGGCGCGCGCGCCCAGGGCTCGCACCACCTTGGAGGCCTGGTCCTCGTCGGCGGCGCCGGCGTCACGCAGCCGGGCCAGGATCGGCTCGAGCAACCGCTCCGCCGAGGGATCGCGCAGCTCGACCTCGACCTCGCGGAATCGACTCTGTACTCGCAGGCCCTGGATGACCGAAACATCATCGTCGACCACTTCCGCCAGCACCGCGCCCTCGCGGTTCTTCAGCTGCACCCGGCGGCGCAACGTCGACAGGCTGGCCACCGGGACGAGCGTCGATCGCCGGACGTACGCGATCACCAGGGCGACCGCCGCCTCTGGCGGACGGCCACCGCTCCCGGGAAACTCGAGCTCTCGTCGGGTCAGCGTCGGCCCCTCGCTGGTGGTTGGGAGCTTCAGCGTCCAGCCCTCGCCCTGGCGGAGCCGAAAGTTGCAACCCCAACGAGCCAGGCGCAGGTCCGGCGTGTCGTAGTAGACCGTCTCCAACCGGTGCTCGTCGACCGGCGTGGTCTCGACCGCGGCGGCGACATCGTCGAGGTCGGGCAGCCGAAACCCCGGCGTGACCGCGAGCTTGACCTCGCGCTCAAGCATCC
This sequence comes from Chloroflexota bacterium, assembly GCA_005881215.1. Classification (GTDB taxonomy): domain Bacteria; phylum Chloroflexota; class Dormibacteria; order CF-121; family CF-121; genus CF-13. The sequence continues at coordinate 57,364 of VBDZ01000001.1, read as the reverse complement.
GGTGCGGAACCGTTGCCGGCGACGGCCCTCGCCTGGGCCAGTTGCTCGAAGGCTCGCTGGGCGTTCACGCCCTTGAGCGTGGGAATCTTGGCCCAGGAACCGTCGGCATGCAGGCCCCAGGCGAGCACGTCATCCTGCAGCTCGATGTCGAGGAGCTGGCCCAGGCGCGCCTGGAGGCTCCGCTCGACGACCGGCACCATGGCCTCGACGCGGCGATCGAGGTTGCGGGGCATCAAGTCCGACGAGCCCAGGTAATACTCGACCCCGCCGCCATCCGGGCCGAAGCGGAAGATCCGCGAGTGCTCGAGGAACCGCCCGACCAGCGAGCGAACCCGAATGTGATCGGAGAGCCCCGCCACCCCCGGCCGAAGCGTGCAGAGGCCTCGGACGATCAGGTCGATTTCGGTTCCGGCCTGCGACGCGGTGTACAGCGCTTCGACGATTTCGGGATCGACCAGACTGTTGACCTTCAGAATGATCCGGCCACCACCAGGACGGGCCGCCTCGCGACGGATCAGCCGGATGATGTTGGAGCGCAGGCCGACCGGGGCGACCAGCAGCTGACCAAAGCGGCGCTGCCGGCTGTAGCCAGTCAGGAAGTTGAACAGCTCGGCGACATCGGAGCCCAGCTCAGCGTCCGCCGACAAGAGCCCGACGTCCTCATAGATCTGCGCCGTCTTGGGGTTGTAGTTGCCGGTGCCAACGTGAACGTAGCGCCGGATCCCATCGGCCTCCCGCCGCACCACCAGCGCGACTTTCGCATGGGTCTTGAGCCCGACTACGCCGTACACGACGTGGACGCCGACCTGTTCCAGTGCCTGGGCCCAGACGATGTTGGCCTGTTCGTCCCCGCGCGCCTTTAGTTCGACCAGCGCCACCACCTGCTTGCCACTTTCCGCCGCCCGGATCAGGGCCCGCACGATGGGGCTCACCGGACCAGAGGTGCGATACAGGGTCTGCTTGATGGCGAGCACGTCCGGATCCTGAGCGGCCTGGTCGACGAAGGCTTCCGCCGAGGTGGCGAACGAGTCATAGGGATGGTGGACGAGGACGTCGCCCTCCGCCACGACCTTGAAGATGTTGGCCGGGACGGCGCCGACGCCCTGCAGGCGGCGTTGCGTCACCGGCGTCCAGGGCTCCGCCTTGAGGTCGGCACGGTCGAGCGCGTAGACCGCCCAGAGGCTGGAGAGGTCGAGGAGACCGGCAACCCGGTAGACGTCGGTCGACTCGAGTTCGAGCTCTCGAACGAGAAGATCGAGAACCTCATCGGACATCGCGGCGTCGACCTCGAGGCGCACCACCTGGGCCCGGCGCTGCTGGCGGCGCAACTCGGTCTGAATCGCGGCCAGCAGGTCGGCGGCCTCTTCGTCGACCAGGTCGAGGTCCGCGTCGCGCGTGACCCGGAAGGGATGACGGCTGACGATCTCCATCCCGGGAAACAGCTCGTCGAGGTGGAGCGCGATCACCTGTTCCAGCGGGACGAAGCGCTTGCCGTCCGGGAGCGCGATAAAGCGAGGCAGCAGCGGTGGGACCTTGACCCGGGCGAAACGCATGTCGTGCCGAATGGGGTCGCGAACCATCACCGCCAGGTTGAGCGAGAGGTGCGAAATGTAGGGAAAGGGATGCGCCGGGTCGACCGCGAGCGGTGTCAGCACCGGAAAGATGCGGGCTTCGAATTCGGCGGCGAGGAAGGTGCGATCCGCCTCGTCGAGGTTATCGATCGTGGCGATCGAGACGCCATGTTGTTCGAGAGCCGGCGCAACCCGACCGCTGAACAAGGACGTGCTGCGCTCGAGCAGGCTGCCAGCCCGCTGATGAATAGCACGCAACTGCTCGCCGGTGGTCATGCCATCCGGGGAGGTCTGCGGCAGCGCCGCGTGCACCTGCTCCTTCAGGCCGGCGACGCGGACCTGGAAGAACTGGTCGACGGTTTCGCCCAGGATGGCAAGGAAGCGGACCCGCTCCAGCAGCGGCAGCGAGATGTCCTCGGCCATCGCCAGCACCCGATCGACGAAATCCAGCTGCGAGAGCTCACGGTTGAGGTAGCGCGGCAGGGCAGGCGCCGCCTGGACTTCTGGTGGCGGTGCGGGCGCGATTTGGTCTGTCAGTGACCCGACCGATTCCATGGCAGCCGTGGACCCCTCGAGCTGGATTGGTGCTTCCCCCTCACGGGACCAGTATATGAAGCGCCAGATTAAGGCCAGGCTTGCGGCCTACGGCGATCCGGATTCGCGGCGGATGCGATACAGGACATGGGGCCGGATCGGGTGCCCGGAAGGAACGGCAGGGTGCTCGAAGTCGCCGGCGGGGTCGCGCACCATCCCGATCCGCTGCATCACTCGCTGAGAGCGGAGATTGCCGACGCTGGTGAAGGATAGGATCTCCTTGAGACCTGCCTGCTCAAAACCGAAGGCGACCGCCGCCCGGGCCGCTTCGGTCGCGTAGCCGTTGCCCCAGTGCGCGCGGGCCAGGCGCCATCCCACCTCGACCGCCGGAGTAAACGGTGCCGCGAACAACGCCTCATGCAGGCCGACGAAGCCGACGAAGGGCGCCACCCCGGGGACCTCGACGGCCCAGAGGCCGAAGCCGCGTCGCTCGAATTCTTGCTCGATGCGACTCATGAAGTCTGTCGTTTCGGCCCGGGTACGCACCCCGTGATGGAAGTGCTCCATGACGGCGGGATCGGCGTTCATCGCCGCGAATGGGTCGAGGTCGTTCTCTCGCCAGCGACGTAGCAGCAGCCGCGTGGTACGGAGCTCAGGCTGGCGGCTCACCGCATCACCGTATCGGTTGTCGCCAACCACGGAACAATCGCTGCACACCGATCAAGAAAAGCAGGACCCCGGCAATCACAAAGAGGATGACGGTCTCCTTCCCGGGTCCGCTATCGCCAGAGCGCGGATTGCCGGTCGCGTCGAACAGCCAAGCCGACTTCCCGGCGAGCAGCAAGACCTGCCCGCTAGCCATGGTGCCCAGAGCCGGACTGCCCTGCCAGGACGGCGGACGCGTAATGCGCGACCAGTAGTCGGCGCCGGCGTCGTAGGCGACGGCTTCCTGGCGTGAGGTGAGCGCCAACAGGCGCTGGTCGACGGCAGAGGCGACGGCCACGTAGGGCTCCGGGCTGAGGCTGAAGGTTGGTGGTGAACCAAGACTCCAGGACCTCGAGCCGATGTCGTAGAGCTCGGCGTCGAGGGCGGCGTTGAGGGCGAACCCTCCTCCGAACACCGTGAACGCCCGCCCGCCCATGAGAACAACGTGGCTTCCGATCAAGGTAGCAACCTGCTGGCTGCGAGCCTGAGGCAAGGGGGCGACCATCGTCCAGGACCCCCTTACGGGATCAAAGACCTCGGCGCTCGCCATCGGATTACCCTGGTCATCGCCACCGGCGACCAGCACCGTCGAGTCCGATAACCGCGTGGCGGACGCAAAGATCCGACCGGTGTGCATCGAGCCCGCCGATCGCCAAGTTTGCCTCGCGGGGTCGAAGATCCAGGCGGCCGCCAGCCCACTCGGCTGTGGATAGAGGTTCGGAGAATCGGCGGCGCCGCCGCCAACGAGCACGGTTCCATCCAATAGCAACACCGCGAACGGGGCCGCGCGTGCCGCGGGCATGTCCGGCATTCGGCTCCACCGGTTGGTGCGCGGATCGTAGAGGAACGCTCGCGGCACCGCGATCCCCTCGCGATCGATACCCCCCACGAGAAGGACGTCCTCATTGGGCAAGATCACGATGGCCGGGTAGGAGAGGGCTTCGGGCTCTGGCGCTTGAAGTCGCCACGTTCCGCTCGCGAAACGCTCGACCGTGGGAACGGGATCGCTCTGCTCGCCGGCCCGGATGAGGGCATCTGGACTCTGGCCGGCGAGCACCAAGGCGCTGCCGTCCCCCAACCCAAGCACCGCGGGAGCTACGAGCCCGACCGGGGGCGCGGGAACCCCCCGCCATACGCCGGCCGGCGGCGCCAGCGACGGCGAACACGCGGCCAAGAGCATGGCGAGCAGTCCCACCGAAAGACGTGTCACTTAGCGGCCCAGGCGCGTCCGACCGCGCACGGCCGTGCCGATCAGCTCGAACCCCAGGGCCACCACGGCGATCACCAGCGCAGGCACGATGGCCGGCCAGAATTGACCCGCCACGATGTATTCGCGCGTCAGCGACAGCAACTGACCCAACTCGGGTTTCGTGATCACCACCGTCGCCGGCCCCCGATAGTTTTCCAGCGGGATGGTGGGCCCAAGGAAGACCTGGATATACCCAAGCTCCGCCAGGAGCACCAGCGACGCGCTGACCTGAAACGGGACCTCGACGCCAATCGTCGGCCGCAAGAACGGAATGACATGCAGTCGAAAGAACCGAAGCCCATCGGTTCCCAGCGCGCGGGCCGCAACGGCGAAGGATTGACTGCGCACGTGCTCCACCTGTCCGGCGACCAGCTCCGCGATATCGCGCCATCCCACCAGCGCCATCCCAATCACGAACGCGAGGGGCCGGCCCTTGGGGACCAACCCCTGGATTGCGACGGCGGCCAGGGCCAGATACGGAAATCCAATCACGACGCTGCCGATGGCCTGGGCGCTCTCGCGGGCGATCGCTGAGCCGAATCCCATGGCGATCCCGATCACGGTCCCGATGGCAAACCGAGCGATGACGACGACGCCAACCAGCTCGAGTGAGGGAATCGCCGCCCGACCGACGAGGGCCAATAGGTCGCGCCCGCCGCCATCGGAACCCAGCACAAAAAAGTGTTGCGCGCGCGCCGATAGGTCGACATTGAAGACGTAAAGATTGCTCAGCGGGGGAAACGGCGGCAGGAGGATGACGTTCGCGGTGTGGCCGCCGGCCCAGACGTCCTCGGTCCAGTAGGTCGCCTCGCGCAGGCCGGCAATGATCAACGCCGCCATCAGACCGAGAACGAGAAAGCCGGCGCCGAATAGCATGACTCCGCTGTTGATTCGCAGCCTCATGCTCCGATCCTCAGCTCACGCAGCCGCGGATCGAGACTTTGTTGAAGCAGGCGGACAGCGGCTTCGATGAGAAGAATCAAGCCGGCCAGTGCGACCACCGAAGAGATCGCCAGGTTGGCGTCGAACCTCGCTACCTGTGACGGGTAATGCACACCAATGGCAAACAGCAGCTTCTGACCGAGTCCCGGGTATGCGAAGAAGAACTCCACAAGCGGCAGCGCCCCGACCAACAGCCGAACGGAATTCAGCCATCCGACGGAGATGCTGGCGGCAGCCGGCCGAAAGATGTAGCGAGCGGCGATCCGCACCCCACTCAGACCGCGAGCCCGTGCTGCCCGGACATGATCGGCCAACTCCTCGATGTCCAGGACCGCTCTGGCCTGACGGAAGACGTAGATACCGGGGCGAATTGCCAGCACCAGGGCAGCCCAGAAGACGGACAACGGCGTGATCACGGCGTAGCCGCCGGCGGTGGCGACGCCGGTAAGTCCGTAGATCGCGGACTGGACTTCCTGGATGAAGATCGCGAGCAAGAAGGTGGGGATCACCCACGCCAGGCTGGCCAGAACGGCCAACACCGTCAGCAACGGATGCCGCTTCAGTGTCAGCGCAAACGCAGCGAGAAGACCGACGCCGGTCCCCAGCCCGAGAGCCACGAAGATCAGCAAGATGCTGGGAATGGCCGGCCCCACGAGTGCACGCGCTACCGCGGCGAACGGAATCGGGGCCGCACCAGCGAGCGCGGCTCCGGGTGCCGTAGCGGCATTTTCCGCAAGCGTGACCAGAAACCAGCTGACCGCAACTACCCCGCTCACTTGAAAACACAAACGTGCGAGATGCCGCGTGCGCGCCCACAGCCGCAAAACCGGCGAGGTGACCAGAACGATGATGGCTCCCGCGATCATCGCTCCGAGTGCAACGTCAATCCAGCCCATCCGCTCTGGCTTCGCAGGATAGCCGAGCTAAGGAGCGCCTATGGCCGCTCGAAGGCGGGCGCTAATGCTTCCTAATAATCGGGCACTCCAGCGCTGACGGCGCCGACTTGGCGAGGAATCGGGAGGTGTCTGAAAGCGGGAGACGAGATTCGAACTCGCGACATCAACCTTGGGAAGGTTGCGCTCTGACCAGCTGAGCTACTCCCGCTTGACAAGCGGGATTCTAGCATCGCTTTTGCGGAGTTCCTGACACATGGGCCAGAGCACTCCCATCAACTCGGCCATCCGGGCCGAGGTCGTGGCGATCCGGGCGGCGTCGAAGACTTCGACCGGGTGGGTCTCATACAGTCGGACCCATCCCCGGTCCCATGGCTCCAGGTCGAGCCGCTCCCCGAGTCGGGCCTTGATCAGCAGCAGCTGGCGGGCCAGGCCGGTGGCGATCCGGTCGTTGATGGCCGGCGTCGACTCCAGGTGGAGGCCCAGCTCCAACCGGCCGGTGTTGGCGTGCCACCAGGCTTCGAAATGCAGTCGAGGGTCATCGTAAAACCATTGCGCCTGGCTCGAGCGGACGTGGTGATTGACCTCTTTCAATTGAGTCGGCAGCGCCGCCTTTACTGGAGCGGGCAGCGCCCGAAAGAAGCCCGCCGTGCGGATGAATCGTCGTTCGCGGCGGGCGGACGCCATGTCAGGCCGGCGGGGTGACGGCGGTCTTCACGAGCGCGCTGTACTGGTCAGCCAGCGCCCGCGCCTTGTCGGAGTCCTCCATGCTGACAATGATGTGGTAGCGCGGCATATCGGGATCTGGCAATACCAGCACCCATCCCCCGTCGACGAACACCTTGATCCCATCCGCCAGATCGACCGGGGCATCGCGGTGCATCTCCACCATCGTGCGCATTACCCGGCCCTTGGCGTCCCACGGAACCGATTCCAACCGGTGCTCGTAGGCCGCCCGCGGAATCTCCGCCCGAACGGCCGAGACGGACCTGCCCTCCTTGGCCAGCAGCTCGAGCAACTTGATCAGGGTGAAGATCGCGTCGAAACCCAGCAAGTGCTCGGGAAACACGTAGCCGCCATTCGCGTCGGAGCCCAGCCGGGCCTGGTGCTGCTGCGCCGCACGCAGGAGGGCCGCCGGTTCGCTTTTCCCCGGGACGAAGTGCGATCCTGTCTGCTGCCGCACCAGCGCCGCGATCGTCTGCGGCACGGTGGCCGGCGCCACCAGCACTCCCGGTCTCGACTTCAGCGCCAGGATCGCCAGCACCCCCAGCGCCTCATGGTGGTCGAGCAGCTCGCCCTTCTCGTCGATCAAAAACACTCGCTCGGATCCGTAGTCGATGTAGGCCCCCAGGTTGCACCCCAGGGTGCGCGTGATCAGCGCGGACTGCCGGCGGGCTTCGCTGAACGCCTCGTTCGTTTTCGATTGGTAGGTCTCGTCGAACCCGGCATTCAGCGGGATGGCCTCGATGTTCAATTCCTTGAACAGCCGAGGCAGAACCAGCGAGGCGCTGCCGTGATCGAAGTCGACCAGCACCTTGAAGTGCGCCTGGCGGATCGCCTCGACGTCCGTCAGGCCGATCAACCCGTCGATGTACGAGTCGATCGCATCCTGCACATAGCTGATGTCGCCCATCTCGTAAAAATGCACCCGCCGGATGTCCTCGCGGAAGAAGATGTTTTCCAGCTTTCGCTCGGCTTTTTTGTCGAGCACCAGGCCGTTGCCGTCGAACATCCGGATGTCGGCGGAGCGGCTGTCGAGGGGGGACATCTGGATGTGCACCGCGCCGCTGATCGGATGCTCGCGCGCGTAGTACTGGACCACGGGGATGGGCAGCTCGCTGAGGTCGATGATGTTCGCCCCCGACGACATCATGCCCGCGATCATCGCCCGCTTGATCATCCGGGAGGGGCGCTGGCCGTCGCGGGCCGCCCCAATCGCGGAACCCTTGGGAAAAAGCGCGGCGAACGATGCCCCCAGGCGGGCACAGTACTCCGGGGTGAGCTCGATGTTGACCAGGCCCACCAGCCCGTATGAGGAGAACAGGCCGCGCTTGTAGTGCCCGGCCCAGATGATGCTTTCGTGGACCGTCGACCCGGGCTCGATTTCCTTGTCGGGCCAGATCTTGACGCCGGCATCGATGGTAGTGCCTTCCCCGACGACGACGTCATCGCCGATGACGGCCCCTTCCTCGAGCAGGCAGTTGTTCTTGATCGTCACGTGCCGGCAGACGATGGCCTGGCGCAACCGCGAGTTCTCGCCGATGTAGGAGTAGGTCCAGATGACCGAGTTGCTGATCTTGGTGTTCTCGTCGATCACCGAGAAGTTCCCGACGCAGACGGGCCCATTGATGAAGACGCCCGCCTTGAGCTTGCAGTCGTTGCCGATGTAGGCGGGGCCGTTGATGCGCACGTCGTAGCCGATCTCGACGTTCTCCCCTACCCAGACGTTCCCGTGGCGACGTTCGCCCGGAATCTCGACGTCGACGCGCCCCTCGAGCGCATCCCAATTCGCCTGGTAGTAGGTCTGGATGTTGCCGATGTCACACCAGTATCCCGGCGCGAGATAACCGTACAGCGGCATTTTGTTGGCCAGCATCTTGGGGAAGACTTCACCACTCCAGTCCACCACGGTCGCCGGCGGCAGCAGGTCCAGGACCTCGGGTTCGATCACGTAGATGCCGGTGTTGACTTGATCCGAGAACACCTCGCCCCAGGATGGCTTCTCGAGGAAACGGTTGATGGTCCCATCGGGATTCGTGATCACCACGCCAAACTCGAGCGGGTTCGACACCGAGGTGAGGACGATCGTCGCTGACGCTCCTTTTTCCTTGTGGTAGGCCATCACCTTGCCCAGGTCGATATCGGTCAGGGCGTCGCCGCTGATGACGATGAACGGCTCGTCCAGATATTCCTGGGCATTCTTGACGCTGCCGGCGGTTCCCAGCGGGGCATCTTCGACCACGTAGGTGATGTCGACGCCGAAATCCGAACCGTCACCGAAGTAGTCCCGGATCGCGGAGCCGAGATACTGCAGGGTCACCACGACATCGGTGATGCCGTGCTGGCGCAGCAGCCGCAGGATGTGCTCCATCACCGGCTTGCCGACAACGGGCACCAGCGGTTTCGGAACGCCGCTGGTCAGCGGCCGCAGCCGCGAACCCTCACCACCGGCCATCACCACTGCCTTCACGGAGAACGCCTCAAACGCTCGCCTGGCCCGCCGGACGTCTCAATCGCTCGCATCGCACTAAAGCGCGGCTCGCGAGGGGCGACGCCCCGCGCGCCGCTCGCGTCGGCCGGCGGGCCGGCGCCTTCTGCGATCCGTTCGCGCAGGAACGCCGCCGAGTCCTCGGGCTTGACGACGTTGATCCAGATCCCGGTGCCAAGTTCGAAGCCGGCCGCGATGCTCAGCTTGGGAACGATCTCCAGGTGCCAGTGATAGGCGTCGCTGATCCAGGCATCGGCGACGTTCCCCTTCAGCAGGGCGCTGTGGATGTAGTAGTTGAACGGCGGATCGTTCAGCCCGTCATAGAAGGCCCGGAGCGTCACCTGGAGCGCCTCCGCCAGCGCCGACTTCTCGCGCCCGGTGTCGAGATCTCCGAATGACGCCACGTGCCGCCGGGGCGCGATCCAGGTTTCGAACGGCGTTCGGGCGGCGTACGGCGCGAAGACGGTAAAGCTCCCATTCTCGAAGACCACCCGAACTCCGGCGCGGCGCTCGTCGGCGATCGTCCGGCAGAAGACACATTCGCCTTCCTGCTCGAAGAACCGGCGGGCTCCCTCCAGCTCCTCCAGGTAGGTGGGCGGAAGAAGGCCGATGGCATAGAGCTGCGAATGCGGGTGCTCCAGCGAGGCGCCCGCGGGACGCCCATGGTTGTAGAGGATCAGGACGTGCTCCAGTGTCGGGTTGCGCGCGTGCTGCCGGTATCGGTCGACATAGGACTGCACCATCTCCTCGACCTGGCGCCCCGGGAGCAGGGGCGTGGGCGCGCGATGGTCGGGGCTGGAGATCAAAACCTCACAGGCGCCGATGGCGTCTCGCTGCCAAAACCGGCCCGCGCGCTGTTCCTGGCCGTCCGGCTCGAGCCGAAAGGCGGCGTAAAGGTTGGGGACCACCCGGATCCACCAGCCCTCGCTATTCGGCATGGTGCCGGGCGGCCGATAAGCGAGCACCTCCGGCGGCGTCATCGACTCGTGTCCGGGGCAGAAGGGACAGACGTCACGGGCCGCGATGCTTTCCTTGGCGGCCTGGGTGAAGGAATCGGGCCGGCGGGCGCGCTCTGTTGCCACGGCAACCCAGCGCCCGGTAATCAAATCCTGCCGTAACTGAGGCAACCCGCAAGCTCCTGAGGGCTAAACGCCCGAACCCGTCCTAGGTTTTCATTATCGCTGCCACCGTTGAACAACTCCCTCAGGCGATGCGTTCGCCGGCCTTGAAAACCGCCCAAACGCGCCATAACGCCCGTGGGTCGCTGAGCGGGTCGCCGTGCACCAGCACCAGGTCAGCGGGGTCTCCCTCGCGCAGCCGCCCGGCATGGTCGATGCCCAGTAGCTCGCCGCCTCGCCAGGTGACGGCCGCCAGGGCCTCGTGCGGCTCGAGCCCCGCCTCCACCAGCAGCTCCACCTCCCAGGCGAGGTGGCCGGCGCGCACCGAGCCGCCGCCGAAGTCGGACCCGGCCGCGATCCGGGCGCCGGCCCGGTGGGCGGCCTTGATAGCGGCGAACGCGCCTTCGCGTCGGGCCGCCAGCCGTTGCCGTCCCTCCTCGCTCGTGAATCGTTCGATCCGCGTGGTCCGTTCGAACGTCGCCCAGCTCGCCAGCACCGAGAGGGTCGACACCAGCGCCACGTTGTTCGCGCGCATGGTCCTGGCAATCGCATCGTCGAGCTCCATCCCGTGCTCGATGGAATCCACTCCGGCCTCGGCGCCGACCCGAGCTCCGTCGAGGATGGTGGCGTGCGCCGTGATCTTCCGCCCGCGGCGGTGCACCGCCTCACACGCCTTTCGCACATCGTCCACGGTGAAGGGACAACGGTCGGATCGGTCTGGCGGATCCAGCATGATCTTCACGAAGTCCGTTCCGGTATCCAGCTGGGCCGAGACCGCCGCGACCAGACCATCGCCATCCTTGACGGCGACCGTCATTGGCAGGTAGCCATCGGTGGCGATCCAGGTGCCGGCGACCCGGATGTAGGGAGCGCTTGCCTTGCCCGCCAATTCCTGGCGGACCTGCAGGCTGACGGCCCGACCGTCAGGCCCAGCCGGTGAGCCCACGTCCCGGGCCCAGAGGATGCCGGCCTGGGCCAGGCGAGCGGCGTTTGCGCGGGCCACCTCTCGCAACCGGTCGGGAGGATCCGATCCACGCTCGATCCAGTGGCTGCCGCCCGGCATCGTCAGGTGGCTGTGGGCGTCGACGAACGCCGGCACGATGGTCGCGCCGCCGCCATCGAGCGTCTCGGCGCCGCCGGCATCCGCTTCCTCGTTTGGCCGTACCCACGCAATCTGGCCGTCCTCGATCATCAGGCTGACCCCCATTTGCAGGGTCGACGAGTAACCGTCGGCCAGGCACGCGTCGCGGATCAGGACTCGTCCCGTCATGCCATCACGGGCGCCGGCTGCTCCTTGAGGCGGATGACCGGACCCAGGAAGATCCACAACGCGGCCAGCAGGGAAACGAACCCACCCAGAACGAGGGTTTGCACCAGGCCGATGCTGGTGCCCAGGATCCCACCGATGAAGGCGCCCACCGGAATCGTTCCCCAGACAATCGTTCGCATGGTGGCGTTCATCCGGCCCTGGACCCGGTCGGGGGTGATCGCCTGCCGCAAGCTCACTTGCGCGATGTTGTAGACCGGGCTCGTGATACCGCCGATAAAGCCGGTCACCGCGAGTACCAGGACCGGCGCCGCGACGGCCGCGATCGGGGTCGCCAGCAAGGCCAGGCCACCGATCATGATCGAGAAACCGAGGGTGGGTCCGATGCCGAGCCGGCGAGCAACCCAGGCGGCGATCAACGCGCCGGCAAGGCCGCCAACACTGGTGATCGCGAAGATCACGCCGACGACAGCCGCCGACAGATGGAGCTGCCGATAGGCAAACACCAGCAGGACCGCCCCGAACACCATGTTCGAACCGAGGTTGCTGGTTGCAGTGCAGCCGGCGATCCGCCACAGGATCGGGCTCCGAAAGACCACCTCGAGCCCCTCTCGCATCTCGGGAATGAAACCGGTGGCTCCCGACGCCGTGCTCGGGCGCGGTTCAGGCTCGGGTGTCTTGATCAAGACGAGCGCGAGCGCCGAAAAGAGGAACGAGACCGCGTCGACGGCAACCGCCTTTGCGCCCCCGATCAACTGGATGAGGAATCCGGCGACCGCCGGTCCCGCGACCTGCGCCGTCGACCGAGTGATTTCCAGCTTGGTATTGCCTTCGATCAGATTCGGCCGATCCACCAGCACCGGGAGATACGACTGATAGGACACGTCGAAGAAGACGGTGAAGATGCCAGTGAAGAGCGCCACCACGTACAACTGCTCGAGCGTCAGCAGGTTGAGGACGAAGGCAATCGGGATCGAGCCGACGGCGACAAACCGGCCGAGGTCGCACACGATCATGATGGGTCGCCGCCGGATTCGATCGGCATACACGCCGGCCACCAGCCCGAGCGTCGGAAAGGCGAGAAACTCGAGCGCGGAGAGAATGCCCACCTGGAAAGGGCCGGCGTGAAGGATCAGGATGGCCACGGTCGGAACCGCCAGCAACGTGATCTGGCTGCCGAACTCGCTGACGGTTTCGCCGGTCCACAGTTTCAGGAAATCGACGTGACGCCACAGTTTGCCGCGGAACATTCGGCGATTCTATCGAGCCGCTTTCGCTACCAGCCGTGAGGGCCGGTCGAAGCCGTCGAGTATTCACGCGCCTCGGCATGGTTGGCCATGGCGGTACGGTAGAGCCGGACATACTTGTCAGCCGAGTTCGCCCAGCTGACATCGGTCGACATGGCGGTGGCCTGCATCCGGCGCCAGAGGGCCGGCTGGCGGAAGGTTTCGACGGCGCGCACCACCTGGGCGTACAGGTCCCAGTGATCGTAGGCGGTGAAGACGAAGCCGTTGCCGGTCTGGCGCACCGGGTCCCAGTCGTCGATCGTGTCCGCCAGGCCGCCGGTGGCCCGCACGATCGGGATCGTCCCGTAGCGCAGGCTGATCAGCTGCCCCAGTCCGCAAGGCTCGAAACGCGACGGCATCAGGAACATGTCGGAGCCGGCGTAGATGTGCTGGGCCAGTACCGGCTTGAAGCCGATGGTGGCAGAGACCCTGGTCGGGTTGTCGCGGGCGTTGGCTCGGAACAGCTCCTCGTAGCGCGCGTCCCCCGCACCGAGAACGACGAGCTGGACGTTGAGCCGCATCAGCCCCCACATGATGTTGGCGATCAGGTCGAGGCCTTTCTGGTCGTAGAGCCGCGAGATCAGCCCGATCACCGGGACGGCGGCGTCCTGCGGCAGCCCCACTTCCTTCTGCAGGGCCAGCTTGTCCTCCACCTTCTTCTCGATGCTGCCGATGTCGTAGCGAGCCGCGATCGAGCTGTCGGTGAGGGGATTGAACGCTTCGTAGTCGATGCCGTTGATGATCCCGTGCAGCTTTCCGCGGAACAGCCGCAGCAGCGGATCCATCTTCTCCCCGTACTCCGGGGTGAGGATCTCCTCCGCGTAGCGATTGCTGACGGTATTGACCACGTCGGCGAAGTAGAGGCCGCGGCCGAGCAGGTTGACGATGTCGTCCAGCCCGGGCATGCCGGTCTTGATCAATCCCCACTGCTCGAGGTCGGCGAGGTGCAGCGTGCCGTAGCCGAACACACCCTGGAAGGCCAGGTTATGGATGGTCAGGGCGGTGGCGATGTGGGCGTACAGGGGATCCGAGGCATAGAGACGGGCCAGCATGTTGGGAATCACCGCCGTATGCCAGTCGTTGACGTGGATCACATCGGGCTGGAATCCGATCGGGCGCAACATCTCGAGCGCTGCCCGGCTGAAGTAGATGAAGCGCGCGTCGTCGTCCCAGAACCCGTACATCCCCTCCCGACCAAAGAACTGCTGGTTCTCGATGAAATAGATCGGCACGTCGTCTCCGATGCGGCCCTCGAGCACGTCGGCGTTGACCGGCTGATGCGCCAGCGGCACCCCGAGATTGGTGACGATCCGCCGCAGGCCGTATTTCTCCACGTCGATGCCGCCGTAGCGTGGCATCACCACTCGGACGTCGTGACCCATGGCGCGCAGCGCCTTGGGCAACGCGCCGGCCACGTCGGCCAGTCCGCCGACTTTGGCAAAGGGAGCCACCTCGGCGGAGACCAGCAGGATCTTCAGCGGCTGGTGCTGCCGTCCGGCAAAGACATCACCCGGAACCCGCACCGCGATCGAGCCGGTGGGCGGCAGCTGTTCGACCGGCTTTCCATTCTCGAAGGCGACCGCCACCATCTCCAGGGTCTGGCCGGGCTGGTGACCGAGCGCCTCGAACGGAACCGCAAAGACCAGCGCCTCGCCGGCAGTCGCGCGACCGGTCCAGCGGGGCGCGTCCCCCTGCCCCAGGTCGCTGAGTTCCAGCTCGAAGTCCGAACCCGCCCGCCGGGCCGCGAGCCGGGAAGCCGGGCCGCCACTCCCCGAAAAGCGCATCTCGAGCTCGATCGCGCGCTCGGCTTCGCGAGCGCCCAGCAGGTCGAATCGTAAATAGAGGTTGCGCTCGTCGTGGCCGAACCAGATGCGGCGGACCGCCCCTTTGGGCGGGTGCATCGCCCCAAACAGCGCGGTGACGTCGACGTAGCCCCCGGCGTTCCACTCATCCTGGTCGACCACCCCGTTGAGCTTGGGCGTGATCCTGCGGTCAGGTCGCTTGGACGCCGAGCCGTCGGCCTCCTTCACGATCGGCTGGTAGAAGAGCGCGGGCGGCTGTTGCTCCAGCGACATATAGATGTTGCGCAGGTGAAGCCGAAACAGGTTGTCCCAGATCTGGTCCATGCCCGAGTCGTGGGAGCGGCCGAACCACCAGAACCAGTCGCTGCCTTCCGCGATCAGGGCCTCGCGCCGGGCGGTGGCGAGACGGTCGGGGTCGTCGGCAGCACGTTCGCGCTCGCTCAGGAACGCCCTGGCCTCGGCCAGCCGGTCCCAGGCCGCATTGTGCGCCTGGTCACCGACCCAGGTGTCGAAGTTGGCGTTGATCCAGGACCCGGGATGAATCCGGGAGAGCGAGCGGTTCGCCGGAAACTCGGCGAGAAATTCCGAGACGGTGACCGTCTTGAGCTCCTCGTCGCCGCTCAGCCGGCGATAGAGCGCATGCAGAAAGGCGTTGCCGTTCCCCTCATAAAAGTCCCAGCAATTCTCGCCGTCGAGGGCGATCACGGCGAGCCAGGCGCTGTCCTGCTGCCGCCGCCGGATGTCATGCAGCCGATCAACCAGGTCGGTTGCCGCCTCTTCGGCGCCCCGGTTCTGGTACTCGAACCCGATGGCGTTCGACAGCCGGCTGTCGCGGAAGAGCACATGGATCGGGGGGCCGTCGGTCTGCGCCCGGTAGGGGACGTAGAGCAGCTCCGGCTGCATCACCCGGCCGTCGCCGTCGCGGTTGAGGGGACTGCCGAGTGAGCGCGCCAGCACCCCTTCGTCGCTGACCATCCATTCCAGCCCCTGCTCGGCAGCGAGGCGCGCGACATCGTCGGAGATGGACGCTTCGGGCGGCCACATCCCTTTAGGCCGAGTCTCAAAGACGCGGGTGTGGGCCTCGATGCCGCGACGAAGCTGCTCCGCCGCGTCGTCGGGATGTTGAAACGGTCGGCGCGGCATCGCCAGATCCGGGCGCGCCACCCGAGCGACGTCGAGGCTGGCGATCAGCGGCAGGATCGGGTGGTAATAGGGGCTGGTCACCAGCTCGGCCTGCCCGCGTTGCTGGAGCTCGCGATACTTGGGCAACACCCTGCGGGTCTGATCGAGCTGAAGTCCCAGCACCGGTTCCTTGTCGGCTTCGTTGAAGTCCCGGCCTCTTTGGACCAGCTCGGCGACTCGGGAATCCTGGGCGATCGTCCCCGGGTCAACCCATGAAAGGTTGAACCAGACTTGCAAATCGCGGAGCTCCGCATCATCGAAGAGCGTCGCCAGGTCCGCGCGAGCCCCTGCCTCCTCGCGCTTGCGTACCAGCTCGAGGTAACGGGGATACTGACGCACCCGGCGGATCTGGCTCGACTCGGTCATCCAGCGGGTGATGAAAGCGCGCTCCTCGCCGGCCAGGTCGGTGACCGGGCGGCGGGTCAGGTCCAGGTACACGTCGGTGAAGCGTGCGTCGGCGTAGTCCTGCACCTGGGCCACCAGTGCCGGCACCAGGTTGAAGGTCTGCTTGATCGTCGGGTACTCGTCGAGCAGCGCGGGCATTCGGTAGTAGTCCTTGGCGCAGCGCAACCGGACCCAGGGCAGCAGAAAGGTGTTCTGCAGGTCATCCTTGTAGTACGGCTGGTGCATGTGCCAGACGAACGCCACATGCAGAGGTCGCGTCACGGCTGAGAGTCTAACTAACCAACGGCTTTTTTCAGCGGTTCAGGCAGAACCGTGTTGTAGACGTAGCGCAGGCGCGGAGAGTACTCGACGCTGATCTTGTCGCCTGGGCTCAGGCGTTCGAAGGTGGCCTGGTTGACCCGGAACGATTCGGCCCACAACCGCTTGGCCATTGCCCGATCGCCGGCCTGCACCGCGATCCGGTAGGTACGGCCGAAGACGCCGGCGTCCCGACGCATCCCAACCACCAGACCGACCATCGAACCGCGGCGCGCGGTCATGTCGAGCAGGGCACGGACCAGGACCGAGAGACCCAATGGGATCAGGACGGTGGACACGGCGACCGTGAAGATCATCATCATGGTCCACACCGAGGCCACCGGCCGGAAGATGGAATCGACCAGCCGGGGGGCGACGGCGGCCGCGGCCGCGCAACCGAGGGTGACCGAAGCGAAGCCGCCGATGGCCGCCAGACGCGGCGGTTCGCCGCGGCTGATCGACCACAGGTGCCACTTGACGCGGGGTCGCATCAAGCGCCCGTCCGGCCCGACCGCGATCATCAGGTGTCCCCAGGGCAAGGCGCCATGCGCCAGGCGCAGGATCAACAGTGAACCCAGCGCGACCGCCACCAGTGACAGATCGATGACGGCGGGTAACGGAGGCAAGGGAAAGGTGGGCACCCAGACGTATAACCGGACCCCACGAGCCGACCTTGCAGCGGGCGAATACCGCTGATATTCGGAATCCTGGAGGCGTTAGCGGCCGGGGCGGGCGGTCGTGTACTGGCGGACCTTGTCGCGAAGCCGCGGGAGGGGGTCCGTCTTGAGGAAGTACTCGTCGCAGCCGGCCTTCTTCGCCTCTTCCGGCGTCGCCATCCCGGCGGTGTAGACGATCACCTTGATGTCGGGCGAGTACTTGCTCTGCCGGATCCGGCGGCAGAGCTGCAACCCGTCGAGACCCGGCATCTGAATGTCGGCGACGACCACCGCCCGCACGCAGTCGACACAGAGCTTCCAGGCCTCGTCACCGTCCTTGGCCTCGATCACCTCGTGACCGTCCAGCTCGAGGAGGGTGCGAAGCATCGTCCGGACATCCTGGTCGTCGTCGGCCACGATGACCGGGGGGAGATCGCTGGCGGGAAGAGGTGCAGGGACACCACCCTCGCGGAGTCCCCTCCTCATCATTCCTATCGGATTCTATGTGGGCTGAGTATCAGGCGGCAAGGGTTCACCGTATCCCGGTTTTCCCCGCGTCGCAATGTGCCTTACCCGGTAACCGCGGGCGGTCGTTTGGCCAGGTGACCGGCGTCAGGCGTACTCGTCCATCGCGCGCAGGAAGTTGACGTAGACCCGCTGCTGCTCGCGCAGGATGCCCAGGGCGCCCAGCTCCCACCACTCGTCGGGCGTGAAGTAGGCGGAGACCTCCGCCTGGCTGCCGGCTTTCGAGAACCACTGGATCAGGTGCAGGTTGTCCGACTGCAGCAGCCACATGGCGATGTCCATCAGGTGCGGGTGCTTGGTCAGCTTGGCCTTGTTGTAGATGTGGTGCATCAGGCGGAAGATCCCCTGCTGCGCCTCGTTGCCGAGAAAGAAATCCATCCCCCCGTCACCGGCCCAGGTGCACCCGTATTCGGGCAAGGGCATCTCGTGCGCATCCGGAAACGTGGCGACTGCTTCGGAGGGGGTGAGGTACTGCATCTTGTGCTTGACGAAGTCGTCGTGGAGCGCGTGCATGAACGGGAAGATGCCCGAGTCGGCTCGATGGTGCTCCCCGAAGGTTTCGAAATCCCAGGCCAGGAAGACGAACTCCCCCATCGCCTGGCGCACCCAGGTGGCGTAGGTGTCCGCCATCAGCGGCCAGCCGTTCCATTCCCGGTTGCTGAACCGGTAACCGACATCGTCACTGAGCTCGTAATGCCGGGTGAAGAGTCGCATGACTTCGTTCGGATACCGATAGAGATGCGTCGGCTCCCGCCAGCCCATCACCCAGGGCCGCCCGTCCATGACGGCGCCCTTGAAGCCGCTCAGTTGCAACTGGAAATAGATGTCGTTCGACATGAACATCTCGGTGGTATCCGTCACCGCGATCGGCTTCTGGAACGTCTCTTCGAGCTGTCGCTTCCCCCAGGCCATTCGCTCGGCGAAGGCCGCGATATCGAGATAGAAGATGAAGGAGTGGTAGGGTTCGACCGCCACCAGCTCCACGTTCGGGTGGCTGACCAGTTTCTGGAAGCCGGTAAGCACGTCCGGCCCAAAGCGCCGCATCTGCAACAGCAGCGAGACCGAGAAGCCGAGAGAGATCTTCATCCCCTTGTCGACCAGCGACTGGAACAGCTCGGTGGCCGGACGGTAGCAGTATTTGGCCACCTTGTCGAAATAGCGCCGGTCCATCTGCTCGTCGAAGATGAGCGTGTCCATCTTTTCCGGCGCGGTGCCGCGGGGAATCAGCTGCGCGGGGAGGCGGACCCGCCGCGGTTGATGCGCGACCATATAAATGACCAGGGAATTCGGCACGAGCTCTATCCTCTCATTGCTTGATCGGGCGATGCCGGCGGCGGGCCGTCGGCGGCTCCCTTCAAACCCTGCTTGATCGCCACGTACTCCAGCCGCTGCAGCAGGATGTCGATCACGCGCTGCCAGGTATAGTCGCGGGCGGTCCGCTGGGCCGCGATCCGCAGGTTGCGGGCGGTCTCGGGATGGTCGGCCAGGTGGGTGACGTAGGCGACGATCTCAGCCGCGTCGTCGGTCTCGATGACCATCGCGTTTTTGAACGGTTCCGCATACTCCTCCCCGGTGGCGCCCACGAACGCCACCCCGCCCGACGCCATCGCCTCCAGGCCGACCAGGCCAAACGGCTCGTGGCCGCTGTTGGCCAGAGTCGCCGTCGCCGACGCGTACAGCACCGGCAGCAGGTCATCCGGGAGAAACGCCGTGACATTCCAGATGTCGGCGTCGGCGTTCTCCTTCAGGGTCCGGGCCAGGCCGGCGACATCCTCGATCCGGGTGGACAGCGGGGCCACCCGAAGGCCGCGCTGCGCGGCAAACTCGAGCACCTCGCCGCCGAACGGTTCCAGGCCGCCCCGGATCAGCATCCGGGTCGTCACGCCGCGCTCCTTCAATTGCGCCACGGCCGCCATCGCCTGGTGCCATCGTTTATCCGGGCTGAAGCGCCCGATTTTGAAGAGAAACGCCGGCGCGTTGACCGCCGCCCTTACCGCCCGCACCTGGGCCTGGCTGACCCTGGCCATCATCGACCCCGGAATGCCGTTAGGGACGACGATCGGGTTCACCCCCCAGCGCCACATGATGTGCTTCATGTAGCGGCTGACCGTCAGCAGGGTGCAGGTGAACGCCAGCTGACCCCAGTTGATGCGGTGGAACGCGAAATGGTTGTTGGCGTTCCAGAGCAGCAGGCAACGATCGCGCAGCCCGGCGAAGTAGAGCGCATCCGAGATCAGCGTCATGGCGTGAGCGATGTGCCATTCCTCGCCCAGGACGACCACTGTGTTTCCCCGCGCGATCGCCGGCTTGATGAAGTCTTTGACCACGGTGTCGGGAAGGCTGCGGTTGAGGTCCGCCACCTTGTCGTCCTCGCCGTCGTAGACGCCCACCGGATGGTAGCGGCTGATCCACTGACTCCAGCGATGCAGCCATAAGCGGCCCTCCAGCGCGCTCTCATCGGCCGGGAGGGTGGGGTCACCGACGAAGAAGAGGTGGGTCTCGTAACCCCGCTCGGCCAGCGCCCGCGACAGTTCCTTCACCCGAACCCCGAGCCCACCGGCTTGCGAGTACTCGTCGGGGCCTTCGAAAGACAGCAGGATGAAGGTCGTCTGCCCGGGTTCGAGCATCAGGAGACGCGCGCTCCCAGCAGCTCGAGGGCGAAGGCATGAATCGCGGGGGAGAGTGACGCCAGCAACGTCGTCCGCGAGTCCAGGCGGACCGAAACGCTCTCCAGCGGACGACCGGCGAAATCGGTGGCCACCCCGCCGGCCTCGCGCAGGATCAAGAGCGGCCCCGCCAGGTCGAAGGCGCGGACCGGGGCCGGTGTCGCCTGCAGGGCGATGCCGCCGGTGGCGGCGTGGCACAGGTTCAACGCCGCGGACCCGAGTTGACGAGTCTTTTCCGTCCTGGCGAGGATCGGCCCGGCCCCCTCCCGGGCGTCGACTCCACTCGGCGCATCGACCTGGACCAGGGGAATGGACGTCCCGTCAAACGGCGGCGGATCCGGGCGCAGCGGCTGACCGTCGCGGAAGGCGCCACCGCCCGCCACGGCATGGAACTCGTCGCCGGTGGCCAGGTTCTGGACATAGCCGAGCCGCACGTCCTGAAATCGGTCACCCTGCGTGGCGGCTAGCACGACGGCATAGTATGGCAATCCCATTTTGGCGTTGAAGCTGCCGTCCAGCGGATCGACCAGGACCAGCGGGTCGCCCCCGAAGTCCCGCTCGCCCAGTTCCTCGGAGATCAGCCGGAAGCGGAAACCGCTGCGATAGGCTCTTTCCAGGTGCTGTACCACGATCTCTTCGGCGACCTGATCCAGGTAGATGGTCTGGTCGCCGCCGGCGCCGCTGCCGACGACCTGTCGACCTTTCGTCGTGCCGGCCACTGGTGGGATCGCGGCGCGAACCTCCGCGGCGATGGCTCGGAAGATGGGAAGCCAGTCTTGTGAGGACACTGAGTGAAACGGCGGGCACGCCGTTGACTCGCTATCCTACGCCAAGCTCGCTCGAGCCCCGATCGCGAGCCGAACGCCAGCGCCCCTGGCTGCGGCTGGCCGGGCTCGCCATCCTGGTCAAAGCTCTCCTGGTGGCGCTCACGCTCGTGGCTTACGGCGCCAGCCCGGATCCCCTGACCGCCCTCGGCCGGGAGTGGAACCAGTGGGATGCCACGCACTACCTGTATCTCGCCACCCACGGTTACAGCGCGACGGGCGATGCCCGGAACCTGATCGCCTTCTTCCCTCTCTATCCCGCCGTGATCAGCGCCGTGGCCGCCATCGGGCTGCCCGCCCGACTCGCCGCCCTGCTGGTGAGCAACGTCGCCGGGGTGGTGGCGGCGATCGTGCTCTACGAGCTGGCGCGAACGGATGGTCGCGAGAAGGCGGCCTTCAGGGCAGCCGCCTTCTTCCTGGTTTTTCCCACGGCCTACTTTCTGATGGTCGGCTACACCGAGGCACTCTTCTGCGCCCTCGCCTTCGGCGCGGTGCTTCAGGCCCGACGGCAGCGGTGGGCCGCCTCGGGGATGCTCGGCGGACTCGCCGCGGCCGCCCGTCTCACCGGCGTCGCCCTCCTTCCGGTGATCGTGATCGAGATGATCCTGGCGCGCCGCGTCCTCCGTCCGGTCTGGCACGCGATCGTGCCCCCGCTCCTGGTCCTCCTCGGGCTGGCGACCTATCTGATGACCAACGCACTGGTGCTGGGCAACCCGCTCGCGTTCGTCGCCATCCAGCGCGAGCACTGGTCACACTCGCTGGCGGCACCCTGGGTCGGCCTCGCGTCCGCGATCCACAGCATCAGCTGGCGAGTGCCCTGGGAGAAGCTGACGGTCGGGGGTGGCGAGATCGCCGGGGGGATCATCGCCTATGCGAGTACGACCTTGAGCTGGTTGCGGCTGCGCCCGTCGGACGCCGCCTACGCCACGGTGCTCACCGCGATGGTGACCTTTCTTCCCTTCTGGCTGAGCATTCCCCGCTACCTCCTGAGCCTGTACCCACTCTTCCTGCTGGTGGGGCGAATCCGCAACCAGTGGATCTACCTCGGGCTGCTGGGCGCCGCGTTCGTGGCGCAGATCGTCTTCGGGCTGGCCTTTGGCCGGGGCTACTGGGCGTTCTAACGGAAGAGGTTGGTCAGCACGGTGCTGATCACGACGTAGACCACGTAGCCGATCACGATCTGCCAGAAACCGACGTCGAAGTGCACCCCCAGGAGTCCCTGCAGCACCGCGAACGACAGGGCGAAGAGCAGCGCGTTGAGCACGAGCACGAACAAGCCGAGCGTCAGGATGGTCACCGGGAGCGTCAGGATCAGCAGGACCGGCCGGATGATGGTATTGATCAGGGCGAGCACCAGCGCCATCACGACGGCGGCCCACAGAATGCCTCCGTGAACGTGCCAGATGAAGGCGAACACGAAGAGCAGCGCCACGACGTGGATCAGGAACCGCGTCAGCACGCGTGCATTCTAGGTCCTGTCAACCTGACGGCACCGCGAACACCTGGTAATTCGCGGTGCGCATCACGAGCCGAAAGGTGCTGTTGAAGTAATCGAGATTGGGGCTCAGCGTCGCCATCTCGTTCGGACCGACCATGAGGTAGTCGGCATGGTATTGATGCAGCAGCCGCAGCGCTACATCGCCACCTCGATAGATGCGGCGCAGGTCGTCCTCGCGCCGTGAGTAGTTGACGCCCTGGCTCCAGAGCCAGCCCGGATAGCTGATCAACACCGACCGGCCGGCCAGATCGGCGATGGGATTGTTCGGCTGCTCACCGGTGACGAAGATCGCCTTCGCCGGCGTGGCCTGCCGAACCTGGGCGGCCAGCTGGACATCCTCGGCAGAAAACCACACATAGGCCGGCCCCTGCGGCGGCAGGAATTGGAGCAGCGAGAGCGCGCCGGCGGCGACCAGGGTGAGCCACACGATCGAGGCTCCGATTACTCCAACGACCGTTGCCCGCCAGATCCGAAGCAGCAGGGCTCCAACGGCCACGGCGCTGGCCAGGTACCAGAAAACGAGGAGCTTGCTGTTGTCCCAGTCCCACGGCTGGAACTTGATCAGGTTGGCGACCACAAACACCACGCTGAAGGGGGCGATCAACAGCCGTGCCCGGCGGGTGAGCGCCAGCGGGCTCAGCAGGGCGAGCAGCAGCAACGGCCAGAACAGCCCGGTGTTCTTGATCCAGAACCACGGCGGAAAATCCGTCCCCGACATCCAGCCGATCAGCCAGCGGGGATACTGATGTTCCGGCGGCGCCCCCGGGTCACCGGGGACTGCCATCAACAAGCGCGGCACCGCCACGACGAGCATGACCGTGAAAAAACCAATCCAGGCGGGCCGAGGAAACAGCAGCGCCCAGCAACCGGCGACGAGGCCGATGACGACGAGGCTGTGAATGTGGAACAGCGGCAGCAGGCCGGCCAGGGCTCCCGCGACGATGAAGGCGACGGCTTCGCTCTTGAGCGCCCACCGTCGCCATGACCGCCGGATAGTTGTCAGCGTCGGACCCCAATCGAAGAAGGGCGTGAGCTGCAGGCCGGGGGTCAGCAGCAGCAAGACCGCCATCACGATGGCGGCGCCGAAGACGAACGACCGCTGCGGGAGGTAGTAAGAAAGGATCGGGTTGTACCACTGGATGTTGGCGAGCGGGTCGTGGACGCCCACCTGCGGGCGGTCGTAGGTTTGCGGAATGTGGGTCAGCGCGGTGGTCAAGCCAAGCCGCGCGGCATCGCCGAAGAAGAGGAGGAACCCGAGCCCACCACCCAGCAGGGTCAACGTGACCGCGATCACCCCGGCGGCGATGCCACCGGTCAGACGCCGGGCCCAGAGGATCAAGCCGCTGAGCGCGAGCACCGTCATCGCCCAGCTCGGCCAGATCAAGGCGGCCGGGATGCCCCAGCCGCCGGCGATCAGCAGGGCGCTGGCGAAATCGGGAGCGAAGGGATACCGGAATGGCGTCCCCGCGAACAGCGGATTCTGCGGCGGCAGGTTCTGGCCGTAGGCAAAGCCGGTGGCGGCGCTGGCGTGGAACGCCCAGTCCGACCAGGTGTTGTTGTAGTGGGCGAGCCAGGCGTCCGGCGTGACCTCGACCGCCCGGGTGAACAAATAACCCATCGCCAGGGCCACCAGCGCGACGGCGGCCAGCACCCCCCATGACGCCGGCCCGATATTCTGGCGCAATCGCGGAAGCTGCCGGCTGATCAACACGCCCCCGGACAGCCACCCGATCGCGGCCAGCACGAGAACCAGGCCGACCGTCACCCCGATCAGCAGCGCCAGCAGGTATCCGACCACGGTCAACGCCACGACGGCGACCACGATGCCGATCACCAGCCGCTCCCCCGCCAACAGCCAGGGCGGCCCGCCGGCGGCCAGGCCCAGGCCGAGGACCAGGCAGCCGGCCACGAGCGCTAGCCCGGGGAGGTCCAGTAGCAAAGACACCAGTTGGGCCAGGGCTTGATGAACACGAACCAGACGTGACTGTTGAGGGCGTCCGAGGTCATGGGCAGCCCGGTCCAGAGCGGATAGAAATAGACGAAGAACGCGATCACCATCAGCAAAGAGGCATAGGCAGGCACCGCGCCGCTGAGCCGCATCGCGATCCCGGGCAGCGCGCCGCGCCGCGACCGGAGATAGGTGAGCGCCAGGCCCAGCGCCAGGAACATCGCCGGCAACCCGCCCAGCATGTGGTAGAGGAAGAGGCCGCGGGGAACGCGCGACAGGGGCAGCCAGGCGGCGGCGAAGGCCACCAGGATGAAGATCGTGGTGTAGAGCCGCTGGTCGACGGCCCCGGCGAGGTCGCGACGCACCACCGCTTCCGTGTCGAGCTGGTGCCGGACGCGGTAGTCCTTGATCAACGCCGGGAGCCCGACAACGAGGCCGATCAACGCCGCGCTCGCCGCCCACCAGGTGAGCGGGTTGCCCAGGTTGAAGATCTCCGCCACCAGCGCGGACCCGGTCGACTGATCGATGCCCAGCCCCTGGTTGGTGTAGTAGTAGACGACCGGGCGGAAGTCGAGCGGCCACGACCACCAGGGGCTGTAGAAGATATGGGGCGCGGTCAGCGTGACGTGGTAGTGCCAGGTCTGCCAGTGCCACTCGCGCAGCTCGGTCCAGGCCGAACCGAGGTCGAGGTGGAAGGGCGCAAACGACAGCGCCGGCTGCGACAGGTGGGTGATGTCGTGCGTGATGGTGAGGTACCTGATGAAGGACAGCCCGTAGAAAATGGCCGGCAGCAGGGCGAGGCTGAGCAAGGCGATGGCGCCGGTGCTCCGGTCATAGCGGGTCCAGCGCACGGTCAACCGAAACACCAGGATCACGATGATGGTGCCGTAGGCGGCGAGCGTCGTCCATTTGGAGCCGATCGCCAGCCCCAGCACGACCCCGGTGGCAATGATCATCCAGCGTCGCCGCCACACCGTGTCGGCGTTCAGATGGAGGTGAAAGAGCAGGTAGGCCAGCACCACGAACGTGATCGGGATGATGTCGATGACGGCCGTGCGCGCTTCGACGAAGGTCAAGCCGTCGAACGCCGCCAACACGCCGGCGGCGACGGCGAAGAATCGCACCGCGAGCAACTGCCGGGCGAGCAGGTAAATCAGCGGAATCAGCGCCGTGCCGAAGAGCGCCGGCATGAACCGCCAGCCGAAGGAGTTGAAGCCGAACAGTTTGATCCCGATGGCGATGATCAGCTTGGCCAGCGGCGGCTCGGGATCGAAATAGTCCTGGCCGAGCAGGTCCTTGTGCGCATCGTTGGCGAAATAGAGCTCGTCGAAAACGAAGGGTGAGTTGGGCGCGATGTCGTTCGGCTTGCCCAACCCGGGTAGCGATGGATCCTGGTAGTTGTGCCCGATCCCCCAGGCGCTGATCGGCGCCGCGGTTCCGGGGTGAGCGAAGATGTCGAGAAAGATCGGACTGCCGAACCGCAGGATGCCGGCGACGAGCGTGAGCGCGATCAGCCAGTAGAGATCGTTGCGCTCGATCCGCCACCAGGCCGCTCTCGACCTCCGCGCCGCCCTGGGCCGCGCGGCGACGACGGGCGCATCGATGCCCATCAGCCGGCGGATCCGCGAAGCCGGCCCTTCACCTCGTTGACGAATGCGTCGGCCTCGAGGATGGGGACGACGACGTCGGCGCCGGCCACGAAGCGTGGCCCGAGCCGCCGCTCGGCCTGCTCGACCAGGTTGTCCTGCCGGCGGTCGAGCCGGATGTAGACGGCGGGCTCGCGGGCCAGCCGCCGGACGAAGCGGTTGACGAACCGTCGTCGCTCGGCCGGCTGGAACGCCACCTCCAGCGGCTGGCGCCGGACGCGGGAGACGGCGGTGTAGGGAAGGTCCAGGCGCCGCAGCAGGTAGCGAACGCGCAACCCCTCGTCAGACATTTCGACGTAAGAGGAGAGCCGCATCAGCCAGAAGACGACAAGGATGCCGCCGTCGAGCACCAGCACCGGAATGAAGGAGATGATCGGCTGGTTGGTGAACAGCTTGACGACGACCAGCACCACCAGGATGACGAAGAAGCTGCCGTAGAACCAGATGCCGTCTTTCCACCGTTGAATCGAGTAGCGAATTGGAAAGCGGCGGGTCCCGCCCTGGGTCATCGAGCCACGCGAACGGTCCCGGTGCGCTCCATCAGGTATTCGGCGCCTTCGAAATACGAGTCGAGGTTGGGTTGCTCGTGCAGCCAGTGCCAATACTCCCTCGTCATCGCCTCCAGGCCCGACTGCGCGTCCCAGCCGGTGGCTTTCAGCCGGCTAACGTCGGGCACGGCGTGCCGCGCGTCACCGACCCGGTATCGGCCGGGCGTCTCCGGTGTCATGGCGCTGTCGGCGGCGCGCAACAGGGTGCGGGCGAGGTCCATCACGGTATGCGCCCGGCCGCTGGCGACGTTGTAGGCCCCCGTGGGGAGGTCGCTGAGCGCCGCCAGGTTCGCTCGTGCCACATCATCGACGTCGACGAAATCGCGCAGCTGGTTGCCGTCTTCCAGCAGCAGCGGCGGTTGATGATGGTAAAGACGCAGGGCAAAAATCCGCAGTGCCCCGTAGTACGCATTCTGAAACGGTTGGGCTCGGCCCTGGACCGCCCCGTAGCGGAGGATCACCCACTCGATCCCATGGCGCTCCCCCAGCAACCGGACCAGTTCCTCCTGGGCCAGCTTGCTCAGGCCGTAGGCGCTGGTCGGGCGCGCCACCGATTCATCGGTGACCATGGGGGTCACGGCGCCGCCGCAAATCGGGCAGGGCGGATCCCAGACGCCGCGCTCGAGCGCATCCACCCGGCGCGGCTGCGGATAGACATCGCCGTCCTTGCCGCAGCGGTATTTCCCCTCGCCGTAGACCGCCATCGACGAGGCCAGCACCACCCGTCGCACCGACGTTTTGCCTTCGAGCAGCAGCTCGAAGAGAATCGCGGTGCCGACCGCATTGACGTGGAAGAGCTTGCTGAACGCCGGCAGGTAGTCGTGGTGGTCGGCGAGGTGCAGCACGACCTCGTTGTCCTTGAGCGCTTTGACCCAATCTTCGCGTTTGCGGATGTCGCCTTCGACCAGCTCCATCCCGGCGGGCAACGCCGGCGGCCGGTCATGCGCCGGCGGCGAGAGGTTGTCCAGAACGGTGACCTGGTGCCCCTGCTTGAGGAACAGCTGGCCGGTGCGCTGACCAATAAAACCGGCCCCGCCGGTGATCAGCACCTTCATTGCTGGGGACTATAGCTCACGCCTGATCACGCCTCGATCCACAGCCGTGACAGCGCCGTTACCGGCTCTTCACGGCTCCTTAACAGCCCCACATTTATCGTGATCCCCGCTTCCCCTTCCTTGAAGGCCGAGACCCCAATCTCGGCCTTTCTCTTTTTCTCGGGCTAGACCCGAGCCGCTTCGAGGGATCGCTGGCAGTTGCAGCTCGGGCTCATCGGTATCAACGGGATCAGCGTCGCGAGCAGGTTGCGGACCCGGGCAATATTGTCCGCCAGTACCCGCATCACGTCCTGGGCCTGCACCGCCGCGACGTCTGGCGAGCCTTCGAGCCCGGCGTCATAGTCGGTGACGAGGGACAGGTTGAGGTAGCACATCTCCAGCTCGCGGGCCAGCATCACCTCCGGATACTGGGTCATGCCCACGATGTCCCATCCCATCCGGCTGAACCAGCGGCTCTCCGCCCGCGTCGAGAAGCGCGGCCCCTGCACGACGACCACCGTTCCCGACGGCGAGAAGCGCATCGATTGCTGCTCGGCGATGCGACCCGCCAATTCGCGCAACTCCGGACAATATGGGTCGGCGGCGCTGACGTGAACCACGTCGGGGCCGGGGTAGTAGGTGTCCGCCCGGCCGCTGGTGCGATCGAAGAACTGATCAGAGATGACCAGGTCTCCGGGGTGCAGGTCCGGCTTGAGGCTCCCTACCGCCGATGGGCCGATGATCCGTCGCACCCCGATCTCGTGCATCGCCCAGACGTTGGCGCGGTAGTTGACGAACGGCGCCGAGACTTCGTGGTTGGGTCCATGGCGGGGCAGGAACGCCACGCTGCGCCCGCCGACCTCGGCCAGCGCGATCGACCCGCTGGGTGGCCCATAGGGCGTCGCGATCTCGACCTCGTCGCCGGCGTCGAGCCACTCGTAGAAGCCGGACCCACCGAAGATGCCAATCTCTGCGGTGATGGGCTTCACACGAGGACCTGACCACGTGGCGAGACCTGTTCCTCGTAACGCGCCAGGTCCGTGATCAGTGCTCGCGGGGAGCAGACGGGGCAGTCGGGATCCCGCGGAAAACTCGTGACCCGGGACTCGCCAGCCAGGCCGTCGTGCTGAAAGATGCGGCCGCTCAGTGGCGTGCGGGCCTTGAGCAGGACCTTGAGCGCCTCCTCCGCCATGACGCTGCCGATCACTCCGGTGGCCGAGCCGATGATGCCGGCCTCCTCACAGGTCTGGATATCGTCGGGATCGGGCGGGCCCCCAAACAGGCAGCGCAGGCACGGCTCGTCCGGGAGCACGGTGGTGACCTGGCCGCCCCACTGCAGAACGGCGCCATGAACCAGGGGTTTGTGCAGCAAGACCGCGGCGTCGTTCAACAGGAACTTCGTCTCGAACGAATCGGTGCCGTCCACGACCAGGTCGTACTCCGCGACCACAGCCTCCACGTTCGACGCGCGTACGTTCTCCTGGCGCGCATCCAGGCGGAGGCTCGAGTCGAGCGCGCGCAATCGGCGGGCCGCCGCGTCGACCTTCGGATGGCCGAGGTCGCCCTCCTCGAACAAGATCTGCCGGTTGAGGTTCGAGCGCTCCACCGGCTGGTCATCGATCAATCCAAGCCGCCCTACCCCGGCCGCCGCCAGGTAGAGGGCGACCGGTGAACCCAGTCCCCCCAGGCCGACGATCGCCACCGAGGCCCGCTCGAGCCGTTGCTGGCCGGCCTCACCGACCTCGGCCAGGATCCGCTGCCGGTGGTGCCGAGCATCGTTCATCGCGCCACACCCACGCCCCGGACGGCGTCGTCCGCGAGCTGATGAACCGTGGGCCGGTCACCGCAGACCGGGCAGGCGCGATTGCGACGATATCGAACCTCGTGGAACGTCATGGCCATGGTGTCGTGGAGCAATACCCGGTTGACCAGGCCGTCACCGACGCCGGTGATGAGCTTGATGGTCTCCGCGGCCTGGATGGTGCCGACGATCCCGGGTAGAGCGGCCAGCACGCCAACCTGCTCGGATTCCTCGATCGCGCCGGGCGGCGGGGGTTCCGGGTAGAGGCAGCGATAGCATCCGCGGCCGGGAATGAAGACCGTGACCTGGCCTTCGATCCGAAAGATGCTGCCGTGCACCAGCGGTTTGCGCAGCAGGTATGCGGCGTCGCTCAGCAGATAGCGGGCGGCAAACGAGTCGGTGCCATCGACGATGACATCAAAGGCACCCAACAGCTCCATCGCGTTGTGCGCGTTGACCGTCTCTGCGAAGGTCTCCACGGTGACGTCGGGGTTGAGCGCGGAAACCGTACGGGCCGCACCATCGACCTTCGATTGGTCGAGGCCTTCCATCGAATGGATCACCTGCCGCTGCAGGTTGGAGAGCCGCACCCGATCGTGGTCGGCGAGGCCGAGCGTCCCCACCCCGGCGGCCGCGAGGTACAGCGCCACCGGCGAGCCGAGAGCGCCGACCCCAACGACGAGCACGCGCGCGCGCATCAGGCGCTGCTGGCCGGCGGGACCGATCTCGGTCAGTGCCAGGTGGCGCGCGTAGCGCTGCCGCTGCTCTGAAGTCAGCGAGGATCCGGCCATCAGCTGCCTTTCGGCCCCGCGGGAGCCGAGTGAAAGATGCCGTGGAAGACGCGGGGCTCCACCCGCCGCAGCCGCAGGCAATCCGCCAGCGTGTGCGAGGCGAAGACGTCGCGGGCCGCCTGTTCGGCCTTCTCACTTACCTGGGCGAGCACCCGGCTGTCACCGGCCGCGGCCCCATCCGGCTGCCGGCTGTCGCGTCCATTTCCCTCGAGGCAGGTGATGACTTCGTCCAGCCGAATCTCGTCCGGCCGTCGCGCCAGCGTGTGTCCGCCGCGCGGGCCTCGCGTCGACGTGACCAGGCCGGCGCGCCGCAGCGTCATCAGCACCTGGTCGAGAAACGGGCCCGGGATGCTCTGGCGCCGTGCGATCTCGCCACTCTGGAGGGCGCCGCGTCCGGCGTTGGCGGCGAGCTCCACGATGGCCCGCACCCCGTACTCGGTTTTCATCGAAAAACGCATTCGCATCGCTGAGGTCCTAAAAGTTGATCAGACCGGTCAAGTATATCGTAGGCCGCTGAGGGAGCGGGATGATCCGCCTCTCAGGCGATCCGAAGCGCCAGGACGAAAAAGAGGGCGCCCAGCACGACCAGGGGCACCGTGGTCGCGATCAGGCTCAGACTGCGCAGGCCGATCGCGCGCCGATCTTCCGTCGACGAATGAACGCGACCGCGAAGGATGAAGCCTTCGATGGCGAGCAGCAGCGACGCGCCCCCCAGACCCAGGGCCACCATCACGATCGCCCAGTTGTTGTTCGGCGTCCCCTCGGTCCCGGTGAAGGCGTTGAAGCTGGCGGCGAGCACCCCGACCAGCGCGACCAGCACCCCGAGCGGGACCAGCGTCAGGTTGATGCCGCGCATCGTGCGTCCCGGCTCGGGGCGGCGCGAGAACTGCCAGGCCGAGGCGAGGACGAAGGCCATGTAGGCGGCGATCACGACATAGAAGAAGAGAGGAGTCATGATCTCGCCGAACGTGATGGCAGCCCGGACCACGCCGTCAATTTAGTCTTTAGCGAGCTTCAGGTCGCCGCCTCAGCGACCTTCAGGTCGCCGCGCTTTCGCGCGCAGGCGCCGGTGCCGGATGCCGCTCGTGCGAGCATATGAGCGCACGTTCTTAAGCGCGAATGCGTCGCGAGCGGCTGGACGGCGCATCGGCGCGTTTAAATCCCCGTGTAACCGTGCCGGCGAGTGACTAACTCAGAATTCGATACAAGTTATTCAGAACGGCGAAAGTCGTGATCCAGGCAGCAATCAGGTACGCATTCCAGATGACCGGTCGTCGCCGCCCGAACATCAGGAGGAAGGCCACCAGCGCCGCGACCAGTCCCAGCTTGATGGCGTAGACCGCCAGCTCGCCTTCGTTGTTGATGATCCAGGCCGCCACCCCGTTCAACTCCTGCCTGCCCTGGGCTAGCCCGATATGAGTGGTCGTGACATCGAGCAGCTGGGCGCTGCAGAAACCGGTGAGGATGAACGCCTTCTTTCCGGTGGTGACCTCGCGCTTGCCGATGCCGCCGACGCGGCGTGCCACCACCGCCCGCGCCTCCCCGATCATGCAGCCGACTCTACAGCGGCGTTATCAGAAAAGCAACGGCCAGAATGGTCGTTTTCGAATACCCGGTGCTTCCCCTCCATCCGACTGCCCGGATTATATGGGCAGTTTTAGGCTCCGTCCAGAGCCAAATTTCGCGACTTTGGATCAGGCGGCTTTTTTGCCGCCCAGGATCTCGCGGCGGCGCTTGAACAGGTAGGGCGCCGCGATCAGCAGGCCGCCCACCGCCAGCGCGCCGGCCCCGAGGCGCAGATAGAACGTCCACTCGGCCGGTGGATCCGTCGTCGGGTCGTAGACCGTCCGGGCGCTCAGCCGGAAACTCAGTGCCCCGACGGCACCGTTGAGGGTCCAGCTTCCAACCGTGCTCTCGGCATGGTTCCAGCGCTGGTCCTCGGTAACGGCCGGCAGGCTCGCGCACGGCCAGGCGCCGGCCAGGTGCACGGGAATCGGCGGCCGGGGCGTCGCGGATTTCGTCGGCGCGGGCTGGGGCGCGAAGCGGAACGGCTTCGGCGGCTTGCTCAGATCGAAAAGGATGACATCCTGGCCGGTCTGATTCTGGAGCATGAGGTCGCATCCACCGGCTGAGCCGTTGATGGTGAGACCCGGGGTCTTGGGCACGATGCCGTCGACCACGGTCTTGAACGGCTGGTCCTCGGCCAGGGCCGAGGCGGAAAACACGAGCGAGGCGCAAAGCGGCGCAAAGACCACCGCCAGCCGTTTCACCCCCGTATAACGCCGATCCGGCCTGCGGCTGGCAGTAAACTCGGCCGCATGCCCTACGAGTTCGTGCTGACCGAGGCACAGGGACCGGTCGGCATCGTGACCATCAACCGACCCCAGGTCCGCAACGCGCTGAACCACCAGGTCATCCAGGAGCTGATCGATGCCCTCGAGGGCTTCGATCGGGACGATGCCATCCACTGCATGATCCTGACGGGCGACGACCGCGCCTTCGCCGCCGGCGCCGATATTTCGCAGATGGTCGACGCGGGCGCGGTCGAGGTTCTCGACGACGACAACTTCGCCCGTTGGGCCCGGTTCAAGGCGATCCACAAACCCGTGATCGCGGCCGTGAGCGGGTACGCGTTGGGCGGCGGCTGCGAGCTCGCCTTGATGTGCGACCTGGTGGTCGCCAGCGAGACCGCGCTCTTCGGCCAGCCCGAGGTGAAGATCGGCATCATCCCCGGCGCGGGCGGCACCCAGCGATGGACACGCACCAGCGGCAAGGTGCGCGCCATGGAAGCGGTGCTGATCGGTGAGCCGGTCCGCGCCGTCGACGCCGAGCGGATGGGGCTGGTCAACCGGGTGGTGCCCGCCGGCGCGCAGCTGAAGGAAGCGCTCCGCCTCGCGAACCTGATTGCGGCCCGCCCGCCACTCGCCGTGCGGCTGGGGAAGGAGGCCGTCAACCACGCGATGGAGGTGGGGCTCGACGCCGGCCTCGAGTTCGAACGAAAGCTCTTCTACCTGCTGTTCGCGTCGGAAGACAAACGTGAAGGCATGCGCGCCTTCCTGGAAAAGCGACCCGGCCGCTTCCGCGGGCGATGACCGACACCATCCTGAGCTCGCGCGACGGCGCGGTCCTGACCCTGACCATCAACCGGCCCGACGCCCTGAACGCTCTCAACCCTCCCACGATGCAGGCACTCCGAGCTGGCATCGAGGCGGCCGGCCGCGATTCGGCGATCGGCGCGGTCATTCTGACCGGCGCGGGCCGCGCATTCTGCGCCGGGGCGGATCTCAAGGATGTCAGCGCCCGGCTCGATGCCGGCGACACCGACGTCGGCCGGGACCTTCGGGAGAACTACGTCCCGCTGACGAGGGCGATCCGCTCCTGCCCCAAGCTGGTGATCGCGGCATTGAACGGTATCGCAGCGGGCGCCGGCCTGAGCCTGGCGCTGGCCTGTGACCTGCGGATCGCGGCGGCCGGCGCGCAGTTGATCGTGGCATTCGTTCGGGTCGGCCTGGTTCCAGACGCGGGCAGCCTGTTCTTTCTCACCCGGATGCTCGGCCTGAGCAAGGCCACCGAGCTGGCCTTGACCGGCGACCCGCTGCCGGTGGAAGAAGCCCGGCAGCTGGGACTGATCGCGGCGGTCGTGCCGGGCGATCAGCTGATGACCACGGTGATGGAGCGTGCCCGCCGTCTCGCCGACGGGCCGCGGCAGACTCATACCTTGATCAAGCGGGGGATGGAGCGGGCGATGGATCTCGACCTGGATCAGGTGATGGAACTGGAGTCACACCTCCAGACGCTGGCGGCGCGCACCCCCGACACGCAGGAGGCGATCCGGGCCTTCATCGAAAAGCGCAAGCCCTCGTTTCGCGGCTAGAAAAAGAAAGAGCGGCGGTATTACCCGCCGCTCTCACTTAAGTCAATTAATGCCATGGGCACCACCTCCCAGACCTTAGGCGGCCATTGTATCAGTTGCCGGCCCGGATCCGATCTTCGACCAGGTCACGGGAGATTAAGATCTGGCGGGCGCCCACCACCGAACGAAGTTGGTGCAGCAGTTCGGCCGTGGTGCGGCCTTGCGGGAGGCCGACGTCGATCTCCAGCCGGTCGTCGGTCTCGTTCAGCTCGTGAATCCGCAACGATTGGGGAAACGCACCGATGGCGCCGAGCGCCGAGCGGACTCGTTCGATCTCGGTGTCGGACCGCGGCAGGATCAGGCTGACGGTCGCCTCATTCGGCCGCTTGAAGAAGCGGCGCTCGATCGGCTTCAGCACCATCAGCACCGCCAGGATGAGCAGGGTGGTGAACGCGGCCTCGAAATACTGCGCCGTCGCCGCCGCCATCCCGATCGCAGCCGTCGCCCAGATGGTGGCGGCGGTGGTCAATCCGCGCACCAGGTCCTTACGCAGGAAGATGGTGCCGGCCCCCAGGAAGCCGATCCCGGTCACGATTTGCGCCGCCACCCGAGAGGGGTCGGTCTGGCTGAAGCCGTAGGCGCCCACGATGGTGAAGAGGCACGATCCGAGGGACACCATCGTCACCGTCCGCAGGCCGGCCGCCCGCTCCTGGCGCTCCCGCTCCAGGCCGATGATCGCCCCGAGCAGGAGCGACACCGTCAGGCGGAGCATCAGATCGAACGCGTTCGGCGGCACGGCGCTATGGTACTGCCGCGCCGACGCCGGTGAGTTAGTTGGTCGTCAGGCCGCCGTGAAGAGCCCGCCGTCGAAGGCGTCGCCGTCGGGTTCGACCGAGGCGCCGCGACGCTCGGTGAAGAGCGCCTCTTCGACCGCGAACAGGGCGTCCATCAGCTTGGCAATGCCCACCTTGACCTTGATGTTGGCCAGCTGGTCCGGTATCGACGGCACCGGCCTGACCAGGGCAAGGATCTCCTCGAGGCGCGGCTCATACGAGATCGGCACCCGCTTCATGCCCTTCAGATTCAATTCCTCGAGCTCCTGCAGCAGCCGGTCGATCAGCTGCACGGGCCGCCGCAGCCGGTCCTGGCGCGCCTTCAGGTCGCGGTACTGCCGCTCGGCGTCACGGATATTCGCATTAGTTTGGGCAATCAATCCTGTCATCAACGAACCCTCTTTTCATGCGGCCGACTTTGCTGTATACGCTTGCGAATCGCATTCGTGCCTCATTTATTCCCGTCCGGCCGGCTGAGTTTTTGCGCCGATCACCCCGAAGCCGGGCCGTAGACTTTCGGTGAAATGCCCTTGCTGAGGGTCGACCGGCTCAACCTGGTTTATGGCGCGACTGACGTGCTGAACAATCTCACCTTCCAGCTGGAGCCCAGGCAGCGGCTGGGCATTGTGGGTGCCAACGGCAGCGGCAAATCGAGCCTCTTGAAGGCCGTCTCCGGCGAGTTGACCCCGAACGCGGGCTCCGTGACGCTGGCGCCCCGAACGCGAACCGCCTACCTGGCACAGGAGCTGGAGGCCGGCCCGCATGAGAGTGTCTACGCCGACGCGCTACACAGCCGGCCCGACATCATCCGGTTGCGCGAGCGGCTGGCGGGGCTGGAGACGGCCATGGCCGGCGCGGGCGGCGCGGCGCTCGGAGCACTCGTCGAGGAATACGGCGATGTCCAGCACGAGTATGAGCGCCTGGATGGCTACGCCTATGACAACCGGGTCGCCGAGGTGCTCCACGGCGTTGGCCTGACCGAAGCCGATCAGGCACTCGCGCCGGGCGCGCTCAGTGGCGGGCAGCGGCGCCGCCTGGCGCTGGCCCGGCTCCTCCTCCAGGACGCCGACCTGTTCCTCCTCGACGAGCCCACCAACCACCTGGACCTCGAAGCCATCGAGTGGCTGGAAGGCTTCCTGCGGTTGTCGCGGGCCGGGATGCTGATCGTGTCGCACGACCGCCGCTTCCTCGAGCACACGGCGGACGACATTCTCGAGCTGCAGGCGGGGGCGGGCGAGTGGTACCCCGGCAACTACCGGCAATACCTGCGGTTGCGGCGCGAGCGGCGTGCGGTTCGACAGAAGGAATACGAGGCACAGCAGGAATACATCGCCCGCACCGAAGAGTTCATCCGGCGCTACAAGGCCGGCCAGCGGGCCCGCGAAGCGCGCGGGCGGCAGACGAAACTCGACCGTCTCGAGCGGGTTGCGCCGCCGGCGGACGACCAGCAGATCCGCATCCGGTTACGGGCCTCCAGCACCAGCGAGCTCATCTTTCAAAGCGACGGCCTGCGGCTGGGATACGGCCAGCGCGAGCTCGTGACCACGCCAGCTTTTACGGTCAGCGCCGGGGAGCGCATTGCCATCGTCGGGCCGAATGGCTCGGGAAAGACCAGCCTGCTCAAGGCGCTGCTCGGTGAGCTACGTCCCCTCTCGGGTCGGATCAAGATGGGACCGCGGGTGACGATGCGCTACTACGACCAGCATCTCGCCGACCTCGATCCGAACAAGACGGTGCTGGCGGAGTTGCAGGACGCGTTCGGCCTCCCCGAGGAAACGCTACGGACGTTCCTCGGCCGCCTGCTCTTCAGCGGCGATGATGCCTTCAAAACGATTCGGTCCTTGAGCGGCGGCGAGAAGAGCCGGGTGGCTCTGGCCAAATTGATGCTCGACGACGCCGGCTTGCTGTTGCTCGACGAGCCGACGAATCATCTCGACATTCCGGCTCAGGAAATGCTCGAGGATGCGCTGCAGGATTTCGAAGGCACCATCCTCTTCGTCTCCCACGACCGCTATTTCATCGATGCCATCGCCACCCAGCTCTGGGTGGTCGAGGATGGAGCGGTCACCATGCAGCTGGGCAACTACAGCGACCTGGAGCGGCGCCGGCAGCGGGCGGTGCCGCCGGCCGTCATCAAGGAGCCTGGGGTGCTTCGCGGGCGGCAGCGGCCGGCGACGGCGATCCAACCCGCCGGCGAAGCGGTCGATGGTGTCGAGGACCGGATCGACCAGCTCGAGGCCGAGGTGGCACGGATCGAGGCGGAGCTCGCCGACCACCAGACCTACGATGACCGGGCCCGGGTTGCGGAGTTGGCCCAGGCGCACGAGGACGCCTCGAGCCGGTTGCGAGCCCTCTACCAGGAGTGGGAGCAAGCCGCCGGCGGGTAGACCGGCGGCTGAGCCGGTCCGCCGCGCCGCTCGCCCCGGTGGCGAGTCGCGATCATCCGCTGCTGCTGCCCTCGTTCTCGATTGCTTACGCCATCGCCCTCGCTGCCGCGTTGCTCGCCATCGATCAGCTGGCGGAATACATGCCGGGGGCGTGGTTCGAGGTGCTCGGCGCCGCGGTGCTGGTGCTCTGCTTGCTGACGGTGGCGCTGCTGCTCCAGGCCGCCTGGCGGCGGCACCGCGAGCGCCTCGACCGCCGCGGGTTGCTCTGGCTGAGCGGCGCGGTCGGCGCGGCGCTGCTGGCGGTGGTCGCGGTCCTGGGCCTGGTCGAGAACGCCCAGATCGCCTCGGTGATCAGCGGCGCCGACGTGCACCTGACCAAGCCCGTGATCGAATCGCTGCCGAGGCCGGCGGGCACCACCCTGCTCGATGAGCAGCCTGGCCTCGCCGACACCGAGAGCATTTCGGAGGACTTCACCGCCAGCAACCTCGGCGGCATCGTTCCGTTTTACGAGGCCGCACTGGTCAGGGATGGCTGGGTCGAGGACAAGACGTCGGCGACCACCCCGATCGTGCGCTTCACGAAAGGCGCGTTCGTCCTCTCGGTCGCGATCGACCAGGCCTCGGGCGGCTACACGCTGACCGTCGACCGGGTGCTGACCTCGCCCTCGGAGTCGCCCGGCGCCAGCCCGTAGCGCTTGGGCGCGCTGCACAAAAAGCAGCACGCGAACTCGTCCGCCTGGCCCGATGACGTTCGGCCGGCACGCCCCTAGGATCGAGACACTCGGATCACCGTGTTCAACGGAGGGAATGTACCTATGGCGATCGACCAGGGTGTGCGCTCGAAGAAGGAAACCAGGGCGGACGCCCAATCTGTCATCGACCTGGCCCACAAGCAGGGGCTGAAGATCGTCGATCTCAAGTTCATCGACCTGATCGGGACCTGGCAGCACTTCTCGATCCCGGTCCAGGAGCTGAGCAAGAACCTCTTCAGCGAGGGCATCGGCTTCGATGGCTCCAGCATCCGCGGCTTCCAGCACATTCACGAGAGCGACATGCTGCTGATCCCGGATCCCGCGACGGCAATCGTTGATCCGGTGTTGCGGGTGCCCACCCTCAGCATCGCCTGCGACGTGATCGACCCCATCACCCGCGAGCCCTACTCTCGCGATCCGCGGTACGTGGCGAAGAAGGCAGAGGCGTTCTTGGTGTCGACCGGCATCGCCGACACCAGCTTCTGGGGTCCGGAGTGCGAGTTCTACATCTTCAACAGCATGCGCTTCGACCAGAACCAGTTCTCCGGCATGTACGAGATCGACTCGGTCGAAGGCGTGTGGAACTCCGCCAAGAACTCCGAGCCGAACCAGGCCTACCGTCCGCGCTACAAGGAAGGCTATTTCCCGGTGCCGCCGACGGACAAGCTCCAGGACCTTCGTTCCCAGATCGTCCTCAAGCTGATCGAGGCCGGCGTCGACGTCGAGGTGCATCACCATGAGGTCGGCACCGCTGGCCAGACCGAGATCGACATGCGGTTCGACACCCTGGTCACCATGGCCGACAAGGTGATGATGTACAAGTACGTCGTCAAGAACGTCTGCGCCCAGAACGGGTTTGTCGCGACGTTCATGCCCAAGCCGCTCTTCATGGACAACGGTTCCGGGATGCACACCCACCAGAGCCTGTGGAAGGACGGCGTGCCGCTCTTCTACGACAAGGCCGGTTATGCGGGCATCAGCGACATGTGTCGCTGGTACATCGGCGGCCTGCTCAAGCACGCACCGTCGTTGCTCGCGTTCGCGGCACCCACCACCAACTCGTATCGCCGTTTGGTGCCCGGCTACGAGGCGCCCATCAACCTGATCTACTCGAAGCGCAACCGGAGCGCCTGCGTCCGCATCCCGATGTACTTCGACAACCCCAAAGCGAAGCGGCTGGAGTTCCGGACACCCGATCCCTCGTGCAACCCCTACCTCTCATTCGCCGCCTGCCTGATGGCCGGCCTGGACGGCGTCATCAACAAGATCGAGCCACCCAAGCCGATCGACGAGGACCTCTACGAGCTCGAACCGGAGTTGAAGCGGCAGGTCAAGAGCACACCGGGCTCGTTGCTCGAAGTGCTCGACGCGCTCGAGATTGACAACGAGTACCTCACCCGCGGCGGCGTCTTCACCAGCGACCTGATCGAAACCTGGATCGATTACAAGCGCGTCCGGGAGTACGACCAGGTGGCGCTTCGGCCGCACCCCTGGGAGTTCTACCTCTACCACGACATCTAGATTCGTCCTTCGACTCGTTCGTCGTGCGCCGTTCGTCGTTGTGGCGGCTGCCACTCGCCCTGGCAGCCGCCTCTTGACCTCGAGTGATTCCCGCGACCGCGACAACTCGAAGAGGAGCAACCTATGGACGATTCGATAGAGCGCGATAAGCCCTGGCGACCTGCCGACCACCCACGTCCCGGCCCCTCCTGGGACCCGGCCGATCGTCCCACCACGTCCGAGCACAAGGGAGTACCCGACGGCGAAGACTGAGGCGGCGGCCGGCCGCGTCGCCGGCGCGACGGTCGAGCGGGCGCTCGAGCGGCTGTCGGAGCGCGGGATCCGGTTCCTTGATTTGCGCTTCGTCGACGTACTCGGAACGGTGAAGAGCATCACGATTCCGGCGCAGCGGCTTCCGCACGCCGTGCGCGGCGGCGAATGGTTCGACGGCTCGTCGGTGGAGGGCTTCGCCCGCGTCTTCGAGAGCGACATGTTTCTGCGGCCCGACCTCGACACGCTGACCATCGGTGAGGCCGACGGCGCCCGGAGCGCTCAGGTCATCTGCGACCTGCTGACGCCGGACGGCGAGCGTTTCGCCGGCGATCCGCGCGGCGTGCTGGCGCGGGCGGTGGCCGATGCGGCGGCGCTCGGCTTCGACTACGCGGTTGCCATCGAGCTCGAGTTTTTCTTGCTCACCGCGGACCAGGCCGGCGGCGGTGTGCGCCCGGGACGCCATGACCGGGCCAGCTACTTCGACCATCCGGTGGACATCGGCAGTGAGGTGCGGCAAGAGATCGTCGACGCGCTCGACCGGCTCGGCATCACCATCGACGCGAGTCACCACGAGGTTGCCGCCGGTCAATACGAGCTCGACCTGGCGCTCGGCAACGCCCTGAGGAGTGCCGATCAGCTCGTCACGCTCAAGCACGCGGTCAAGGCCGTTGCCCAGCGCCGCGGGCTGCTTGCCACCTTCATGCCCAAGCCGATCTTCGGCGCGGCGGGCTCGGGGATGCACACCCACCAGATCCTCACCGACCTCGGCAAGGATGCGAATGCCTTCTACGAT
Source organism: Chloroflexota bacterium (assembly GCA_005881215.1). Classification (GTDB taxonomy): domain Bacteria; phylum Chloroflexota; class Dormibacteria; order CF-121; family CF-121; genus CF-13. Next base: position 16,577 of record VBDZ01000001.1, on the reverse strand, counting down.
CGCGGCGACCAGTACCACCTGTCGCCCGTCGCCAAGCACTTCATCGCCGGGCAGCTGGCGCATGCCCGCGCCTTGTCCGCCCTGGTCGCCCCCCTGGTCAACTCCTACAAGCGATTCGTGCCGGGATTCGAGGCCCCGGTCGCCATCAGCTGGGCGCAACTGAACCGCTCCGCGCTGATCCGGGTACCGAGGGTGGGGAGCAGCGACCGGGCGGCCATCCGGATCGAGTTTCGAGCCCCGGATCCCTCCTGCAATCCGTACCTTGCGTTCGCCGCCATGCTGCACGCCGGCCTCTCCGGTATCCGCCAGAAGCTGCCACTCCCCCCGCCGGTCGAAGAGAACCTCTACGCCTTCGATCCCGAGCGGCTCGCCCGCCACCAGCTTGGCCACCTCCCCGCCTCCCTCGCCGAGGCCCTCAAAGATCTCCGGCAGGACGAGGTCATGCGCGATGCGCTGGGTGTCCACCTCCTCGAACGTTTCATCGAGGCGAAGGAGATGGAGTGGCAGAGCTATGAGAAGCAGGTCACGGCCTGGGAGCTCGACGCCTACCTCGAGGCCTACTAGACAACGCGATGTCTCCTTCCCCCGCTTGCGGGGGAAGGTCGGGATGGGGGCCTTGGCCATCGCCACGATCGCCCTGGCCGCGTTCTACGTGATCGAGGCGTTTACCGCCCCCAATCCGCTGGTGCGGGTCGGGCTGCGCAGCCTGCCGGTGCTGCCGGTTGCGATCTGGACCCTCTGGTACGAGAAATCGCGGCCATTCGAACGACAATCGTTGACGGTCCGCGTCGCCGGCCGGGTGGTGCTTCTGGCGCTGGTCATGGCCTTCGCGGTCGCCATCCTCGGTATCGGCCTCAACTGGCTCTATGATCCGCACCGCGTTCTGTAGCCGTCGTCACGGCCGGCGTGACCGCCATGCGAACGCTGATACTGCCGAACCGAGGGCCCGCCGACTCCAGGTAAAAAACCTTCTCGATCACCTGCCAGAGCCGGTCGCTCGCGTGTCGAGGCGACGGTGCGTCGATCTCTACCCGGATCCGCAGCCCGGCGCGGCCCGTTCGCTCGACGGCGGCGGCCCGAAATGCTCGCAATTGAAGCTCGGCGGCCGCGGTATCGAGGGAACGGAACGTGACGGGTTGGCCTTCCACGTTGAGGGGGTCCGTCAGATCCACGACCACCGTCCAGGTGCCTGGCGGCGCCTCCATAACTTGCATACTAGGCGAGGCTCAGGGCCGCAAAGGGGACGGCCTAGAATGGGCGCCTGATTCGGCACCGTGAGTTCAAGGAGGTCGGCAATGGCTCACCATCTGAAAGATCTGACCATCGAACTGGACGAGAAAGTCGGTACCGTGGCGGCCGCGGCTGAAGCGCTGGGCAAGGCCGGCGTCAACATCGAAGGCATCTGCGGGTTCGTGGTTGGCGGCAAGGGCGTTGGCCACCTGCTGGTGGAGGATCCGGCCAAGGCGCGTCAGGCGCTGCAGAGCGCGGGCGCTCGCGTCACCGGCGAGCAGGACGCCCTGGTGTTGGACATCGAGGACCGGCCGGGCGCGCTCGGCAGGCTGACCCGCAAGATCGCCGACGCCGGCGTCAGCCTGAACGCGGTCTACCTGGCGACGAAGACCCGGATTGTGATCGGCGCGCAGGATATCGAGAAGGCGCGCGCCGCGGTCGGCGAAGGCGCCGCCAGTCATCGATGAGAATCGCCCAGCGCTGGTGGTCGCGCCAACGTCCGGCGACCTTCAAGTAACGCGGCGAGAAACCCTCGAGTCGGAAGCCTGAGCGCTTCGCGAGGGCGATCGAGGCGGCGTTCTCCGGCTGGATGTTCGCCTCGACTCGGTGCAGCTGCATGGCGTTGAACGCGTGTCGCAACACGAGTTGCATGCCCTCTCGCATGTAGCCCTGTCCAGCGTAGGCGCGCGCGGCGTAGTAGCCGAGGTAGGCGCTCTGAAACTTTCCGCGGACGATCTCGCTCAAGACGTAGACGCCGGTGATGGCGTCATCGGCGAGCCGGCACACTAACAAGCAGGCAACGTTGGGCTGACGGGAGCGCGTCATCCACCTGGCGAACGCTCCCGCGTCGGTTGGCGGCGCGACCCAGCCTCGGTGGAATGCCCGGCTGGCGCGGTTCAGGGCGACGATCGCCGGCCGGTCGCGAGTCGTCGGCGGGCGCAGGTAGACCTGCTCGCCGACTTCGAGCGCGCCCTCAGGCCTCCGCACGCCGTGCCCACCCGCGAAGCACTCGACGGACCGCCCAGCCGGCCACGTAATTGACCGCCAGGCCGAGCCGGTCGGGGACCAACGAGATGTAGACCGAGCTCTGGTTCCGCTCGACCGCGTTGGCGACGCGTCGCGCCACCTTCTCCGCCGAAACCGGCGGCACCCGTTGATGGGCGCCGCGGCCCCGGATCCCGAGCCGGTGCTCGCCGAAGCTGGAGCGCGTGGTCCCCGGGAAGACGTTCATGACCCTGATCCCCCGATGCGCCTCCTCCATTCGCAGCGCGTCCCCAATGGCCGTCAGCGCGAATTTGCTCGCCGAGTAATAGCCGATCCGGGGGATGACGATTCGTCCGGCCATCGAGGAGATGTTGATGATCATTCCCGCGCGCTGCGCCCGCATGATCGGGAGTACCGCGCGGATCGCGGCGGCTGCCGCCAGGACGTTGAGGCGGAACATTGCCTCCACATCGGCGGCGGAGGCGTCAGCGATCAACGCCTGCAGCCCGATGCCCGCATTGTTGACCAGGATGTCGATCCCGCCCAGCTGCCGGATCGTCTCACTTGCCATCCGTTCGACCGCGCCGGCCTCGGTGACATTGGTCGCAACCACCACCGCGCTGGCACCGTTCTTTCGGATCGCGGCCGCCACCTCGTCGAGGGCGGCGGTGTTTCTCGAGGCCAGGGCCAGCAGGGCGCCACAACGGCCGAACTCCAGGGCGATCGCGCGACCGATGCCGCTCGAGGCGCCGGTCACGATGACGCGCGCGTTCTTCAGCCGCACGCGCTAATGTTGGCAGCCGCGACAGAAATCGGTCGCCTCACCGCGCGCAGTCAGCTCCGAGATCCGATGTCCGCAGCGCGGGCATTTCTCTTTCGCCTTCCCATGGACCGCCATGAAACTTCGGTCCTGTTTGTGTGGCTCGTACTTCGGCTGCGTCTTGATCGACTCAATCGCCGATCGGAGCACTTTTGCGGTCGCGGCATGGAGTCTCTGCACCTCGTCGGCTTTGAGCGTAGTTCGCTTTCGCAGCGGCAGCAATTCAGCCTCGTGAAGAATCTCGTCCGAGTAGGCGTTGCCAACCCCGGAGATGAATGCCTGGTTCCGCAGCAGGTTCTTCAGCTCGCCGGGGTGCCGCCGGATCCGCTGGGTGAATTCCGACTGCCCGACGGTCAGCGCATCGGGTCCGAGCTCCGCCCAGCCGGGGATGGTGGGCAGCGCGCCGGGAGCCACCCAGTAGACGCGGCCCATCTTGACGGTGTCGAGGAAGCGCAGTTCGTCTCCGTCCTCGAGCGTGATGCGAAAGACGGTCGCGGCCGCCACCTTCTCCGACCGGGTCGTCCACTGCAGGCGCCCGCCCAGCATCGGGTTGATGACGAGGTGCTGCCCGCTGATGTCGAAGATCAGGAACTTCCCCCGACGCCAGGCACGCTGGAAAACCCCGCCGGTCAGTTGCCGGGCGAACTCGTCTGCCGGCGTGCGCAGCAAGAAGCTGAGCTTTGGCGAGGTCCAGACCTCGCTGATCCGCTTTCCTTCCAGCCGCGGGCCGAGGTATTCACGCAGCACCTCGAGTTCCGGCAATTCGGGCATCGCGCCATAGGCTACCGAACGGTCGAGCAGATTGCCGGGGGTGGCATAGTACTTGACAAGACTAGACGTCTCATCTAGCATCGTTCCACCGTCAGATGGCAGAGCCGGCGTCGCGCAAGGAGCGGATCATGCGAGAGGCGACACGTCTGTACGGATCCGCCGACCCGCCCTCGGTCAACGCGATTGCGCAGGCCGCCGGCGTGTCCCGCTCCACCCTGTACCGCATCTTTCCCCGGCGCACCACGCTGCTCGACGCGCTGGAGATTGCGCCGGGACCCGGCACCCGGCAGCGAGTCCTGGAGGCAGCCTTGCGACTGCTGGCCAGCCGGTCGTTGGCCGACCTCTCCATGGATGAGCTCGCTTCCGAGGCGGGAGTTTCCCGCGCCAACCTCTATCGGCTCTTCCCCGGCAAGTCGGCGCTGTTTCGCGCCATCCTGCTCGCCTACTCACCCTTCGAGCCTGTGATGGCGCTGCTCGCCCGCGCCGCCGACCTCCCGCCTGACCAGGTCGTCCCCCAGGTCGTCCTGGCCGCCTACCAAGCCGTGGCGCGACGGCGGGGCATCGTCCGCACCCTTCTTCTCGAGATCACGTCGATGGCACCCGAGACCCAGCAGGCTTTCGCCGAAACTGGCGCGCGCGCCTTTGCCACATTTGGCGGATATCTCGCCGCACAGATGGCCGCCGGCCGGCTCCGGCGGATACACCCGATGCTCGCCGTTCAAAGTCTGGTTGGGGCTGTGGTCCTGCATCTGCTCGCGGAACCCGTCTTCAGCCAGGCGGGCGTCGAGGCCCCCGGCGGCGAAGAGGCCGTGATGGAGTTCGCGCGGCTCTGGCTGCGCGGCATGCGCCCGGAGGGCTAGGCATGGCCGCTGAGCCGACCTACTCCGTCGAGGTCGAGGGCGTGAGCAAGCGGTTCGGCGCGCAGCCCGCCCTTGACGACGTCACCCTGCGGATCCGCCGCGGCGAGGTCTACGGCATCCTCGGCCCGAACGGTGCCGGCAAGACGACCCTGATCCGGTCCCTGGTTGGGCTGATCGTTCCCGACAGTGGGACCGTCACCGTCCTGGGCCGGCGGATGCCGTCTCTCGACATCCTGGCGCGGGTTGGCTACATGACCCAGCAGGCGGCCCTCTATCCCGATCTCTCGGCGGCGGAGAACGTCCGGTTCTTCGCCGAGATCTACGGGGCCCACGACGGCGTGCGCGAAGCGCTCGAGTTCGTCGACCTCTGGGAGCGCCGCGACTCGGTGGTGAGCAATCTCAGCGGCGGGATGCGGACTCGATGCTCGCTGGCCTGCGCGCTCGTCCACAAGCCCGACCTGCTCCTGCTCGACGAACCGACCGTCGGGGTCGATCCGCAGCTTCGGGTCCAGCTCTGGGATCGCTTTCAGCGGATGGCGCGCGACGGCGCATCGATCCTCGTGTCAAGCCACGTGATGGACGAGGCCGAACGTTGCGACCGGCTCGGACTGATCCGCTTCGGGCGGCTGCTCGCCGAAGGGACCGTCGCCGAGCTGAAGCGCAAGGCCGGCGTCGAGCGGCTCGAGGATGCCTTTCTCAAGCTCTCGGAGGCACCCGCCACATGAGCCGGCGGCGGGTCGCGGCGATCACCCGGCGGCTGCTGCACCAATTTCGGCGGGACCGGCGAACGCTGGCGCTGCTCTTTTTTGCGCCGCTCGTCATTCTCGCGTTGCTCGGCTATCTGCTGCGTGGCGGCGGTGGCGTCCCGCAAATGGGTGTGGTCAACGAGGACACCGGCCCCCTCGGCCCGGTCGTCGCCTCGCAGCTCGAGCACTCGACCACGGTTTCGGCAACGGCGATGTCCCAGCGCGATGCCGAGGCCAAGTTGCGCAACGGCGACCTCGCCGGCTACATCGTGCTGCCGCCGGATTTTTCCGCGCAGGCCCAGCAGGCGCATACCGTCGCTCCCGACGTGCGTCTCGAGGGCAGCCAGCCCGGGCTCTCGGGGTCGATCCTGCAGGCGGTCGGTCAGTCGTTCACCGCGCTCGTGGGCACCGCCGGGGTGCACTTCGCGCCAAAGGTGAGCTACCTGTATGGTGGACCGACCTTCGATACGCTCGATTACTTTGGCGCCGCCTTCATCGGCCTGGTCGTGTTCTTCCTCGTCTTCGTGATCACCGCGGTGGCGTTTCTACGGGAGCGTGGCCAGGGCACGCTCGAGCGGCTGATGGCCAGCCCGCTTCGCCGTTCCGAGATCGTGCTCGGCTACATGCTCGGCTTCACCGTCCTGGCGCTGGTTCAGGCCGCCGAGGTCCTCGCCTTCAGCCTCATCGTGCTGCACGTCCACAACAGCGGCAACGTTGCCCTGATCTTCATCATGGAGGCGCTGATGGCGATCGCCGCGGTCAACCTCGGCATCTTCCTCAGCATGTTCGCCCGGACGGAATTCCAGGCGGTGCAATTCATCCCGCTGGTCATCGTGCCGCAGGTCTTTCTCGCCGGCATCATCTTCCCGGTCAGCACCGAGCCCGGTCCGCTCCAGCTGCTGTCGCACGTGCTGCCGCTCACCTACGCCGTCGAAGGCATGCGCAACATCATGGTCAAGGGCGCCGACCTCGGCTGGTCGTCCCTCGCGCTCGACTTCGGCGTGGTGCTCGGCTTCGCTCTCCTGGTCATCTTCGCCGCCGCCACCACGCTTCGCCGCCGTATCGCCTGAGCTCCCCGGCCGTCGCGTTATAGTTATGATGGGAGAAAACGTTACAGTAAGAATAGCCATGGAGGTGCGCCATGCCAGGAAAGCGGAAGAGCTCGTCGATCAAGAATCCGAAGACCTACGAGGGACTGAAGAAGAAGGGGATGCCCAAATCCCGGGCGGCGGCGATCAGCAACGCCCAGGCTCGCAAGAAGAAGAAAAAGAAATAGCGCCCGGCCGGATACCACTCAGCCCGCCGGCCGTTGCGGCCTGGCGGCCTGATTACATCCCGGCCTACCTCTCAAATGGCCTGATCGGGCTGCGGGCCGGACCGATCCCGCTGATCGAGGGCCTGGCGATCGTCAACGGGCTCGCCGCGATCGACCCGGTCGAGCAGGGGGAGGGCTTCGCCCGCGGCCCCTACCCGATTGGCGGCGACATCGACGTCGACGGCCACCAGCTCAGCCGTCTGCCGCGCCAGAGCGAGCTCGTCGAACAGCGCCACGACTTTTCGTGTGGCGAGCTCAGCAGTCGGTTTCGCTTTCGATCCGGTGAGACGACGGCGTCTGTCGAGGTGCTGACGCTGTGCACCCGGTCCCTTCCCTCGGTCGTCCTGCAGGAGGTTCGGGTCCGCGTCGACCGGCCGTGCCGGCTGATGGTCACGGCGAAGCTCGACCCCACCGGCATCCAGGGACGCTGGCTGGCCCGCGAAACCTCGACGCCGGGCGCCGACCAGCCGGTGGTCGACGGATCCATGCTCTGGGAAGTCAACGGCGCCCTGTCGAGCTGCGGCGCCGCCTACGTCACGCGCTTCGACGGTGGCGAGGGTGTCGAGCGGCGGCGCGAGGAACACGATGCGCTGGCACCCCTGGCCACCTCGTATCGCCTCGATGCCAGACCGGGGCTAACCTACGTCCTCCAGCAGTTCAGCAGCCTGGTGCCGAGCCAGGCCCACCACGAGCCGCATCGCCAGGCGACCCGCCTGGTGGGGATGGCGGCCCGGCGCGGCTTCCAGAAACTCCGCGACGAAAACCGCCGCGCCTGGGAGGAGATCTGGAAGGGACGCATCAAGCTGGTCGGCGCCGGCCCGCGCTGGCAGGCGCTTGCCGACGCGGCCTTCTACTACCTCCACGCGTCCGCCCACGCGTCCTCCCTCTTCAGCACCTCGATGTTCGGGCTGGCCTTCTGGCCGAACTACCACTATTACCGGGGCCACGTGATGTGGGACATCGAAGCCTTTACCTTTCCCACCCTGCTGCTGACGGCGCCCGAGGCCGCCTATGCCCTGCTCGAATACCGGGCCCAACGCCTGCGGGCCGCCGAGCGGAATGCCGCCCTGCACGGATACCGAGGCCTGCAGTTTCCCTGGGCGAGCGGACCGCGCCATGGCGAAGAGGTGATCCGGCTGTCGGCGCCGCACCTGGTCTTCGAGCAGCACGTGAGCCTGAGCGTGGCACGGGCGTTCGCCCACTACGTCCACGCGACGGGCGATGACGACTACCTGCGCGAGAAGGCGTGGCCGGTGCTCGAGGGCGTGGCCAACTGGCTGGTCAGCCGGGCAGTGAAGTCCGAGCGGGGCTACGAGATCAAGGAGGTCATCGGGATCGCCGAGCAAACCGACCCGGTCGACAACAACGCCTACGTGAACATGGCCGCCAGCATGGTCCTGCGCGAGGCGGCCGGCTTCGCACGCCGCTTGAACCGCCCGGACGCGCAGCGTTGGGACGCCATCGCCGAGTGCCTCTACCTGCCGGTCGATGCGGCCCGCGGGTTCATTCGCAACCACGACCGCTACTCGCCGGAGGAGCAAGGCCCGGCGGCTGCAACACCGGAGGCGCTGGCCGGGATCTTCCCCATTGGCTATGCCGTCGACCCGAAACTCGAACGTGCCACCATCGACTTCTATCTGGGCCGCGCCGGCGACTACGTCGGCCGGCCGATGCTGTCGGCCCTCCTGGGCGTCTATGCCGCGCGCGTCGGAGATCGCACCGCCTCGTTGCGCTGGTTCGAGCGCGGCTACGCGGACTTCGTCGAAGATCCGTTTTCCGAAACGAACGAGTTCAGCCTGAAACGGTTCCCCGACAAGCCGCGCGTTGGCCCCTTCATGGCCAACCTCGGCGGATTCTTGATGAGCTGCCTGTACGGCCTCACCGGCCTGGTACTGAGCGCCGCCGAGCCGGCTGAATGGTGCACGCGTCCGGTCGTACTCCCCGAGGGATGGGGCGCCATCGAGGTCGACCGTGTTTTCGTTCGCGGCCGGCCGGCGCACCTGCTGGCACGGCACGGTGAAAACCGGGCGAGCCTCACCATAGACTGATGGCGTGACTGCGCTCATCTCCGGGGCACACGCGATGATCTTCAGCCGCGACCCGGAGGCCGATCGCACCTTTTTCAAGGACGTGCTCGGTCTCGACTCGGTGGATTCGGGCGGCGGTTGGTTGATCTTCGCGCTGCCTCCCACGGAGGTCGCCATCCATCCGACCGACCAGCCCGAGCATCACCAGCTCTACCTGCTCTGCGAGGACATCGAGACCACCGCCCAGGCACTGGAAAGGAAGGGCGTGCCGCTCAAGCGCCCCTTCGACGAGGCGCGCTGGGGCCGGGTGACCGAGATCACCCTGCCCGGCGGCGGACGGATCGGGCTCTACCAACCAAAACATCCTCTGGCACACGCGAAGACCGGAGCCGGCGCGGCTCAGCGATAGTTGCGGGAGCTCGGAAAGACGTCTTCGTCGGGAAGAGAGGGCGCAGCTTCGACGTGATCGACCAGCACGCTCAGCACGCCGTCCTGCTTCTGCAGCCTCCCATCCATAATCAGGATCGGCTCGAGGTTCGCCACCTGGCGATAGCGCCGGTAGATCGGCGGGCGCAGGATGACGTCGACGTGACCGAACTCGTCGGCCAGGGTGAAGAACTTGAATTCCTTGCCAGTCGACGGTGACTGGCGGGTGATGACCAGGCCACCGACACGGACCTTCGCACCGTCCCGGACGCTCGAGCGGATCGTCTTGGAGTCGATCACGCGCAGCCGATCGAACTGCGGCCGGTAGAAATGGATCAGGTGGTCGGTGGTCGAGACCGAGAGCAGCCGGTAGTCGGTCGCCACCCGTTCGCGATGCGTCATTTGCGCCAACTGCACCGTTTCTGACGGTTCGGCCAGCATCGGCGAGCGCTGCCAGTTGTCGGCATGCTCGTTGAATCGCCAGACCGCCTCCCGCCGGTTGGGCTCGAGGGCATCGAAGGCGCCGGCCAGCACCAGGTTTTGCACCTGCGCCCTCGTCAACCCGTTGCGCGACTGCGTGGTCAGCCGGATCCGGCGGCAGAATTCCTCGAGCGAGGTGACCGGTCCTTTCAGCTGCGCCTCCTCGAGGACCTCGAGCGCCTTGTCGCCCACCCCATGCACGTAGTTGAAGCCGAGCCGCAGCGCACCGTTCTCCACCGTGCAGCGCACATAACTCTTGTTGATGTCGACCGGCAGGATCGTGACGTCGTGCCGCTTGGCATCTTCCACGATGACGTGCGGATGGTAGAAGCCCATCGGCTGGTTGTTGAGCAGCCCGGCATAGAGCGCGGCCGCGTGATGGAGCTTGAGCCAGGCGGTCTCGTAACAGGTGCGGGCGAAGGCGGCGGCGTGCGACTTGGTGAAACCGAACTCGGCGAATGCGGCGAGCTTGGTGAAGATCTCCTCGGCGATCGGTTGCGGGATCTCGTTCTGGGCGCAGCCGCTGAGAAAACGCTCGCGGATCGCCCCCATCAGGTCGTGCGAGCGATGGCTGCTCATCGCCCGGCGGAAACGGTCGGCCTCGGCGCTCGAGAAGCTGGCACAGTCCATCGAGATCTTCAGGATCTGCTCCTGGTAGAGCACCACCCCGAGCGTCTCCTCGAGGATCGGCTTCAGCCGCGGGTGGATGTACATCACCGGCTCCTTGCCCTGCTTGCGCCTTAAGTAAGGATGGACCGCGTCACCCTGGATCGGTCCGGGGCGGATGATGGCGACCTCGACCACCAGATCGTTGAAGCTCTCAGGCTTCGATCGCGGCAGGGTCTGCATCTGGGCCCGGCTCTCGATCTGGAAGACGCCGATGGTATCAGCCTGCTGGCAGAGCTCGTAGACCTGCGGGTCTTTGAGGTCGAGCGCGTCGAGGTCGGGACGCTCGCCGGTGTCGGCCTCGATCAGATCGAGCGCCTCGGCAACGACCGAGAGCATGCGCAGCCCGAGCATGTCCATCTTGATCAGGCCCAATTCCTCGACGTCGTCCTTGTTGAACTGCACCACCATCCGGCCGGGCATGGTGGCGCGCTCGACGGGCACGATGTCGATCAGCGGCTCGCCCGTGACCAGCATGCCGCCGACGTGGATCGAGAGGTGACGCGGGAATTCGAGGATCTGGGAGGCGAGGTCGAACAATTGCTGCCAGGGTTGCGCGATGTTGGTCGTCGGGTAGCCGGCCGCCTGGGCGATCGTCTCGGGACTCTCCGGGTGCCAGGCCGAGGCCGATTTCGCCAGGTGATCGATCGTCTCCTCCTTGAAGCCCAGCGCCTTGCCCACCTCGCGAATCGCCGATCGCTGGCGGTAGGTGACGACGTTGCAGACCATCCCGGTGCGCTCCGCCCCGTATTTTTCGTAGACGTACTGGATGACCTGCTCGCGATGCGCCGTCGAGAAGTCGATGTCGATGTCCGGCGTGGTCGTCATCTCCTCGTGCAGGAACCGCTCGAACAGCAGGTTGTGCTCGATCGGGTCCACCCGGGTGATGCCCAGTAAATAGGCGACGATACTGTCGGCCGCGGAGCCACGCCCCTGCCCCGGGATGCCGCGGGTTTGGGCGAACCGCATCAAGTCCCAGTTGATCAAGAAGAATTCCGCGAAGCCGGTCTTGTTGATGACCTCGAGCTCCTTCTGCAGCCGGGCCGCCACCTCGGAGGTGACCGGCTTGTACTTTTCGCGGACCGCGTCCTGGCACAAGCGATAGAGAAAGGAGAAGGGCGTCTCGCCGGCCGGCACCGGGAAGCCCGGGAAGCGCGCAGCCACCAGGTCGAACTTGAACCGGCACCGTTGGGCGATTTCGGCGGCATGCGCCATTCCCTCGTCCACCACGCAGGTTGGGTAGCGACCGAAGGCCTCTCGCAGCTCAGCTCCCGACTTGAGGTAGTACTCGGCATTGGGGTGGAGATAGCGCTGGGCCTCGTCGAGCGTGGTCCGATGGCGGATCGCGGTCAGTACGTCGTGCAGCCGGTGCCGGTCCGGGGTGGCGTAGAAAACCTCGTTGGTGATGACCAGCGGGGCCTGGTGCCGCTCGGCCAGGTCGAGCAATGCCTGGTTGCGGGAACGATCGTCCGGCGCCAGGTGGTCGTGCAGCTCGATGAAGACCCGGTCGCGACCGAACACCTCCTGGTAGAACGGCAGCCGGTCTTTGGGGTCGGCGACCAGCGCGATCAGGTGATGGCTGGCCGGCGCCGGCTGGTCGGCACGCAGGGTGGTCAGCGCACTGGCGGGCAACCGCGCCATGCCCTTGGCATTGGGCATCTGTGCCGTACTGATCAACCGGCAGAGGCTCATATAGCCGATCTTGTCCTCGGCCAGCAGCAGCAGCCGGTCGCCCCACCGGTCGTAATCCACCCGGTCCTTCGGCGGAGTGGTGCCGTCGTCGATGGTCAGCTCGGTGCCGATGATGGGCTGGATGCCCGCCCGCTGGGCGGCGCCAAAGAACTTGACCGCGCCGTAGAACCCATTGCGATCGGTGATGGCGAGCGCCGGCATCTCCAGGTCACGGGCGCGCGCCACCAGTTCCTCGGGATGTGAGGCGCCCTCGAGGAACGAGTAGTTGGAGTGACAGTGCAGCTCGACGTAATTACGACCTCCCTCCCCCTTGTGGGGAGGGACGGGGAGGGGGTCAGTCATAGACGCGTTCGACAAACCAGTCGTCGCTGGCGCGATTGCAGTAGCACTCGATCGCCAGCTCGTCGTCGATCAGCAGCCGCCAGTATTCACGGGAGACCGGACTGCGCCACCAGTCGCAATCGATCCGCCAGCGGTTGAGCACTCGGGTCACGGCCTGCCAGCCCGCGGCCGACTCGAGGTGTGTCGGAATTCCGGCTGCATCGAGGCGCACCCGCACCGGTCGAGCCGGTGCCAGCAGCTCGGTCATGCCGGTTTCCAGAGGATTCGGTGGTCGGGAAGCGGGGCCGCATCCGAGCGAACCTCGGCGCGCTGAACCATAAGGGAGCCATATTCCTCCTGCAATCGCGCGACCGCGTCGGCAATCGATTCCTGGAAGCCATCGCGACGGATCAACAATCCAGGCTGCCGGATATACGCCGGCTCGAGCCGGCCGGCGCGCAACGTGATCCGCTCCAGGGGGGCGATGATCGAGGCGCGCAGCAACCGCGGCCTGACGCCATCGAAGAGTTCCGCCGCGGTCGTCACCGGGTACGCGTAGCGCACCTCAACCGTAAGCACCGGCGCGGATTCCTGGTTGAGCATGATGCGGACCGCGCGCGTGCCCAGGCCCTGGGCCAGCAGCGACCCGCTAACCTGCTCCGCCAGCGCCCGGGCGATGAATTGCAGCGCCTGCGTGTTGTCGACCGGTGGCTCGAGTGGCTCGCTCGCCTCGATCCGAACCGGTGGTCTAAAGCGCTGAAGCCGGCGTCGATCCGTACCCATGGCCAGGTCATAGACGTCCAGCGCCTTGATGCCGAACTGACGCCGGAACGCCGGACGCGAAATCGCCTGCAACCGGCCGATGGTCCGCACCCCGAGCAGCTCGAGGTACTCACGCAGGTCGTCATCGAGCGGCAGCGTGTCGATCGGGAAGCGGGCGAGATAGGCGCGTGTCTGGTCAGGCTCCACGACCACCGGCGTGCCCGGTGTCGCGTGTTTGGCCGCGACGTCGCTGACGAACATCGAGCACGCCACGCCCAGCACCGGCGCCATGCCGATCACCTCATCGATGGTGCGGGTGATTGCCGCCAGCAGTCGGGCCCGGTCCGGCCAGCGCAGGGTGAGCCGATCGAGGCGGAGAAAGGCACAGCCAGGGTCCGGCGCGGCGGCAAGATCCGGGGTGAAGCGGTGCAGCGTTGCGAGAAAGGACTGGCGGACCCTGGCCGTGGCCTCCTGGTCAACCGGTTCAAAGATGGCGTCTGGGGCGAACTGTTGGGCCTGGTTGAGACTCATGCCCTCGACCACGCCCTGGGCTCGCGCCTCGGCGGAAACGGCCCGCACACCACCGCGGTCGTGCGCGAGTCCTCCGAGAACCAGCGGACGGCCCCGCCAGGCCGGCGTCTGGAGCCAGGCGGCGAGCAGCGACGGATGGGGGGTGCGGACGCAGCAGATCATGGAATCGGATAGGGAACGATCCAGCGCTGCTTGTGGCCCGGCGGCGCCAGTCGATTTTTGACGACGGCGGCATCGACCTGCAGCCCCTTCAGGTCGCCGTCGCGGCTGAAGACCCAGGCGCTGCGTTGAAAGCTCAAGATCAGGCTGGCGTAGTAGCGGATCGCGTCATCCGCCTCGGCATCGTGGATCAACAGCAGGGTGCAGTCGGCTTCGGCAACGCGATGCAATAGATGCGGCAGCTCCGCGTCAAGACCCGCCGCCCGTGCCCGCGGCAGGTCGATGCCGATCAGGTCGACACCGGCGCGCGCCAGGACGCGGATGCTGGCCATCCCGTCGCGCAGAGAGTTCGGCCGCACCACGAGCAGGTGATCGAGCCGGGCATCGATGCGGCTGAGAAATTCCGGATCGAGCCGGCTCGGAAAATCGACGTAGGCGACCGGCCCCTCCCGGCTGGCGGTGGCTAAGCTGCGCTGGGCCAGCGTGCGTTTGCCGCAACCCCTGGGTCCGGCCAGCAGGCTCAGCCGGCCGACTGGCCAGCCACCGATCCCGGTCAGGGCGTCGATTTCCGCAATTCCGGAGGGCCGCGCGGCACAGGGCGGCGCCGCCGGGCGCGGCGCCGCGCTCCCGAAGCGGGACTGGAGCACCGTAATGGCTTGTTGGAGACGATCCGGCATCTGATCACGCCCCGTGTAGCGAGCTGACGTAGTAAACGCCGTGACATCAGCCTCCCCGGGGACGCAGGAACAGACGCTGAGGCTGGTTCAGATCTTATCGAACAAATGTTCGTTCGTCAAGATGGGAGGGTGCCGCTGTTGATCCTCCGGCTGCTGGTAGCCGGACTCATTGGTTCTACCGGCGTCGGCCTGGCACCGGCGGCCTCACTCAGCTGGCAACCCTGGCAGCACCTGGCCGGGGTCTTCGACCTGGCCGGGCCTCGCAGCGACGGCCGGCTGGTCGTCGCGGCCGGCGGGCGCCTGTTTCTGATGAGCCTCGATGGCACCATCCTGCCGTTCGCCGATGGTCCGGGCGGTTACCTGGTGGCGTCCGGGCCGGAGGCCTACCTCGACGTCTCGCCCGGTTTGCACGTGACCGGCTCGAGCTGTGATTTCGCGCGGGACGACGTCTTTATCATCCGGCCCAGCGCGCCGCTGGGGATCACGCGTGTCGATCCTTCCGGTCATGCCACGAACTTCACGAACATCACGGGAGTCGATTCGCTCAATGGGATCGTGTTCGATACCGTCGGCCGATTCGATCATCGATTGCTGGTGACGGGGCCGCACAATTCGCACCTGAGTGTCCTCGCGATCGACTGCAAAGGCGGGATCGTGGCGATCAGCGACGCGGCGCCGCCGGCGGAGGGCGGCCTCGCCGTTGCTCCGACCGGGTTCGGCGCGCACGCGGGTGAGCTGATCGCACCGGATGAAAGCAGCGGCACAGTGTGGGCGATCACGGCCTCCGGTCAATCGACACTGCTGGTGACGTCAGGTATCGCCCATGGCGGGGACATCGGAGTCGAGAGCGCGGCCTTCGTACCTTCCGGGTTCATGGCTCGCGGTGGCACGGCCTACGTCGCCGACCGGGCCACGGCCAACAACCCGCACCCCGGGACCGACAGCGTCCTGCGGATGTCCTCGAGCGATCTGGCCGCGGCCGGCGTTGCGGATACCGACCTGCTCATTGCGGCGGAAGGCGGTGCGGTGACGATTCGGGTCCGCTGCGCTGCGACCTGTGCCGCCACGACCATCGTCGCCACGGAAACCTCCGCGCACGTCGAGGGCCACCTGCTGCTGCTGGGGAATCACCCGGCGGCGGCACCGTCCGCGCTGGCGCCGGTGGCCGACCTCGGATCGCAGCGCGCTCAGACCGTAGTTCGGCTGGGAATCGGCGTGTTGATCGTCGTCGTCCTGCTGGGTCTGGTGGCGCTTCGATTGCGCCGCGCCGGTCGGCGCTGAGCTCTACCGAGCTTCCTGCAGACCGACGCTGAACATCGCCTCGAGGTCGTGCTTGGAGTAGACCTTGAAGGCCACGTGGGTTCGAGTCTTGAGGATGCCGGGCACCTGCGAAAGCCGCGAGGTCACGATGTCGGCGATCTCCTCGTGGTCCTTGACCCGGAGGATGGCGACGAAATCGAACTCCCCGGTGACGGAGTAGGCCTCGGCGACGCCGGGTACGTCGGCGAGCGCCGGGCCGAGGCGAGCGATGGCCGAGCGCTCCGCCTCGATCAGCACGATGGCGGTGACCACGAGGGCATTGTCTCATCTCGCTGGCGAATACAAAATCCTTGACGAATCGAACATATGTTCGTATAATATTTAGAGATGGCTACGGCGGTCACCGACAACCCCATGTTGGACCTCCTGGCTGCGGCAGAAACCACCCTCCGCGACGTGGCGATCCGACGTCGTGGCCACCGGGCAACCCGTGCCGATCGTGCTGCCGAGCGCCTGGCGATGGAAGCACTAATGACCGTCGCCGATGATCTTCAAGCTTGCCTTGGCGGTGATCCATCAGGCGCCGACGCCTCGTTCCTCGAGGGGGTGCGCCGCGACTTCCGCCGTTATGAGCTGCTCCACTGGCGGACTGCGCCAGAGTTTCTGCGGACGCGATGACACCGGAGAACCCACAGCCTCGTTTTGTGCCCGAGGACCGACCGACCGTCCTCCGCGCTATCGTCGCCGATGTCGAGCAGTATCACGGCATGGACAAGACCGGCCTACTACCTGAGCAGCATGCCAGCTCGCTGATAACGCTCGCCCTAGCTCGCGACTTGTTGGCCATCGA
>VBDZ01000049.1 GCA_005881215.1 Chloroflexota bacterium | reverse complement strand
TCTCAGACCGGCGCGTCCTGGCGATCGAAACCTCCTGCGACGAGACGGCCGCGGCCGTCATCGCCAGCGGACCGCGCGCGCTGTCCAACGTAATTCGATCGCAGGAAGCGCTGCACGCGCCCTTCGGTGGCGTCGTCCCGGAAATCGCGGCGCGGGCACATCTGCAGACGTTGATCCCGGTCATCGAGCGGGCGCTCGAGACGGCGGGCACCCGCTGGGAGCAGATCGATGCCGTGGCGGTAACCCGCGGCCCGGGCCTGATCGGCTGCCTGCTGGTCGGCGTCAACATCGGGCAGGCGATCGCCTGGGCGCGCCGGCTGCCGGTGATCGGCGTCAGCCACCTCGCGGCCCATATCTATGCCGCCCAACTCGAGGAACCCGGACTCAAGTCGCCGGTGCTGGGGCTGGTCGTCTCCGGCGGCCACAGTGACCTGATCCGCTGGCAGGAAGACGGGACCATCGCCGTCATCGGTCGAACGCGCGATGATGCGGCGGGGGAGGCGTTCGACAAAGGGGCCCGGATTCTCGGCCTGCCTTTTCCGGGCGGACCCGCGATCGACCAGCTGGCCGCGCACGGCAATCCGAAGGCGGTCAACTTCCCCCGTCCGCGAGCCCCCGGCCTCGACTTCAGTTTCAGCGGCGTCAAGACGGCGCTGCTGTATGCAGTGCGCAAACGCGGCGAGCTGGGCGAGCAGGAGCGCGCCGACCTGGCGGCCAGCTACCAGGAGGCGATCGTCGATGCGTTGCTGCAGCGGGTCGAGGCGGCGCAGGCTGAGCACCCGGCGCCGACGATCGTCCTGGGCGGTGGCGTTGCCCGCAACCGCCGGCTACGCGCGGCGGCACAGCAGCGCCTCGGGTCACGGGCGCACCTGGTCATTCCGGCCCCCGAGCTATGCACGGATAACGCGGCGATGATCGGGGCCGCCGCCCTGGTCGAGTGGGATCGGCGCGGCCCGGATCCGGCGCCCTTCGACGCGGACCCCAGCCTGGGATTCGCCTAGCTCGAAAGGTATAAAGCGCTAGCGTTACCGCGCTTAACCCGGCGGCGTTTAAGTGCTAGCGCTTGTCCCAAAAATTGAATCCGCCGAAGCATTACTACCTCGCGCTCGGCGATTCGCTGGCGTACGGATTCCAGCACCAACGCTGTGCGCCCTAACCTTGTTTTGCACCGACGGCGACACGCATGCCAGCGACGCCGGCTATCTGGTGATCGCCCGGCCGATCTGGCCCGCCTCGGGCTATCGACTGAGGCCGATACGTCGAGGGGTTCGGCGCCTTGCCGGGCCCCTTGAAGCTCCAGGCCGGTTCGAGTATCATTAGCACTCGGGCTAACTGAGTGCTAACCACCGCCAGCAAGGAGGATCGCGTATGAATTTGAGGCCACTGGGAGACCGGGTCGTGATCAAGCCGATCGAGCGTGAGGAGAAGACCAAGAGCGGTATCGTGCTGCCCGACACCGCCAAGGAGAAGCCCCAGGAAGGGCTGGTCGAGGCCGTCGGCAACGGCCGATTCATCGAAACGACCGGCAAGCGGGAGCCGCTGGACGTCAAAGTGGGTGACCGCGTCGTCTACGCCAAGTACGCCGGCAGCGAGATCAAGCTCGACGAGACGGAGTACTTGATCCTTTCCGAGAAGGACATCCTGGCCGTCGTCGCGAACGGCAAGAAATAACTCGAGCCGAAACAACAGAGCCAGCCTAGGGGCTGGCTTTTTCTTTTTTCGGCCGCGGGATCATCGGCAAGGCCAGCATGGCCTCGGTCATCTCCGCGTACTGCTCCTGGCTCCGCCAGTCGTAGTGCGGATTGCGCCAGCGGACGTAACCGCGATAGTCGATCAAGAACAGGGAGCGGTGCGCCACCCCACGCTCCTCGTTCAGGACCCCGTAGCGGCGGCAGACCGACTTGTCCCAATCAGCAAGCAGCGGGAAGGGCAGGTCACCAAGGCTCTTCGCGTAGGCCTTGTGCGCCCAGATATGGTCGACGCTGACGGCGAGCACCTGGGTCTCGGCCTTGACGAACTGCTGGTGATCACCTCGCAAGGAGGTGAGCTCGTTCGTTCAGCCAGGGCTGAAGTCGAAGACGTAAAACGCGAGCAGCACGTGCTTGCTGCCGCGGAATGAGGAGAGGGCAACCTGGTCGCCGTCGGGGGTGCCGGGCAGCGTGAAGTCGGGCGCCTGGTCACCGACGCCGGGCATGGTTCCCATCGGGCTCGACATCGACATATTGTAGGTCCATGATTTTCCGCGATCGGGTGGACGCGGGCGAGCGGCTCGCCGCCTCGCTGCGCCGTTACCGGGATACGCCGAACACGGTGGTGCTCGGCATCCCTCGCGGTGGGATCGTGGTGGCCAGGGCGATTGCCGTCGACCTTCACCTGCCACTGGGGATCTGTCCTGTCCGCAAGCTCGGCGCGCCGGGGAACCCGGAGCTCGCCCTCGGCGCCGTAGATGACAACGCGGTGCTCGTTTTCGACCGGAAACTGAGCCGGCACATCGGGGTATCCGAGGATGAGCTCGCTCAGGCCGCCGCTCGCCAGCGCGAAGAGCTTCGTACCTGGCTGGCGGCGCTCGGAGCCGGCTCCCTGCCACCCCTCGATGGCCGGACCGTGATCCTGACGGACGACGGCGTGGCCACCGGATACACCGCGCAGGCCGGCGTCGAAACCGTCCGCAGGCGTGGGGCCCGACGGGTGGTGCTGGCGGTGCCAGTGGCGCCTCCGGACACGGCGGAGTGGCTCGCCCCACAGGTGGACGAATTCGTCTGCCTGGCGACCCCGGACCCCTTCTATGCCGTTGGCAACTTCTTCGAAGAATGGCCACAGGTCACCGACGACGAAGTTCGAGCCCTGCTGCTGGCCGGTAACACGTTGTAGCGGGGCCTGCGACACCGGCAAGGTCGGCCGCCTTGGGCCGGTTACAGGGACGTGACGCTCTTCAAGAAGGGCAAGGGCGACGCTGGCTCGGCCGCCAAGGCCCCGGTGTTCAGGCCCATCGATCGAAACGGCTTGCTCGGCCTGCTCGACCAGGTCGTCAACGGCGGCCAGTCGGGCGTCCTGGAGCTGCACGAGCCCCGCGGCAACTGGGTCTACGCGTTCCAGGCCGGCGCCTTGACGCATGCCAGCGGCGGCCGCGTTCGAGGGGCTCGGCAGGCGTTCGACCTGCTGTGGGAATTCCAGAGCGGCGAATTCATGTTCGCCCCCGGGCCGAACCCGAATCTGGCCGGCAACCTCTATATCGACAAGAACCGGCTCCTCGACCTACTCCGGCGCAGCCAGGCGGTCCTCCAGGGGCCCTCGGCGCCGTATATCCCGCCGGATCAGCAGCGGCCGATCGCGCCCGTGAATCGCCCTTATAGCCCGCCGGCGCCGGCCCAGATGCCGCCGGCGTGGCAGCCGGCACAGGCGCCGGGCCAATTTCCAGCCGCACCGCCACCGGGATGGCCAGCGCAGCCGGCGCCGTCCTGGGGAGCCGGTGGGTACCCGCAGCAGCCCAGCTATCCGCAGCAACCCGGCTACCCGCAGCAACCCGGCTACCCGCAGCAGCCTGGCTACCCAGCCTACCCGGGCGCGCCGGCGGGCCAGTATCCGCCCCAGGCCTACCCGCAGGCTCCCGGTGCGATGGGGTCGCCGGCCGGACCCCCACCCCAACCGGGCTACCCAGCCTTTCCGGCGCCAATGCCACCCCAGGGGCCGCCTCCACAGATGATGCCGCCGCAGGCGCCGCCCCCACCACTGGCTGCCCGCCCGCCGGCGCCGCCGCGGCCGGTGACGCCGCCCAGCTTCTCGGTGCCGCCGATGGCGATTCCGAAGAAGCGGGAGCCCGTACCGAGCTATCAGCCGCCGGTCGCCGCCCCGGGTCCGATCGCCCCCGAGCCAGCCAAAGCGGCACCGCCGAAAGACGACCTGGCCGCGCTGCGGGCCAGCCTCGTGGCCCAGGCCCCGCCGGTCCGCCCGGCTCCGACGGGTCCCGCCTGGGGCGTCCGGACCGCCGAGGGCAGCGTCGCCCCACCGCCGGCCGCGAGCGTCAAGGGCGCCGGCAAGGCCAAAGGCAAGAAGGGCAGAGGCGACTCGAAGCTGATGGCCGGGATCAAGGTGCAGCTGATCAAGTTCTTGCTCTGGGCCTGTGAGCGGAAGTACTCCCCCGATGATCACTGGACGCTCAAGGATGCGTTCGAGGTCTCGACCATGGAGCTCCGTGATCAGTTCATCGGCGCCTTCTCGCAGACGCTGAAGAGCTCGAAGAAGACCAACGTCGACGACGACGATATGGACGATATGGCCGCCGGTCGGATGCGCGGTCGCGGGCGCCGCCACTAAGCCCAACATCGGTTTGACCCATCCCGGCGCTCGGTAGACTTGCCTGTGATTTGGCAACGTCGTCCCCTGCCGCCGCACGCGGCCTCGATCTCTTAACCGGACTCAATCCGCCGCAGCGCGCCGCCGTCACCGCAGAGGACGGGCCGCTGCTGATCTTTGCCGGCGCCGGCAGTGGCAAGACGCGGGTGTTGACCCACCGGATCGCCTGGCTGATCCAGCAGGGACGGGCCGAGCCCGGCGAAATCCTGGCGGTGACGTTCACCAACAAGGCGGCGCGGGAGATGCGCGGCCGAGTCGAGCAGCTGCTCAACCTGACCGCGGGTGGGATCTGGATGGGGACCTTCCATGCGATCGGCGTTCGCATCCTCCGGCGCGACGGCAGCGCCGATGGGATCGATCGCCACTTCGTCATCTACGACGAGGCGGACCGACTGTCGGTGGTCAAGCGTGTGATGAACGAGATGCGCCTCGACGAAAAACGGTATCCCCCGGGGGGCATGGTGGCGCTGATCTCGCGCGCCAAGGACGAGGTCATCACCGCCCAGGACCAGGCCGCCGCCGCCGGTACTCACAACGAGGAGCTCGCTGCGCAGATCCGGGTGCGCTACGACGCCGTTCTCGAGCAAAACCGCGCGCTCGACTTCGACGACCTGCTGATGCGGACCGTGTGGCTGTTCGACCGCCATCCCGAGGTGCTCGAGAAGTACCAGAAGCGATTCAAGTACATCATGGTCGACGAGTACCAGGACACCAACCGCGCCCAGTACCTGATGGTCCGCCATCTCGCCAGCAAGCACCGGAACCTCGCGGTCGTGGGGGATGACGATCAGTCGATCTACATGTTTCGTGGCGCGGACGTGCGCAACATTCTCTCGTTCGAGCGCGACTATCCGGATGCGCAGATCGTCAAGCTCGAACAGAATTATCGATCCACGCAGGTGATCCTCGACGCGGCCTACCACGTCATCAAGGCGAACCCGAACCGCGCCGATAAGCGGCTGTGGACCGATCGGCCCGGCGGCCCCAAGGTCGTGGTGGCGCAGACCTACGACGAGCAGGAAGAGGCCCAGGCGGTCGCCCGCGAGGCGCTGCGATTGGTCGCGGAGGGCGACTACCGGCTGGGCGACCTCGCCGTGCTCTATCGCACGAACGCCCAATCCCGGGCGCTGGAAGAAGTCCTGCTGCGGCGCGGCGTTCCCTATCGCCTGATCGGCGGCCTGCGCTTCTACGAGCGCCGCGAGGTCAAGGACGTGATGGCCTACCTCCGGCTGGTCGCGAACGCGCAGGACACGCTGAGCTTCTCGCGGGTGATCAACGTGCCGCGGCGAAAGCTGGGCGAGAAATCGCTGGCGCAGCTCGGCTACTGGGCCGACGCGCACGGGATGTCGGCCTGGGATGCGCTCACCCGCCTCGACGAGATGTCCGAGTTGACCGGGTCGGCCCGTGCCTCGCTGGCCGAATTTCGCGACCTGATCAACGAGGTCCGCGCCGCGTCGCAGGAGCGCCGGCTGGTCGAAACGATTGACCTGCTATTGATGCGCAGCGCCTACGAGCGCTATGTCAAAGAATCCGGCTCCGACGGCGATGAGCGGTGGGCCAACGTGCTCGAGCTTCGCGGCCTCGCCTCCGAGTACGACGGCCTACCACCCGGCGAGGGGCTGCAGGTCTTTCTCGAGGAGACGGCGCTGATGAGCGACGTCGACACGCTCGACGACCGCGCCCAGGGGATGACGCTGATCACGCTGCACATGGTCAAGGGCCTGGAGTTCCCGGTGGTCTTCATGCTCGGGATGGAAGAGGGCCTGTTTCCCCACAGCCGCAGCCTCGACTCGCCCTCGGGGCTGGAGGAGGAGCGCCGGCTCGCCTACGTGGGCATGACCCGCGCCAAGGACCGGCTCTATTTGTTTCATACGTTCCGGCGCCACCTGTGGGGCAGCGCCAACCTCAACCTGCCC
>VBDZ01000048.1 GCA_005881215.1 Chloroflexota bacterium | reverse complement strand
CGCCCGGGTGGTGGAGGCCGCCCGCCCGTCGGCGCCGGTCGAGCTGGTGCAGCGCTTCCATCCCGGTGACCAGGTCGAGCACCGCTCCTGGGGCCGCGGCACGGTGCTGAAGAGCACGATGACCCGGACCGACGAGGAGATCATCGTGAAGTTCGACCGGGTCGGGATGAAGATCCTGGCGGTGAGCCTGGCGCCGATCGTGAAGGTGTGAGCACCGCCGTCAAGAATATCGAGGAAGCGCAGGCGCGCATCCTCGAGCTGCGCAAGCGTATCGACCGCGCCAACCGACAGTACTACGTGCTCGATCACCCGGAGATCACCGACGCGGAATACGACGCGTTGTTCCGGGAGCTGGTCGAGCTGGAAACGCAGTTCCCCGAGCTGGTCACGCCGGACTCCCCGACGCAGCGGGTCGGCGGTCCACCTTCCGACGCCTTCGCCAAGGTCACCCACCGGACGCCGATGCTCAGCCTTGCGAACGCCTTCGAGCGCGAGGAGGTGCGGGAGTTCGACAAGCGGGTCCATCGCGGCCTGGGCGACGTGAGGGTCGAGTACGTCA
>VBDZ01000047.1 GCA_005881215.1 Chloroflexota bacterium | reverse complement strand
ATGCGCACCCCGGGGGCGTGACCGAGCATGTTCGCCACCTTGCCTCGGGCTTGCGACGGCGCGGCCACGATGTCACGGTCTTCGCGCCCTGCTCCGACCGGGAGCTGGCCGAGCGGGACACCGATTTCGTCCGGGTCGGCCGGCCCTTCCCGATCCCCATGCACGGCTCGGTGGCCCGGATCACGGTCAGCCTGCACCTGACCAACCGGATCAAGCACTACGTGCGAGACAGCGGCTTCGAGGTGATTCACTACCACGAGCCGTTGATGCCGGTGCTCCCGGTGACGGCGCTGCGGTATTCCAGGACGACGAACGTCGGCACCTTCCACGCCTTTGCCCGCTCCAACGTCGGCTACTACTACGGCAAGCCGCTGCTCAAGCGCTACGTTCGCCGGCTCCACGCGCGGATCGCGGTGTCGAATCCCGCCCGCGAGTTCGTCCGCCATTACTTCCCGGGCGATTACCGGGTCATTCCCAACGGCATCGACGTCGGCCGATTTCTCAATCAGCCCGCCTATCCGGAGCTGCGTGATGGGATGTGCAACCTGCTCTTCGTCGGTCGGCTGGAGTACCGCAAGGGGCTCGGCTACCTGCTGCGCGCGTTCGCCCAGCTCAAGCCCCAATATCCCAATTTGCGACTGATCATCGTCGGTGACGGGCCCTTGCGCCGCTGGTATGGCAACTTCATCGCCCGCAAGCAGCTGGAGGACGTGGTGATGGCCGGCTACGTACCGGCGGCGGAGCTACCTCGCTACTACGCCAGCTGCGACGTCTTCTGCACGCCGGCAACCGGGGATGAAAGCTTCGGGATCGTGCTGCTGGAGGCGATGGCGTCAGCAAGACCAATCGTCGCCACCAGCATCGACGGCTTCCGCGAGGTGGTGACCCACGGCCGCGAGGGCCTGCTCGTCGAACGAAAGAGCCGCCGGCAGCTCACCTACGCGCTCCAGACGCTGATCAACAACCCGGCGATGCGCGCGGAAATGGGCCAGGCCGGGCTGCAAAAGGCGCGTCAGTACGATTGGGAACGGGTCATCGACCAGGTGACCGATGTCTACCGGCAAGCCATCGATTCGGCCCAGCCGGCGCCGGCCGTCCGGCTGGAGCCCAGCCTGAGCCCGCGCTGATGTTTACCCAGAAATTCCAGGCCTGGGTGCGGCGCTGGGCCGAGCGAGCCGTCGGCGTGTTTCGCGATTCGCCGATCACGCCCAACATGCTCACCCTGTTCGGGTTGCTCATCACCGGTGTGGGGGCGCTCCTGGTCGCCATGGGTCAGTTGCTCGTGGGCGGCGTGGTGCTGGCCTTCGCCGGCATGTTCGATATTTTCGACGGCGCCCTGGCGCGCGCCGCCGGCAAAGTCTACCGCTACGGCGCCTTCCTGGATTCCACGGTCGACCGATATTCGGAAGGCGTGGTTTACCTCGGGATCCTCATCTATTTCCTGGACCAGCACGACGGGTTGCGGCCCATCATCGTGCTCATCGCCCTGGCGGGATCCTTTCTGGTCAGCTACGTGCGCGCTCGCGCCCAGAGCCTGGGCTTCACCTGCGACGTCGGTATCCTGGCCCGGCCGGAGCGGGTGGTCATCATCGTGGCCGGATTGCTGCTGGAGTCATTGGGCATCAGGATCGGCGGCTGGACCCCGCTGACCGTGGCGCTGGTGATCCTGGCGGTCGGCACGAACTTCACCGCGGTGCAGCGGGTCTGGGTCGTCTGGCAGCAGAACCGCGCCGAGCTTCGCGCCCTGCGCGGAGCGGCCTCCGCCGCCGCCCCGCTCGACCGTCCCGCGTCACCGCAGCCGGTTCGGGCCGCCATGCGGCGCTTCTTCGAAAATCTGAGCAAGACCTGACCGGGCAGATGCGATGGACGCGGCCCATCGCGCGACTCGGCTGAAATTCCAGTAGCCTCGTGTGCGCGTTACAGGCCGCGTCCATCGCCTGCCCTCATTCGGCCGAAAGGCCGGGCCGCAGAAGCGGCCTAGCCCGTCGCGGTAAGTTATGCTGTCGGCGTGCAGGTCGCGATCTACGCCGACCGGGACCCGGGCGGCAAGAAGCTGATCGCCACCCTCCAGCGGCGTCTGAAGAACGAAGAGATCCGTGCCTGGCAAGTGAAGAAAAAGGCACCGTTCACCCTGGTCCATTCCGGCGACCGCTACACCAAGATCCGGGTGACATTCGTCCCGGCCGGCACGCCCACCTTCTCCCGGGCCGCCCGGGCCGGGGCTCTCGGTGCCTTTCGTAATCCGGAGCCGGCGTTGCTGGCGACCATTTCGGACGGACCATCCGCCGACCGGGTGCTCGGCTTCGTGGTGGGGATGCTCACCCGACACGCCGGGCCGCTGGGCGTCTCCGGGGTCGGCATCCCGCTGAGTCAGACGGGCGCCCGCCGCTAGCTCGTCTCCGTTTCGGTTCGCACGCCACCACGCAAACCGAACAGGTGCTTCTGCCAGGCGAGGTAGATCACGATCGCCACGTTGATCAGCAAGATGCTGACCCGCACCGGGGTTTGCCGGCGGAGCACTTCCATCACCTCAAAAGGAATTCCGATGCAGCCGGCGATCACTGTCAGGTATTCGGCCCAGCGGCGCCGCCGGGCCAGCCCGACGGCCTCGGTCAACTCCAGCGCGCCAAACAGCACGGCGCCGATCCCGATCAGCAGCACGGTTCGCGACGAGAAGCCGCCGATGGGGCGAAGCACGGTAACCAGAACACGCGGGATCAACCGTCGCTCCGGGTTGACGTCAAGCTCGGCGACCCAGTCGCGAACCAGGCGGACCACCCCGCTGCTGTTCGTGAGCAGCGCGAGGCCCAGGATGGCGACCAGCGTGCCCCGGATCGCCCGCTCCAGGATGATCAGCCGCACCACCGTGTCCACCGGTTGGGTTTCCCGGCCGAGCTCTCGCCTGGCCTCTTGCCAGAAGCTCACTGCGGCAGGGCCTCCAGCAGGCGATCGATGTCGGCGTCGCTGTTGTAGTAATGCGGCGAGGCGCGCAGGAAGTCCGCGCGCAGCGAGATGATGATGCCGGCTTCCCGCAGCCGGGCGTGCAGCTCGGCGGGCACCATGCGTGGATGGCGGAAGGACACGATACCGGAACGCTCGGCGGGCCGCGAGGGTTTCAGCAGCAGCTCGTAGCCGCGCTGGGGAAGTTCATCGCGGAGCCGATCGGCCAGCCGCAGCACCTCCTGTTCCACCGCCGGCATGCCGGCGCGCAGCAACAGGTTCACGGCGGCGCCCATCCCGAGGATCCCCGGATAGTTCGGCGCCGTCTCCTCGTAGCGTCGCGCGTCCGGCTTGAGGGTCAGATCGTAGTCGAAGTATTCCTCGTCGCGGATGACGCTGTCGGTGCCGATGACGACCGGATGCAGCCGCTCCAACATCCGGGGGCCGACGTAGGCACAGCCGATGCCGATCGGTCCCAGCAGCCACTTCTGGGCGCCGGCGCAGAGAAAATCGACGGACGCTTGCCGGAGATCGATGCGCATCGCCCCCGCGGCCTGGATGGCATCCACGACCAGCAGGGGCTCGTCGCCAACCGCCGCGCGCAGTCCGGTGAGGTCGAGCCGAAAGCCGTTCCAGAACTGCACCGCGCTGACGGCGAGCACCCGGGTCCGCCCGTCACACAGGCGAGCCAGCGCGGCGGCATCGATCCGCCCATCTTTCGAACGATAGAGACGCAATTCGACGCCTTTGCGGCGCAGCGCCATCCAGGGATAGACGTTGGCGGGAAACTCCCGATCAACCCCGACGACGTTGTCACCGTTCGCCCAATCGAGCCCCGCCGCCACCAGTCCGAGCCCGCTGGTGGTGTTCTTGACGAACGTGATGGACTCGGCGCCCGTCGACAGCAGCTCCCCCACCCGGCTCCGCACCTGGCTTCGCAGCCGTTCCCAGTGCGCCAACTCGAATGGTTCTTCGGTTTGACGTGTTAGGAACACATCCATCGTTGACCGCACCGGAATCGCCAGGGGCGCGATCGCCGCGTGATCGAGGTAGGCGTACCGCTGCGCAATCGGAAACAGCGCACGCATCTCGGCGGGCGTTAGCGGCATCCTTGGGCACACTACACTAGGGCTGTTGGTCGAGGCTGCCTTCATTGAGGTCTCGGACTTCGAGCGCGTCGACATGCGCGTCGGTCGAGTGCTCGAGGCGGAGGCGTTTCCCGAGGCGCGCAAGCCCGCCTACAAGTTGCGGATCGATTTTGGCCCGCTCGGGATCCGGCGATCGAGCGCGCAGCTGACCGCCCATTACCGCCCGGAGGAGTTGCGCGGCCGGCTGGTGATTGCCGTCATCAATTTCCCGCCGCGGCAGATCGGCCCCGTCAGATCCGAAGTGCTCGTGCTGGGCGTGCCGGATGCCGATGGCGCCGTCGTGCTCCTCGAACCGACTGCCGACGTCCCCCTCGGGGGCCGCGTCTTTTGAGCGGGCGTCCGGCCACACCGTATCTCGTCAGCGAGTGGCACGATCACGCCAACGGCGCGCGCGGCTGGTTCGTGATCGACCGCCTGGTGGGCGGCATGTGCTCCGGCGGCATTCGGATGCGGCGGGGCGTCACCGTCGACGAGGTAACCGACCTGGCGCGCACCATGTCGCACAAGATGGCGGTGCTCGATATCCCGTACGGCGGCGCCAAGTCGGGCATCGACTACGACCCGGCATCCGCCCAGGCGCCGGCGGTCCTGCGCGGATTCATCGAGGCGATCCGACCCTTCATCGCCGAGCGTTACGCGACCGGGGCGGATCTCGGCACCCACGAAGACGAGATCATCGCCGCCTGCCAGCTGGTCGGGTTGACCCACCCGCTGCAGGCCGGCTTCAAGCTGGAGGGCGGCGCCGGCCTCAGCCGCGTCAAGCAGGCGCTCGCGCTGAGCAGCGAGGGGGTGCCGATCACCGAACTGATGGCGGGCTATGGCGTGGCGGAATGCACCATGGAGGCCGCCGACGTGATCGGCCTATCGCTGGAGGGCGCGACCGTTGCCCTGCAGGGATTCGGCAATGTCGGCGGAGCGGCGGCGCGCTATCTCGATCGGGCCGGCGTCAGGATCGTCGCCGTAGCCGATATCGAGGGTGCGATCCTCGATGGCGATGGGCTCGACGTCCCGCGGCTGCTCGCCATCCGCGACCGCTTCGGCCACATCGACCGCTCGCGCCTGCCGGCCGGGGCCCGCTGTGCACCGGAGCCTGCCTGGCTGGAGCAGGGGGTCGACATCGTCATCCCGGCCGCCGTGGGCAACGCGATTCGCGCCGATAACCAGGTGGCAATCGAATGCCGACTACTGGTCGAAGCCGCGAACAACCCGGTGACGGATGAGGCCGAAGCCGTCCTGGAGGCGCGGGGCGTCACCATCCTGCCCGATTTCGTGGCCAACGCCGCCGCCGCCTTTCTCTTCTGCGGCCTGCTGGAAAAGCGGCTGGAGCCGAACCTCGAGTCCATCTTCAGCGTGACCCGGCGGCAGCTCCGCAGCACCACCCGGGAGCTGCTGGATCGCGCCCGTCGAGAGCGGGTGTCGAACCGGCGCGCCGCCGAAGAGATCGCCGAGGGGCGCTTGCGGGCCCGTCGGGCCTAGAACCCCCCCACCCTGACCCTCCCCCCACAAGGGGGGAGGGAAATTATCATCGGCGCTGGGCGTGGCGGCGCATCATGCAGTCGTCCATCACGACGTCGAGCCCGGCGGCGCGTGCCCGGTCGGCCGCCGGCTTGTCGATGACACCATCCTGCAACCACAGGGCGTGGGCGCGCATCGCGATCGCGTCGTCGACGATCGGCCCCACGAATTCCGATCGGCGAAAGACGTCGACCACGTCGACCCGCTCCGGCACCTCTCGTAGCGACGAGTAGGCGCGCTCGCCGAGCACCTCGTCGATGTTGGGGTTGACCGGAATGATTCGATAGCCGGCGCGTTGCAGGTAGCGCGCCACCCCGTGGCTCGGCCGGCGCGGATCCGGGCTGAGGCCGACCACCGCAATCGTTCGGGCCGACTCCAGGATGCGGTCGGCGACGTCAGGCGGCTGCGGCTCCACAGTCTCAACCCTACAATTTGCCGGTGGCAGCGCCAGCTCGGCTCACCCCGATTCCCCCGGAGATCGTTGACGCCTTTAGGGCCGTCGCCCCCGCCGTGGAAGACTTCGCCCGTGAGCACGGCCTGCTGATCGAACGCTACCGGCGGGGAAAATCCGCCTGGGAGCTGCGCTTCGCCCGGCGGGTCGGCGGCGAGGCGGTGCTCACGATCAGCTACCGCGAGCGAACCGGGCACGTGCTGGATATCAGCGTGACCTGGTGGGTGGACGATGTGCAGGCGCAGACCCGGCGCTTGCGCTCGGAGAAGGTCGCCGTGTTCGACCGGCGTGACAACCCAGCGGCGCTGCGCGGCCAGCTCGACGCGGGGCTGGCGCTGATCGACCGCTGGACCACGGCCGATCTCGGTCCGCCGCATGGTCCCTTCAAGGCCTCGACGGCCGAAGCGGCCGCGTCACCGCTGCCGTTGCGATGAACCCGCCGCCCGATGAGCTCACCCCGGAGGACGAGCTCAAGCTCGCCTTCGGCCGGGTGATCGGCTTCACCGTCGCGGCGATCGTGCTGCTGGTCGGAGGCGGGATCGCGCTGATCCTGCTGGCCGCGGTCTTCTTCGGCTTCCTTTACGGTCGCTAGCGTAGCCGGCGGGCGTCGCCGGGCGCCGGCGGCTCGATCACCTGCGGATGCAGGATCCCGGCAAGAATCTCGACGCTATCCACCAGGCGCGGCCCGGGCCGGCTGAAGAAGGCGTTGCCGTCCACCACCCAGAGCTCCGCGCCGTTGGTCGTTGCGAACTGGTCGACCCGAGCAACCTCCTGAAGGCTGCGCTCGAGCCCAAAGCCGCAGGCCATGACGACGATGACCTCCGGTTGAGCGCTGACAAGATCCCCGGGGTCGATCCCCCGTGCGCGCCCGCCCGGGGTTCCCAGCAGCTCCTCACCGCCCGCCAGCTGGACCAGCCCGGGCGTCCAGTGGCCGCAGTTGTAGAGCGGATCGACCCATTCCAGGCAAACCGTCCGCCGGGGCCGAAGTTGGCCGACGCGCTCCCGGACCAGCCGGACCCGGCCGGCCAGCTGATCGATCAGGCCTGAC
Source organism: Chloroflexota bacterium (assembly GCA_005881215.1). Lineage (GTDB taxonomy): Bacteria > Chloroflexota > Dormibacteria > CF-121 > CF-121 > CF-13. Next base: position 197 of record VBDZ01000047.1, on the reverse strand, counting down.
GCCCGGCCGGCCTGGTTCGTGAGCTCGCCGACGGTTCTGATGTTCTGGTACACGTCATCGAGGCTCTCCGGCTCCAAGGAAACGATTTGGGTGGTGGCACCGAGCCGGCGGGCGGCACGCTCGACAATGGGATAGGAGACCGCGCAAACCTCGCAGAGCTCCTGGGTCAGCACCAGGTCCGGCTGGAGCGACGCGAG
>VBDZ01000153.1 GCA_005881215.1 Chloroflexota bacterium | reverse complement strand
CCTTACCTTCCCCTTACGCCACACCGAGTGGCCAGCGGCATGGTAGCGCCTGGCCGGGGGTCCGTCAAGTCGCAGAAACCAAATTGGAGCGAAACACGTTGGGTTCTGCAGGGACCCCGGCGGCTCTTCGCTAGACTCGAACAGCGCACATGGACCAGCTTTCCAGCACTCCGATCCTCGATCGGATCGGCTCTCCAGCCGATCTCCGCTCGCTGAGCGATGCCGAGTTGCGTGCCCTTGCGGAGGAGATCCGCCAGTTCCTGGTCGCCAGCGTTTCCAAGACCGGCGGCCACCTGGGGCCCAATCTTGGCGTGGTCGAGCTGACGCTGGCCCTGCATCGCGTCTTCGACAGCCCGAAGGATCGGATCCTCTGGGACACGGGGCACCAGGCCTACGTCCACAAGTTGCTCACCCATGAGCGGCTACCCGAACCGGTCCGAGAGCGAGCACGATTTCATCGAGAACAGCCATGCCTCCACCGGGCTCAGCTACGCGGCAGGGATGGCCGAAGCCCTCCAGCGTCAGGGCCGTGATGACCAGGTGGTGGTGGTGGTCGGTGACGGCGCCCTCACCGGCGGCATGGCCTACGAGGCGCTCAACAACATCGGTCATCGCAAGACCCCAGTGATCATCGTGGTCAACGACAACGGTCGCTCCTACGCCCCCACCATTGGTGGGCTGGCCCAGCACCTGGCCCAGCAGCTGACCGTGCTCAATCCCAGTTACCACCGGACCAAGAACCGCGTCGATCGGATGCTGCGCGCGGTCCCTGCTGGTGACAAAGCCATCGAGGCCGGCCGTCGTATCAAGGAGGGCCTCAAGGAGCTGGTCTCGCCTCGCACCTTCTTCGAGTACCTCGGCATCAAGTATTCCGGACCGATCAACGGACATCACATCGAAGACGTCGAACGCACCCTGCGCCAGGTCAGCCGGCTGCGCGGTCCCCACGTTGTGCACGTAATCACCACCAAAGGTCGTGGCTACGGTCCTGCCGAAGAAGACGAGATCGATCATCTGCACGGGGTGAGCGCCTTCGACGTGCTGACCGCCAAGCCGCTCAGCCGAAAGATGTTGTACACGGACGTCTTCGGCGAGGCCCTGGTCCAGGAAGCGGAGCGCGATTCGCGCCTGATCGCAATCACCGCCGCCATGGGGAGCAGCGCCGGGCTGGGGACATTTGCCGATCGCTTCCCGGACCGCTTCTTCGATGTCGGCATCGCGGAGCAGCACGCGGTCACCTTCGCGGCCGGCCTGGCGATGGCCGGTATGCGCCCGGTGGTCGTCATCTACTCGACCTTCCTGCAGCGCGCGCTCGACCAGGTGATGATGGATGTCTGCTTGCATCGGCTCCCGGTGACGTTCGTCCTCGACCGATCGGGGATCACCGGTGATGACGGCCCATCCCATCACGGTATCTTCGACCTGACCTTCCTCCGCGCCATGCCCGGGCTGACGCTGGCCGCCCCCAGCGATCCACAGGAGCTCCGCGACCTGTTGCACACGGCGCTCGTTCGTAAAGACCCTGGTCCCTTCGCGATCCGCTTCCCGAAGGGCGCAGTCGAGGAAGACGAACCGCGACCGCCCCAGGTGCTCCCGGTCGGCGAGTGGGAAGTTCGGCGCCAGGGTAGCGCCGCGCTTCTGCTGGCCACCGGAAAGCTGGTATCGGTGGCGATGGAAGCGGCGACCCTGCTCGACGGCGAGGGCCTCCCGCTGACCGTCGTCAACTGTCGCTACATCAAGCCGCTCGATCCCCGGCTGGAGAGCTGGGCACGGCGCCATCCCGCGGTGCTGACGCTGGAGGACAATGTCGCGACCGGTGGCTTCGGCTCGGCGGTCGCCGAGGCCCTCGCGCCTTTCGGGATCCCGGTGACCCTGATGGCGGTGCCGGACTCGTTCGTCGAGCAGGGTGCGCAGGCCGAGCTATTGAAGCAGCTCGGATTGGATGCGGCGGGCGTGGCGGCGCGGGTCCGCCGCAGCCTCGCGGAATCCGAGATGCTGCCCGCGCCCGCGACCCAGCCGGGCAGCTAAGGCTGACCGATGCGATCGCCGGACCCCGTCACCCAGGGCGCCGCCTACCAGCGTCAGCTGCTGGATCTGCTCGGCCGTGACGACCCGGCAGCCGTCCAGGAGGCGACCCTGGGCCGAATCGACGATGTGCTGAAAGACGCCGGCGAGGACCTTCGTCGCCGACCGGCGCCAAACGAATGGTCCGTCGTGGAACTGCTCGGGCACCTGGTCGATGCCGAAATGGTGGCGTCCGGACGCTATCGCTGGACGCTGAGCCAGGACCAGCCACCGCTGCTCGGCTACGACCAGGACCTCTGGGTCAATCGGCTTGGGCACAACGATGACGACCCCAAAGCGCTGTTGCCGGTCTTCGCGGCCTTGCGTAGCGCGAACATTCTCCTCTGGCGACGATCCTCAGCCCAGGCCCGAGCCCGCGTCGCGATCCATGCCGAGCGGGGACCGGAGAGCTATGACCTGATGTTTCGGATGCTGGCCGGCCACGACCGTTTTCATCTCAACCAGATGCGGGCGACGCTGGAGCAGTTGCGCGCGCCTTAGGCCAGCCGCGTCTCGGACTCGCCGTCCGTGACGATGTGAAGCCGGGGAGCCGGCTCGGGCGTGGGGCTGACGGTTTCGATCGCCTCGTGCAGCGGAACGGCGAGCGGAAGTGACAGCGTGAACGTACTGCCGGCGTCGGGCCCGGATTCGACCTGAATGTCGCCGCCGTGCTGACGCGCCAGCTCGCGGGAGAGGTAGAGGCCGAGACCGGTGCCAGCCACGTGGCTGGTCTTGCGGTTTTCAATCCGCTCGAACCGCTTGAACAGGCGTGGAATGTCCTCGCGGGCGACGCCCACCCCGTTGTCGACGACGCTCACGCTTGCGGTATGCTCCACGGCTCCCACGATGCAGCGGATCTTGCCGCCCTCCGGCGAGTACTTGATGGCATTTTCCAGCAGGTTGCTGATGATCGTCGTCAGGCGATCCACGTCGCCGAACACGATGACCTGCCGCGGTGGAGTCTCGAGCGACAGGTCGTGACCGGCCGCCGCCAGGGGCCGCACGACCTGGAGCGCCTCGCCCGCCACGTCGCGCAGGTCGACCCGGTCACGCTTTAAGGCCAGCCGGCCGTCTTCAAGGCGGGCGGCATCCAGCATCTGCGCCACCAGCAAATTCATCTCGAGGGCCTTGGTTTTCAACACCTCGACCGCCCGAACCCCGGACTCGGTGAGTTGCCCCAGGGCACCCTGCTCCAGCATCGAGAGGTAGCCGTTGATCACGCCCAGCGGACTCCGCAGCTCGTGCGAGGCCAGGTTGAGGAATTGCGATTTGGTCTTCTCCAGCGCGGCCAGCCGCTCGGTCACCCGGGCTCGGTCCAGGGCCGCGGTGATGTTCGCCGCGTAGCTACGCAATCTTCCGACTTCGTCGCTGCCGAAGAACGGCGTGTACGGGCCGGAGACGACGACCATCGCGCCGGCACCGATGTCCAGCGGCAGCGGCAGGACGATGGCATTGTTGCGGCTCGACCCGGACGTGGCGAGCAACTGCGCCTGCCGGTGCTGGTCGGCCTGCCGGGCCAGCTGGCTGGCCGGCTCGGGATCTATCCCGCGCAGGGCCAGGATCTCGCCGTTGGCATCGAAGATCGCCACCCCATCGGCACCCACCAGGCGCAGCCCCCATTCGGCGGCCCGCTTCGCGAGCGTCGGCCGGTCCGGACTGAAGAGCACCAGGTCGTAAACCGCGTCCCGAAACTGGTCCTCTTCTTGCTGCCGCCAGAGCCGGCGGAGCCACTTCGGTGGCGCGAAGCTGACGTACAGCAGCGGCAGGGCAATCACCGCGATCAACTCAAAGAGCCACGCCGCCGCCAGGCTGGTCGCGGCCGAGCCACCAAACCCCGCCACCAGCAGAATGATGACAATCGCGCCGTATCCTCCAGCGACCGCACGGAGCCGGGCCCGCTGCACCGCCGGTCGCCCGCGGGAGGCACCCCAGAAGCGCACGATCGGCTCGATCACACAGGCTGACCAGACCACGACCAGTGCGACGGTCGCGGCGAATTGCAGTCCGGTTGGCTTGATCGACGGGGCGGCGGGAACCATGGTCGCCAATGCGAGGGCGGTCGCCCCGACGCAGACCATGAGGGCGCCGACGCGCAGCCGGCCACTGAGCGGGATAAAGCTGTCGCGAAACAGTAGCAGGGCGAAGCCCGAGGTCATGAAGAGAATGAGCGTCAGATCACCTACCAGCGCGCCAAGCCGGTAGCCGGTCATGGTGTTGACCTGGCTCAGCGCGCTGGTCAGGCCGAGGGTCATAAAGGCCAGGGCGAGGTACCGGCGGCTGCGCTCCCGATGTCGCAGCCAGTCGACCACCGTCAACAGACCGAGGGCCAGGAAGCTTAGGCTGACGACGGCCTGCACGAGATGCAGCGCGGCGGTCATCGAGACAACTGTACCCCGAGAGACTCAGAAAAACGACGCCTGCATGGGGGGAGGTGAAGCTACGCGGCCCGCTATCAGGTTTCCTGCAAGAGGTGATGGTACGAACGAGCGTTATCATCGTGGCGGCCCGTCGGGGACCGCCAGGAGGTGAGCGGGGCGAAGGACGCACTACGGATTGCGATCGTCGCTCCGCCGTGGTATCCGCTACCGCCGAGCGGCTACGGTGGAACCGAACTGGTGGTCCATCTCCTCCAGAATGAGCTTCGCCGGATGGGGCACGACGTCACGACGTTCGGGGCCGCCGGCTCTACCCCCGGCGTGACGACTCTGGCCGACACATCCTGGAGTCGCGACCTCGGCGGACCGGATGAGCGAGCCCGTCAGGCAACCTACCTGGCTCGGGTCTATGGCGCCCTCCAGGGAGAGCGCTTCGACGTTCTCCACGACCACAGTGGCTACGAGGGAGTGGTGGTGGCGCTCAGCAGCGGGGTGGCGCCGGTCGTCGTCCACACCATCCACGGCGAGCTGCTGGAACCGATGACCTCCTTTTACCGAGAGGTGATGGACGGGGTCCGGCTATGCGCCATCAGCCTCAGCCAGGCCGCCAGCGCGCCAACCCTCAAGCTCGCGGGCATCGTCCACAATGCCGTCGAGGTACCGGCGGTGCCCCCCAGTGGCAATCATGAGCGGTATCTGATCGAGGTGGCTCGGATCATCCCGGACAAGGGCCAGCACCTCGCGATCGAAGTGGCTAGGCGTACAGGCCGCAAGCTGATCCTGGCCGGCAAGGTCGAGCGCAGCGGTGAGGGCGAGCGCTACTTCGAGGACCAGGTCGAGCCCCACCTCGGGCCGACCGTCGAGTATTACCCGAACGTGGCTGGTCAGCAGAAAACGCGGCTGATCTCGCGCGCGGCGGCCGGTATCTTTCCCCTGCAGTGGGCCGAACCCTTTGGCCTGGCCATGGTCGAATGCATGGTCGCCGGCACGCCGGTGCTGGCGCTGCGTTTTGGCTCAACGCCGGAGCTGATCGAACCCGGGGTCACCGGGTTCCTCGCCGAGGACGTCGATGGCCTGGTGGCGGCGGCCGGGCGGCTCGACGAAATCGATCGTGTCCGCTGTGCCGAGGTGGCCCGTGAACGATTTGGCCCGCACCATATGGCCGAGCGCTACCTCTCCGTCTATCGACGCGGCACGGTCGAGCTCGAGCCGTTTCCGGCTAATGGCTCAACCAGTGACGAGCTGGTCAGCCTCCAGCAAGCTGTGCCGACGCGTTAGCCATCCGGTCGATGATGGCCTTTCCCTCGCCCGTACTCTCGTCGAGCCAGCGCGGCTGCGCGTAGTTGTCGATCACCACCGGCCGGTAGTCGACGCGCACCAGCCGGGTGCCGTAGAAGGTGTATCGGCCGACGACGCCTTCGCGGGTTTCCTGCGACCACATCTGGTCGAAGATGAAATTGCCGTGGGCATAGGTGATCAACTTGCCGTTGTAGATCTCCACTGGTTGCACCCAGTGCGGGTGATTGCCGATCACCAGGTCCGCGCCATCGTCGATGGCGAGGTGACCAATCTCCCGCGGGTTGTCGGGCGCGATCCCGGCCGCGGCAACCGGCAAGAGCTCGTACTCCTTGCCCCAGTGGAAGGCGACGACGACCACATCCGCCTGCGGCCGCACCAGGTCGATTTCGCGCTTGAGCTCGGCCCGGTTGATGTGGGTGCCGACGCCATTGAAGCCGAGAAACGCGAACTTCACGCCGCGAATGTCGCGGATCTCGTAGAGGCCGAGTCCTGACATGCCGATCCCATGCTTGGAGAGCAGGATCTGGGTCTCGTTGGTCCCGGCCGGCCCGAAATTCGTGAAATGGTTGTTCGCCAGGTTGGCGACGTTGACACCGGCGTAGTCCAGTCCGGCGATCGCCCGGGCGTCACCGCAGAATTTGAAGCCGCCATGGATGATCGGGCAGTTCTTGATCAGCGGCGATTCGAGGTTGACGTAGAGCAGGTCGCCGGTCTTGAGATAGTCGGCGGTCTGCCGCCACGGATAGAGCCAGTCGTGGTGGATGACGGTCTGGTAGTTCACCTCGCGCGCGGGGATAACGTCGCCGGTGGCGATGATCACCCTGAGCTGTGACGGGTCGTACCGGGCGAGGTCGGGCTTATCGCCGCCAAAGATGCTCGTCAGGCTGAGCTGCGGTGGCGTGGGTGTCGGCGTCGGGGTGGGGGTGGGCTTGGGCGTCGCGGCGATGGCCGCGACCGGCGAGCTCCCGGTAGGGGCGCCGATCGGCCCGGAGCAGGCTGCTGCCAACGGGAGGATAAGGAGTGGGAGCAGGCTCAGACGCTTCAAGCGCCGGTAGGATACACCAGCCACGGCGGCAGGGCCAGCCAGGACGCTGTGAAGTTGTCACCCTTAGTACCTTGCGCAGCAAGGAAGCTTGTGCTACATTGCCGGCATGCCGGCGGACGGACTCGTCAGCCAGATGCGCCGTGGGGCATTGGAGTATTGCGTGTTGGCGCTGATTCGAGAGACGCCGCGTTACGCTTTCGAGCTGATCGAGGCGCTGGGTCGGACCGGCATGCTTACGACGGAGGGCACCTTGTATCCCTTACTGAGCCGGCTTCGGCGCGACGGCCTGGTCAAGACCGATTGGCGCGAGTCAACGGATGGGCCGCCCCGACGCTACTACGAATTGACCACCGAGGGCCGGCGCGCGCTAACGGCCTTCAAGAACGAGTGGACGAGCTTTCGCGGCGCCGTCGACGGAATCCTGCAAGAGGGGAAAAAACCATGACTGCCCCGCATGCCGACCAGCTGATCGATGGTTACCTGGCTCGCATCCGCGCCGCGGCCGGCGACCTGCCCACCGCCGCCCGCAACGAATTGCTCGACGACATGCGATCGCACATCGCCGAGGCCCGTGTGCATGACCTGGAGGAGACCGATGCGAGCATCCTCAACATCCTCGACCGCCTGGGGGAGCCGGCCACCGTGGTGGCCGACGCCCGCGACCGGCTGGGCATCCATCCATCACCGCCGTACCGCCCCGGGTTTCTCGAGGTGGCGGCCGTGATCCTCGTACCGTTCCTCTGGCCCGTCGGCGTGATCCTGCTCTGGATGTCCCCCGCCTGGCACTGGCGGGACAAGCTGATTGGCACCCTCATTCCACCGGGTGGCTATATCGGGCTGTCGTACATCCTTCTCGCGGGCACAACGACTGGCAGCAGCTGCACAACCATCAGGGATCAAGCCGGCCATCTGCTGCAGAGCAGCTGTACCGGATCTCCCGGATTGCCTGGCGTGGTAGCCGTGCTATGGGCCATCCTTCTGTTTGGCTCACCGCTCATCAGTGCCACCTATCTCGCCCTTCGACTCCGCTGGGGCAGCCCGCGGCAAACGGCCGCAACCGCGTAATGGCGGCTCAGGATTGAGGCCGATTCAAAAACGCCAGCGGGTCGCACCATATGGCTTCGCCGTCGCCACGCCGAAGGCCCTAATGGGCGTCACCACGTAGAGATGCCACGGCGGAGGCCCGGCGCTGGGAGCGCTGAATTCGGCGGTGATGGCGCCCTCGCTCGCGCGAGCCGGCCATCCCTGGGCCGCGTAGCGTTCCGCGAGTCGCTCCAGCGTTGGCTGGTCGGCCACTTTCGTCGCCCGGCCTTCGACGACCAGGTCGAGCCCGGGGAGGGCCATGGAGAGCGCGCAGTTCGGATTCGCTGCCAGGTTGCGGCTCTTGCGTGTCCCAGGCCCGCTCGTGAAATAGAACTTTCCGTCCACCCAGAGGGCGCCAATGCCGGCCAGGTGCGGGCGCCCGTCGGGACGAACGGTGCTCAGCCAGGTCGTTCTCGGAGATTGCGTCACCGGGGCCGCCTCGAGTTGTTCGAGCGCGCGCGACCAGGGGATGGGCGGGTCTCCGTAAATGTCGAGATTCTTCTCTTCCATCAATGGTGCAGACCGACCGGCGGCCCAAACCTCATCGGTCCGACTTCGATGTTAGCGGTCGTTGCCGTGTGACGTCCCGGACTGGTCGCCGCCCTGCGATTTCGCACCGCCCGTCTGCGATTTTGCGGCACCGGCCTGTGAAAGTTGGCGCTCGAGCTCGGCCTGTGCCCCGGCGACTACCGCATCCATCGCGACGATCGCGCCGGAGGCCGACGGCCTGCTGGTGGCCAGCGCCGTCCGTTCGATTTCGGTGAGCGCAGCTTCGTCGGTGAGGATCAGCTGGTTGAAGGCCGGATGCGCGCTGCCATTCAGTTGGGAGGCCGCCTGCCGCAGGTGCTCGAGCGCGACGTGGTTGCGCTGGTAGGCATCGCGGATCGCGGCGCTCGGATCGATGGCGGCGGTGGCGGTTTCGCTGATCCGGCTGGCCGCCGTCTGCAGGGTCATCGGCAGGCTACTCGCGGCCGGCAGCGTGATGGGGGCCAGCGGCCGTTGCGGAGCCTGAGCGGCGTGGGCAACCACACCACTGGTCAGGGCGAACGCGATGACCATCACGAGCAACCGGTTCGTCATGCTGATTACCATCTGAATCGCCTCGCCCTCAGCCTATCGTCGCCGCGCGTTGGCGACATTTCGTCGAGCGTTACGTCACGAGTTTCCAGCGGGTCGTCGCCTGTCATCAACCGGCGGGCACAATCAATTCACATTCGAGTACGGAGCCAGTCGTAGATTGATCGGCCGGTCGGCCGCACGGGTCGAGTCAGCCGATCCGTGGCTCCCATGCGTCGGTGCTGAGCACGACAGTGACCGGGCCGTCGTTGATCAGCCGGACCGCCATCTGCGCTCCGAACGACCCGGTCTCGACCCGCAGCCCGCTGGTGCGAAGGCGGCCGATAAACCGTTCGAGCAGGGGCCGTCCCTGCTCCGGCCGGGCGGCATGCAGGAAGCTCGGGCGGTTTTGCCCGCGGGCGTCCGCGAACAGGGTGAACTGGGAGACGACCAGGAAGTCCGCATTCACCTGCGTGGCGCTGAGGTTGAACTTGCCGGCCTCGTCGCTGAACACCCGCAGTTTGAGGATCTTGTCTGCGAGATAATCGGCGTCACGCTCGTTGTCGGTGTCGGCCACGCCCACCAGCAAGCAGTACCCCGGGCCGATCGACGCCTCGCCGCCGTCCCAGCGGACCGATGCTTCGCTCACGCGCTGGGCCACCACCCGCATCAGGGTGGCGGATTCCAGCCGGTCAGCTGCGCATCGGTCCGCTGCGTCAGCCAGCTTTCGATGTCCTGAAAGACCTTCTCCTGCTCGACCTCGTTGAAGATCTCGTGATAGAGCCCCGGGTACAGACAGAATGCGCGGCCCGGCGCGGTGGCGCCAGCGAAGAACCGCTGACTACCGATCGGGTCCACGATCTGGTCGTCGCGGCCGTGCAGCAGCAGAAACGGCACCCGGAGCTCGGCCGCCCGAGCAATGAACGCCTCGCCACGCGCGATCGTGTTCGCGTAAAGGCCGGCCGTGATCCGGTTGTGCACGAGGGGGTCACTGATATAGGCAGGGCCAATGGCCGGATCGTGGCTGAGCACGTTGGCGTTGATCTCGTTCGCGAAGCTCGCCCTGGGCGCCACTTTCGGCAGCACGCCCGCCAGCGCCCGCTTCCACGCCGGCACCTTGACCTTCGGTACCAGCGCCGGTGCGGAGAAGACGGCTCGGTCGACCGATGCTGGGCGGTCGAGCGCATAAGCGATGGCCAGCAGCCCGCCGAACGAATGCCCAATCAGGACCAGCGGCCCGCCGCTCTCGGCACCGGCGTGCCTCACGACGGCGTCGAGGTCGTCCAGGAGGGCGCTGAGATTTGGCGCGTGCCCACGCTGGCCGCCGCTGCGGCCGTGGCCGCGGTGGTCCATGCCATAGACGGTCGCGCCCAGTGGCGCAAACCACTCCGCCAGGTGTCGGTAGCGGCCGCCATGCTCCCCCAGCCCGTGCACGATGACGAACGTCCACTGGTGCGGTATGGCGGCCGCCTGCCAACGGCGCACGAACAGATGGAGGCCGTCCGCCGTTTTCAGCGTGTGGGTCGACTCGTTCACGGGTTGAGCTGGCGGAAGCCTCGATAGATGCGCATCGCCTCCGCCTCCGCTTCGAGGAAGGAGGGCGCGAAGTCCCGAATGCCTTTCAGGCTGAAGCCCCACATCCCGGGCTTGTCGCGGCGGAAGTAGGGGTTGGGGCGGTAGGTGGGAGGATAGAAGGTGATCGGCTCGCCCTCCATCTTCTTGATCACCGGGCGGGCGGCGAGCACGTCTTCGATCGGCATCCCCGAGGGCAAGCGGCCCTGCCGGATCTCCAGGTAGCGGAGCTTGGCAATCGGGTTTTCGTCGTCCTTGAGCGTCGCCCGGGCGTGAAAGCGTTGTGCGGCGTCATTGAGGAAATAGAGGGTGGCGATGGCATCGGTCTCATCGCCAAGCATGCGCAGGAAGCCGGCGGCCGAGAGCGCCCCGCCCTCCTCGTTGCGGGCGTGCCGGAAGTACTCCATGGCAAACAGATCGGTGGTGTTGTCCGTCGCCAACCAGAAGGCATCGCCCCGCCAGGCGCGGCTTCGGGAGAAGGCGCGTGCGTCTTTCTCCAGCTCGGCGAGCCGAGCGGGGACCACATCGTACAGGCGGTAAAACAACACGCGGCGCATGATGGTTTGGAGACAGTCAGTTAACGCCGCGCCTCGGCGGCAGCCGGTTTCATTTTAAGAAGTCGCACGCTGCGTGGCGGCAGGTTCAGCTTCAGCGTATTCGACTTGATGCCCAGCGACCGCCCACCGCGGCGCGGCGACCATAGATCGACCACGGAGTAGGCCCCGCCCACCCCCGTCGCCTCCTGGAAGAGCAGCCGATAGGGCCGGGCGGTATCAGTCCAGTTGTAGATGGCGACGATCGCGCCCCCCTCTGGCTCGCGTCGGACCCAGAGCGGCGGCAGCTCCTGGGGCGAGGCGAACCAGTGGTCCTGCGCCTCGCGTTCGGGAGCACTGAAGAGGTGCACCGGCTCTGCCGCCGGGCCGCCGACCAGTCCGAGGAGATTGGGGTTGCGCAACATGGCCAGCCGGTCGGCCGGGAGGGTTTCCAGGTCGTCGCCCAGCATGAAGACGCCGCCGGAGAGCGCCGCGATCGTGATCATCAGCCGCGCCTCGTCCGGGCTGAGTTGCGGCGCCGGCGCCATGACGACGTCGGCGTCCACCGCGAACAGCGATCGGTCGAAGAACAGGCGCGCGGCCTGGTTGCGCGCCATCGAAAGAATCAAGGGAAACCCGACTTCGGGTGGTCCCGCCTTACCGTTATCCATTGTCGGGATACCGACATCGCCGCCGATGCGGGCGCCGTGAACCAGGCCGACCACGGGCATTAACGGCGCGCCGCAGGCGAGGACGAAGCACGCTTCCGGTTTTCCCGGAGGATTGATGGCATCGACGATCCGCTTGAGGCCCAGCCTCAGCGCCTGGGTGCCGGTCACCGCTGGATCGTGGCGGCCGGCCTCGTAGGCGGCGGCGTAAAGAAAATCGAGCTTGTAATAGGTAAAACCATCACGCCGCAGTCCGCGGAACAGGTCGTCGAGGAATCGCAAGGCGTCCGGGTGGGTGGGGTCGAGGATGTGATAGGCCTTGCCCAAACGAGGATCGGTGAGCCGCGATCCGTCGCCTGCCTTCAACAGCCACTCCGGATGCGCGGCGGCAAGTTGCGAATCGGCGGCGACGTGGAAGGGCGCCAGCCAGATGCCCACCTCGAGTCGGTGCCGGTGCACCTGCGTTGCCAGCGTATGCAAGCCGCTGGTGAAGAACTCGTTCGCGATCCAGTCGCCCCAGCGCTGCCAGCGAGGCATCCAGCCATCGTCCAGCTGGATCACCGGGCGGTAACCGTTCGAAGAGGTCTTGACCAGCTCCGGCATCCGCTTCGCCAGGAAGGCGGCGTGCCGGGTGATGTCCGTCTCCGTCACCGCCAGCCCGAGGTGGTACCAGCTGCACCAGCCGCGCGGGACCGTCGCGAAGTTTCGCGCGCCGGAGGCGTGACCGGCCGCCGTCTGTGCCTTGCGCAAGGTGGCTGTGCCGTCGTCGCCATAGAGCAAAAGGATCGGATCGGAGACCAGGCCGCTCTGCGGCGGCACCTCGAGCCGCAACTCCTCCGGCAGGCCGCTGCGCTGTTCCGGTTGCGAGAGCGGCGCTCCCTGTTGCTCAGCGACGAAGGTGGGAATGCTGGTCGGCAGCGAGTTCCCCGGGTGTTCGTCGCGGTGGTAATGCCAGCGGAACACGGTGGCAAAGCGACTCGCCTTCAGCACCTGGGCGACGAACATCGACTGGCCATCACTGATCGCCGCGGTCCACCAGGACGTGGCCGGCGGCTTGGAGTCGCCCTCCTTGACGGCCTCGTCCAGCGGATGGATGCCGGCATAGTCCCACGACTGGTAGCCGTTGATGAGCACGCTCGCCCGCCAGGGTTCCTGGCCGACCTGCAGCCGCCCGCCCTCGCCCTCGATCATCACCGGCCGCCAGCCGTTGAAGGTCACCGCCGCGTCGCCGTTATTGTTGAGCTCGCACTCGATGACGACCCCGCCCTCATGCGGGATCAGGCGGGCGGTGGCCAGCGCCGGGCCCGCCTGCCAGTGGAGCGCGAAGGCGTCCGAATGCGCCAGTGGGTTCGCCGTACTCGCATACCACGCCCCGTTGAGCTTCACGGCGCAGGCGGCGCGTTGAACCACCGGGCGGTCGGCAACGAGGAGGGTAAAGGTGCCGGCCCGCTGGTCGGCGAGTGGCGTTAAGTCCAGATCGCCGTCAGTCTAGCGTCAAATTCGGCGCTCGTTGCCGGCGGACCCGGCCAAAGGGTTTGCGCCCCTCGAGCGCCTGGATGAAGAGGTAGATGTGGCGCGCCGCCTGGGTATCGAGGCCACCCAGCCAGATCGGGTGCATCTTGAGCTTGGCCGCCAGCAAATCACGCACCTCGCGGGCCTCCTCATTGCGACGTTCGGTGAGGTCCTGCACCGTCTTTCCCCTTTGCGAGGCCGTCCCCAGCCCCGCGCGCCGCGCCCCCCTTTCCCGTGGTGACGGTCAGCGCAAATTCAGCCGCTAATTATTAGCCGTGGACCGGTAAAAATCAATGAGGCTGCCAACTCAATGGCCGCGTGATCTCACGATCAGCTCATCCATCCAGGGCGGGGCCATGATGTGCACCGGAACGCGATTGGGACCGGCGATCAGCAGGAAGTCGCCTCGTTCGGCGGTCTCGAGGTAGTTGACCTGCCGCTCGGTGAGATTGAACGCCTTCTGTAACTTAACCGCCTCCGAATGCTTCTGGGATCCGAGCAGCAGGATGCTCGGATTGGTGGCCAGTACCGCACCGTCCTTGGTCTCGAAAAAGTCGCCCGGATTCTGGCTGACGAGGATCAGGCTCCCGCCGTACTTCCTGATCCGGCGGGCCAGACGGATGAGGAACCGCCGCACCGGTTCATGCTCGAGGAGCAAACCGACCTCGTCGATCAGCAAATGTCGGGCGCGACGCTCGCGGCGGAGCGCGGCCCACAGCCAGTTGGCCAGAATCAGGAATGCCGGAGGGATGAGCTCCTCGCTCAGGTCGCGGACGTTGAAGCCGACGACCGCGGCGCCGAGATCGACGTTTGTCGGTGCGCTGAACATGCGCCCCAGATCACCCGTCACCCAGCGGCGGAGGATGGTGCTGACCCGCGATCCGGGTTGGGTCCTCTCCAGCTCACGCCAGATATCCCCGAGCACCGGGGTGCCGTCGCTGTGCCCGACCACCGAGCGGATCGCCGCCTCCACCTGTGCTCTCTCGACCTCGTCGAGCCTGCCACACATCAGGCCGATGAGATCAAGCACATCAGTCAACTGATCGCCCGGCTCTTCGGGGTCCGCGGCAAACAAAAGCGGATCCAAGACATTGATGGCATGACCGGAGCCTGCAGCGAAATGGAGATAGGTGCCTCCCAGCTCGCGGATCATGCCTGCGTACTCCGCCTCCGGGTCGAGAAGGATCGCGCCGATCCCGCGCGTGTAACCGGACAGCACAACCGAAGCCGCGGCATAACTCTTTCCGGCACCCGAATGTGCCAGGACGGCGATGTTTGCATTGGTGAAGCGCTCTTCATCAAACGGATCGAAGACGCAGAGTCCCCCGGTTTCCTTGTTGTACCCCCAGTAATGTCCGTCCGCATCTGCCAGGTCCTCCTGCAACCAGGGCATCATCGTGGTCAGCGCGCTCGTCTGCAGGATGTGCTCGCGGCCCAGCAGGTCGGTGCCGAGTGGCCAGGAGGAGAGGAGTGCCTGGCGCATCTCGAAGTACGGCTGCACCGTGTGCAACATCATCCGGCGACAGCTCGCGCGGAGTGCCTCGATCTGCGTCCGCAGCTCGACCGGGTCGTCGGCGCCAACCGTCAGGTAGAAACTCACCGCAAAAGCTTTCTCTTCGTTACGCGCCAGCGCCTGATGGACTGCAATGGCATCCGGCAGAGTGCCGGCAGCGGTGCGACCGATCGTTCCCACCTCTGTGCTGGCCATGTCATCCGCGCGAAGGTCGCGAATGCGGTGATGGAGAATGGTCAGCATCCGGTCCGTCTCGAGCGGCATGATGTGGATGCCGGCGTGCAACTCACCCTTGAAGCTCATCAGGGGCAGCAACCAACCTGGGGAGATCTCCTCGCCGGGGTATCGGCTAACCACGAACGATGCGTAGTGGCGGCCACGAATCTCGACGTTGTCCGCCCGATGGGCGAAAGCCTGCCGAACCGCACTGAGCTCGAGATTTGGCCGCCGCTCCTCGCCATAGAGGTCGGCCAGCAGGATCGATAGCGCCTTGTCGTCGAGAATCTGACCCTTGACACCGATCCGACGAAGGGGCTCCAGCAGCGAGCGCGCTCGGTTGGCCAGGGGAGTTCCCAGGTCCGACGCGACAAAGCTTGGGTCATCTCGTGAGCGGTCGAAACGAAACAGCCAGGAGCGAAGCATCTGACGCCCAGTCTGTAAGGGGGCGACGACGAGGTAGATCTCACGCTGATACACCGGCGCATCCTGGAGATGGGCGCTGATGAAGCTGCGAGTCATTGCCGCAAGGTACGCCTGCCTGTCCGGGAATGCCCCGGCATCCGGCTCCTTGGCCTCGCCGACCGGCACCCGGCGGATGCGCAGGTAGAGCTGAAATGGTCCACTCTGCGCATGCAGCAGATCCCGGAACGCTTGCACCGCTCGAAGTTGTTGCTCCGGAGCCAGTCCATCGAAGTTCAGCGACGAGGTGCCGATAATGGCCCGTGGCGCGCCGGTCCGGAGATGGATCATTCCATCGCGAACCGCCGACACCTCGTCGCCGAACCTCGATTGGCGCAAGATCTTGACCACTAAATCCTCATTCAGTGCTCAGCGTCAGGACAAAGGTGGACCCGGCGATTGCCGCCGAATACGCCGTCTCCTCATTCTGCGGGATGGCGAGGAGCACGCTGGCAGGCTTGGCATTGGTGGCGTTGAGACCATGATCCGACAAATCGACCTGGCCGCCCTGGTCAGTCCGCAAGCCGAGCACCAGCACGTCGCTTCCGATCCGGATGGGGATGGTGGGAGTCTCGTCGAGCGCGGCGGCAGCTTTCGCCGGGTTGGGGATGGCAATGACGTCGACCAGGTCACCCGGCTTCAGGACTCCGCCGACGGCGGTTGTCGGGCTGACGGGTAGTCCGATGATCCGATAACCCTGGGGCACCTGGAGACCGGAACCGAGCAACGCGGCGTTTTTAGACGGCGCAACCTGGCGCGCATCGAGCATCTGTCCCGCCAGGACCGGAAACGCGACCACTTGACCCAAGGCCGCCCCCACGGTCGTCAGTACTTGAGGCCCTACCGAGGCAGGATTGACGCGGCGAACGGCCAGGTCGGCGTCCTGAATTCGGGTGCCGACCGGCAGGTCGCGGGTAGCGACCACGGCGGTCGACTGCTGAGTGTGCGAATAGTAGAGCATGCCGGCGATTCCCGATAGAGCGACAAACGCCGATAGGTACACGATGCGGCGCATAGCCCCCTCCTAGCCGCTTTGCGCGGCGAAATTAACCGTGACGGAGAATGTGGATCGGATCGCATATGACGCCAGGTGTCCGTCGGGAAAGCGCGTGTCGACAAAGAGAGTCACCGGCACGACGTATCGCTGGGCCTGGTTGCCGACGATGTGGTCCGGCGCGTTCCACTGCAGGAACATGGGTTCGGCCGCGGCATGAATAGTGCCGGCGAGTGTTCCGCTACCAGTCGGCGCATCGGATGCCGTGCCATCCAGTCGCCACCCGGTCAGCCGGGATTGTCCGAAACCCCGAGCGATCGCATCAACCCGCAGGACGCCCTCGCGGATGACCAGCAGTCGGACGGTGAGGGTCGTGAGCGCGCCGCGTAGCGCGTCAATCTGGCGAAAGCCAGCGCTTGACGATGCGCCCATTCCAGGGCCAAGACTCGGAATGATCCCCACCGCCGCCTGCGGTGGCACATAGGTGCGTGAGGCTTGTGCCCGGGCGCTGGTCGCCACGTCATTACCCACGACAACCGAAAACGCCCGTCGGATGAGGTGCACCGTCCCATAGCGGTCATAGACGGCCGCCTGCGCATGACCCGAGATGTCCGCGGTAGCGCGTGCGTCGTACCGGCCGGCGGCGAGATAGGTGTGGGGCACGCTGATGGCCGTCCCGGCCGAGCCATTCCGGGTGACGATTTGTCCGTCACCGAAATCGAGTCTCCAGCTCGTCACTGACCAATCCTCGATGGCCATATTCAGATAGAGGTTGAGGTCCTGGGTCAGGCCGCTGGTCAGCACTGCCGAGACCAGGCTGGGGGACCCGACGGTTGAGATGGTTGGGGCGACGCTCACCCGGAGATCAAGGTCAAGGCGTGCGGCGGCGTCGGCCATCGGTGGCTGATCGACCGGGGTGCTCGACGGGCTGGCGCACACCATCGTCGTCGTTCCAAAATTCGGAGCCGGAGTGTTGAGTGGTGGTGCGTTGATCTGTGCCATCGTGGCTCGGTCGAAGACGTAAACCGCCCAGACCCAGGGACAGGAGCCGCTCGCGATCGGTTCCGGCACCCACTCGGAGACAAACGGCGACTGGTGCCCAGCGCCGGTCGGCGCTGGATAGGCGAAGCTCGAGTCGCTGACCTGGGCATACACAAACGCATGTCCGGCGTAACCCGATACCGAGGTAATCGTGACCACCGCGGTGGTCGGATCCAGGCTGTGGCCGGTGGCCGCGGTGCTCACCAGCAAGCCAAGACTCAAGCCAGCGATGAGCAGCGTTTTCCCCAGGGCGGCGGCGGCCCTCATGGGCGGATTTCGGCATTCGCCGCGACCGTCAGATCGACTGAGCGCAGGCCGATCCAGCCAAGCAGATCGAATCGGTGTGGCACGCGGATGCGTGCGCAAACGGCCGGCCGGTCGAGGCGCATTCCTGTGTATGGATCCAGCGCGGGGACATGGTTCACGATGGTGATGTCCGCCGCCGCCGCGATGGCGGTGGGATTGGGTGTGTCGGCCAACCCGCTCAAATTCCGAAGCAAATAGCCGCGGGCGGTTCTCGCCGCCGCCTCGGCATCGAGTTGAAGCTGACCGGTGCGACTGTAGTAGCCGGTATCCACGTCGGTCGCTGCCGTCACGGTCGCCAGGTCGACGGCGTAGCGCAGGCGTAGTTTCTGCATTTGCAGGCTGCCAATGTCGATCGCGAGGGCAAAGACCAAGATCAAAACCGGCATCAGCAACACCGAGTAGAGGACACTCTGGCCGCGCCGTCTCAATGGTTTACCTCGCCCCGCCCGACGTAGCTCGATGACAACGTGACGTCCCGACTGAAGAGAAAGGGAATGGCGACATGTTGCCGACTGACCAGACGGACCGTTATCGGTTGATCCCAGCGTGCGTAGGCCGGCGTGACGATCACCTGGACCTGGACCGGGTCGAGGCCGGCGGCGCGCAGCTCAACGGCGATCCGGTCGCGAACAACGCTGTCGTCTTCACCCCGTTCGCCCGCAACCCGTGCCCCAATCGCGGCCGCCGCTTGCTGGCCGATCCAGGCATGGATCAGGCCGCTGAGCTCGACAATGCCAAAGAGGACGGGCAGGAGCATGAAAGCGACTGCCAACATTGCTTGCAGCGTCTCTTGCCCGCGCTGGCGCGGAAGCGGACCGCGTCCGGTCACGAGGTCTGGGACAACCGCTGCACCATCTGACCGATCTTGGCCACCAGGCCGTTGTTCCATGCCATGATCCCCACCACCAGCGTGCCCAGAATGATGGCCGCGCCGATTACCCACTCAAGCGTCGACTGCCCGCGCTTCAAGGTGTTCACATGCTCCCTCCAATCTCGTCCGCTAATCGACTCGACGTCGCCTCATCCGAACGCGCGCTGCATGATTCCCCAGAACAACGGGATCATGATCAAGATCACGAACTCGGGTAAATAGATGCCGCCCAGCACCGCCAGTAATTTGGTCGTGACGGCAGCCGCCTGTGCGGTCGCGCGGTTCCGCTGATTCAGACGGACCATCAACTCCTGATCGCGAAGCGTGGCTTCGAGGCCGCTGCCGATCCGTTTGCTCTGGGCCAACGCCGCCACGAATGTGGTCACGTCGTCCAGCCCGGTCCGGGGGCCGATGTCTTGTAGCGCCTGCTCAATGCTGAGTCCAAGGCCGTAGCGACCAAGCGCGAGCCGGATTTCACGGCGCAACCCGCGGTCGCTTCGCTGGTTGGCAGACAGCACGTGGAGCGTTCGCTCAAGCGGCATTCCCGCGCTGGTGAAGGCCCGGATCATACTCACCAGTTCTGGCAGCTCCCGATGCAGGGCCGTCTGGCGCCGGTGGCGTCGGGCGGCCAGCAGCCGCACTGGGGCGACGTACCCGGCCCAGCCAAACAGCGGGATCAAGGCAAAGCTTCCCGAAACCAGCACGACCAGCAGTCCGGCGGTGGCTGCTCCGGCCAAGGTGCCCAGCAACCGAATCATCCGGAATTCCATTCCGTCGATTTGCTGCGGATCGAGGCCAGCCTGCACGAGGTACATCGGATCGAGCCTGGAGGGTCGGAGGTGCAGTCGGCTCCCCCACATCAAAACCATGGGTCGCAGCCATCGCTGGTACCAGCTCTGGGTGTTTTGTTGGCGCAGCTTCCACTCGATCGGCGAGAAGGTGGTGGCACGGATGAGCTCCGCTCCGGAGG
Organism: Chloroflexota bacterium; assembly: GCA_005881215.1. Classification (GTDB taxonomy): domain Bacteria; phylum Chloroflexota; class Dormibacteria; order CF-121; family CF-121; genus CF-13. The sequence continues at coordinate 4,692 of VBDZ01000153.1, read as the reverse complement.
AATGAACCGGTCGTCGGATTCCAAAAATGGCCTGGAGACCGGCGTAGCATGCGAGGGCCAGACAAAAGGCTCCGAGCGTCATGCCTCGAACCGTGCGATCCGCAGGCTGAGGGCGATGCCGGCAACCTGGAGCACCGCGGCGAGGGGCAGCAGTACGAAGCGACCCAACATGGTTTCATCGAGCACGCTCAAGAGTTGGGGACTCGTCAAGCGGAGGTAGAAGTACATGCCCGGAACGATGACTGCCAACATCCAGATCTGCGCCTGTTGGCCGGATGAGCGGGCGCGAACCTCATTTGCCAGCTGAACGTTGAACTGAATCGTCGTAGACAGTTCAAAAAAGAGGCTGCGCGCGGCCTGCGTTGGCAAGTGATTCTCGGCGCAGATCGTCAGCGTCTCCCAGATCAGGCCGAGGTTGCGGGTCGTCGTTCGGGCGCGGACCTCCCGGAGACTTTCATGCAGCGGGGCATCCAGCAGGAACCGCTGGACGACAAAGTCGAGGTCTTCCTGGATCAAGGGATCGCTGCAGGTAAGCCGTGCCTGGCGCAGGGCATCCAGATAGGTGCTGCCGCCGGTTAATCCGGCGAGTAAAGCCTGCAGCAGCCGCGGAGCCTCGGCTTCGCTCCGGCATGCCTGGGCGTGGACCAGCCAGGCAAGGTAGAAGCGCGGCAGCAGGAGGCCGCCGGCCCCAGCGAACGCCGCGAGCACCGGGGATTGGAGCCAACCGATCCCAAAGAGCACCGCCGGGCCGATGACCGAGATGGCGAGGTAGGTTCGCGGATTGCCGGAAATCCGAGCCTCGGCCAGTCGCTGTTGGTGGTGCGCGACCAGTCGTGCGATCCAGTGGTGGGACTGCTGACGCGTCGCCGAACCCGGAACGGCGAGCCCCAGGCTCAAGATCGCGGCCGAGAGGCAGGCAGCGCCTACGAAATCCACCGCATGCCTTGCATTTCGAGTTTTCGGACGAGTCGTGGTCCCGGCCGGTAGTCCGCCGCGGCCCGGAAATCGACCTCAACGCCATGCTGGCCGGTGCTGACGTCCGTCTTGAACACGGGGCATACCTCGTAGCGCCCACCGCTGTCGACATCACGTAACTCGGCGACTTCGAGGACGCAGCGGCGCCCATCCCGAAGTCGGCTGACGAAGATCACCAGGTCGAATACCCTGGCGATGTAGCGGCGGATCTCCACCGGACTCAGCTGTGCAAAGTCACGACTGATGAGGAGCTCGAGGCGGGCGAGCGCGTCGGAACAACTGCTGGCGTGGATGGTCGTGGCTGAGCCGTCATGGCCGGTGTTGAGCGCCTCGAGCACGTAGTACGCTTCTTTGCTGTGACGAATCTCGCCGATGATGAGCCGGTCTGGGCGCATTCGGAGTGCGTTCTGCACCAGGTCAGCGACATCGAGCCGCCGCTCCTGCGTCGTCTTACCGGCGAGCTCCCTCGAGTGAACGCACTCGAGCTTGACCCAGTGGGGATTGTCGAGCTCTAATTCGGCGGTGTCCTCGATCGTAATCACTCGCTCTTCGTCTGGGAAGGCGCTGACGATCGAGCGCAGCAGCGTGCTCTTCCCGGAGCCGGTGGCGCCGGCGATAAGGATGTTGGCCCGGGCCACTGCCATCGCTTCGAGGAATGCCCCGATTTGGACGGACAGCCCTCCAACGCTCACCCAGCTCGCCGCACCTGGGTCTCGATCGGTGGGTAAGAGGCCGAGCCGGACCCGGTTGAATTTCCGGATGCACAACGTGGGTCCGCCCACCGGGGCGTAGACTGCATTCGCGCGGCTCCCGTCCACCATTCGAGCGTCGACCAATGGTTTGTCGATGTTGATTTCCCGGCCAACCAGGGCGACGATCTTTTGGATGACCTGTTCGAGCTGAGCCTCGTCCCGAAACGTACTGGGCACAAACTCCAGCCGGCCGCGCCGTTCGACGTAGATCTCGTCGAATCGGTTGACCAGAACATCGCTGATCTCGTCGTCCGCCATCAGGGGCTGGAGCGGACCAAGCCCGACGATCTCGTCGAACAGGCTGTCGACCAGGTCGGGGGAGGGAGTGAGCTGTCGCTGCGCGACCGCGTCTCGAATTCGGTCGCGCAGGATCTGATTGCGGTTCGGATTCGTGCAGAACGGATTGATGATTTCGGGGTCGACTTGAAGGGTGAGTTGGGCCCGGACGAAATGGCGGAGGTCGTCAGGGCTCAGCTCGCTGGCGGTCGGCGCGGCGCTAGCCAGCACGGCGGCGCTTCGTGAACCACGCAAACGGCGACGCGGCCGAACGCGTCCGCATCGGCACCTGGAGTGCCGGGTAAATCGAGGCCGCAAGCTGGCAAAGTGCTTCGTACGAGGCACCACCGCCGCGGCGGGTCGCAATCGGCTGGTGCTGGTTCTCTGCGGAATCGAAGGCGGCGTCATAAGGAATGCGAGCCGCCAGCGAGCCATTCAGGTCGCCCATGGGCTCGGCGAGGTTGGCCCCGTCGCGCATCTTGTTGGCGACATACTGCAGCTTGGTGCCAAGACCGAGGCGGCGCAGGGCCTCCACGCCTCGATAGAGCGACTGGACCGAACCGGCGGTTGGGGTAACCACGCAGTAGATCCGGGTGGCCGCCTCGAGTAGGTAGGTTTCGAGGTCGCGAAGCGAGGCCGAGGTATCGAGGATCAGGAACTGGTAGCCCGCAGCCTTGAGTGTGCTGAGAATGTGCGCGGCCTGTGGGACTCCGAGCAAATCGGCGCGGTCGCCGGCCAGGCATTTCGAGGGGCCGAGCAAGACATCGAGCTTGGTGGCGAGATGCCGGACGACGAAGTCACGCGGGTCGGGATTCGGCACGCTGACATCGCAGAGATAGTCGAGCATGGTTGGTTGGGCGATCCCGAGACGCGCGGAGACGTTGGCGGAGGCCAGGTCGAAATCAACGAGCGCGACCCGTAGCGGCTGCGGCGGACTGCTAGGCGACTCCCGATACCAGCCCTTCATCGCGAGGAGGGCGGCGACCTCGGTGGCCAGGGTGGTCCGGCCCGTCCCGCCCTTCGTCGAGAAAAAGGTGATGACTTGAGGGCCGCCAAGATACACCGGCGCCGGGTGACCAGCCGCTGGGTCGGTGTCCGGCTCGGCGTCACGATCGGAATCGGCATCCGAGTCGGGTAGCTCGATGACGTCGCTGTCGCCGATGGCTTTGGCCTCTGATGGCGGGGGCGGCGAGGACAGCGCCGCACGGGACCGGCCGGCCAGAACACTAAGGCGAGGCTGACGCGGGGCGACCGGAGCATTAGTCGCAGAAACCTGGCGATCGTCGGCGACCGTGGCCGGAGTTGAATCCAGCTGAATTCGCTGACCAAGCTTGAACTCGACGGCGGCGAATGCCCAGTGGAGCAACGACCGGCCTTCGGGCCTGATCCACGCGATTGCGGCACCCGTGAGCGCGGCGATCGCGGCGCTCACGAGCTGGACAGGCGCCGGTAGTGACAGGTGAAAGATCGTGTAGGCCGCCAGTAAGCCGAGCAGGAGAGCGGCCAGACGACTGACCGAGAGCCCGAGAACGAACTGATCTTCGCCGTTGAGATCTTGAGGAATCCGAACTCCGCGCATTGACCCCCTCCAAGGTGTCGTCGATGACTCAGCGCGAGAGGGTTGAATTGGAGAAGGCGAATGCGGCGTTCTGTTCAGAGCTGCGCTGTTGTTTGCTGTCGCGCAGCGACCCTTGGAGTGGCCGGGGTTTTGGTGCCTGCACCAGGATTCGAACCCGGGACCAACTGATTAAGAGTCAGCTGCTCTACCAACTGAGCTATGCAGGCGCACCGGCTATTTTATCCAGCCGTCATTTGGCCCGCGTCGCTCAGCTACGTGTGTCGATCACCCCCCTTGTGCCGTCAACCCGCGCGACGTTGATCGCGCGGCTCTAACACCTGCTCAGCGGAACTCTCCGGGTTCACCATGACGACCTCGAAGAGATCCTCGAAGTTCGCGCTGAAAAATTTCATCAGCGCCTGGCGCAGCTTGGGTCCCGGCCGGCGGGCCCCCGACTCCAGCGCCGGAATATAGTTCTGGCTGATGCCCAGGTTGTGTGCCAGCTCGCGTTGGGTCAAGCCCTTCTTCTCGCGCATCGCTCGCAGCCCGGTGGCCCGAACTTCGACATTCATCTCGGTATCATTACACGAGGTCGTATATTTGTCAAGGCATGCCTACAAAAAGGTCTAGTCGATCTCCAGAGGGCACCGGCGGAGCCCCCGGTAAGCTCATTCTCTCGGGTCTGACCGCCTTCGGCTATCACGGCAACAACCCGGCCGAACGCAAGCTCGGCCAGACCTTCACCGCGGACCTCGAGGTGACGCTCGACACCGCAACCGCAGCGGCCAGCGATCGGATCGGCGACACCCTGAGCTACCCGGTGCTCGAAAAAACCGCGCGCGAGATACTCGAGGGCAAGCCGGCCAATCTCCTCGAAACGGTGGCGGAGCGGATCGCCAGCGCGGTCCTCAAACTGCCGGGCATCAGTCGCGTCACCGTCCGGCTGAGCAAGCGCCCGCCGCTGCCAAATCTCGACACCTTCACGGTCGAGATCACCCGACCATCTGACTAAACTCAGCCCCGTGCCAGCCCGCCTGATCGACGGCCGCGCCCACGCGCTCGCGATCCGCGAGGAGCTCCGCCGTGCGGTCGAGCGCCATCCCGACCAGCGCCCTCCCGGCATTACCGTCA
>VBDZ01000046.1 GCA_005881215.1 Chloroflexota bacterium | reverse complement strand
GCTTGCCTGCACTGCCGAGCCGGCGCTGATCGCGTCATCGACGACCGCTACTCGCTTGCCCTTCGCGGCACCGCGCAGCGCCGGCGCCAGCCGGTAATCAATTGAAAAGAGCCCGGGCCGTTCGGTCGGAATCCGCTCGAAGAACCCGAAGTCGACGCCTAGTCGCTGGGCGATGGCCTGAGCCAGAAAAGCGCCACCCGTGAGCGGGCCGTAGACGGTATCGACACCATGCCTGACGATCTTGTCAGCGAGCGCCGTGACGAACGGCTGCAGCCTCGCCGGACGGGTGAAGAGCTGGTCCAGCTCCATCCAGGCTCGGGCGTGATGGCCGGATTCCAGCCGAAAATGGCCGGACCTCACCTCGACCAGGCTGAGCAGTGCCTCGCGAAGCTTGTGGCTAGCGGTCGACTCGGCGATGACCGGTTGCCTGCTCCGTCCGGAACCGCTGGGCCAGCCGCAACTTACGCCTGCACGAAGTACGATCGGCAGGCCAGATCGATCAAGTCCGGCTCCAGCCGCGGCGGCCGGCCGAGAAAGTACGCCACCTCATCAAGCTGGTTCAGGATATCGCGCGGCTGGCAGCCACGGAACGGCCGCTTGAACGGCTTGTAATACCGATCGAGGACGTAGTTGTAGCCCACCTCGTTGAAGACGATCTCGAATTCTTTGCAGGCCCGCTCGAAAATCTGGCGGAATTCGACCGGGGTCGGGTCCGGGACGTGGATCTTGTAGCGAACCCGCCGCAGGAACGCCTCGTCAACCAGTGACGCCGGCTCCAGGTTGGTGCTGAAGACCACCATGGCCTCGAAAGGCGCCCCCACCGCCATCCCGGCGCCGGCCAGGGTCAGGTAGTCGATCCGCCGCTCGAGCGCGACGATCAAACGGTTGAGCAGTGCCCGAGGCGAGGAATCCTGCCGCCCGAAGTCGTCGAGCAGGAAGATGCCGCCGTTGGCCTTGAGGTGGATCGGCGCTTCGTAGTACCGCATCAGGGGGTCGAACGACGGCGACAGCTGCGCCGTGGTCAACTCGCCGCCGGCCTTGACGAAGGGTCGCTTGACCAGCACCCAGCGCGAATCAAAATTCATCGGGAGCTGGCGCTGCACCCGCTGGTGATGAAGCGGATCGTAGAGGCGCATCACCTGGCCCTCGATGTCGATCGCGTAGGGGATGTAGATCGGCTCGCCCAGCAACTCGGCGCAGGCCTCGGCAATGGTGGTTTTGCCGTTGCCGGGGGCGCCGTAGAGGAAGAGCGGCGCCCGGGCATTGACGGGCGGGCCTAACTGCACCATCAGGTCCGGGCTGAGGGTCAGGTGCTGGAGGGCTCGAGTCAACCAGGCCGCCGTCACGTCCGCCTGGCTCACCTGCGCCCGGACCGAATCCTCGTACTGCGCAAACGGCACCGGCGCCGGGCCGGTGTAATGGTCACGAGCCAGGACGTCGCGGGCGCGCAGCCGGCCGGGATCGGTGATCAGGTAACCGAGTGACTCTCCGAAGTCGTGGCTCGTCGCCGGTCCCGCCATCCGGCCGATGGTCTGCGCCCAGCCCTGCTCCACCAGGCTCTGGATCGCCGGCGTCACCGTCTGGTAGGGCAGGCAGAGCGCCGCCGCCCAGTCCTTGGCCGACAGCGGCGACTTGAAGTAGATGTGCTTGAGCAGCAGGTCCGCGAGCCGGGCCACAGGCAGTCCACAATCCTCGGTGCGGGCCGGCGCCAGCGGGAAGAACTCGGGGGCGGTGGCTTGAGGCGGTGGCTGAATGGCCATAGGCAAGTGGCCGCTCGGGGGCGGTTCCCCAGAGCAACCTGCGCTCAGCGGGGTTTCTTGCTGGGCCGAATCAGGCTTTCAGCGCGGGCCGGGCCCCAAAATACCGCTCGACGGTCAGGCCGTGCCGCTCCAGCTCGGCCCGAGCCAGCGGCTCGAAGCGGCGAAGGTACCAGTCCTCCGCGGGGTTGCGCGAGTAGGCGAGCAAGCGATTGTAGGGCAGGGTATAGATGGCGCGGCCGGCCAGGATTTCGAGCATCTGCGGCGCCAACTCGGGCTGGGCCAGGGCGCGCCGCAGCGTCACATGAATGCCGCGCATGTCGCTGATCAGCCGCAGCCGGCGCGGCAGAAAGATGGCCAGCACGAACACGATCGGAATGGCCGCCACCATGATGCCGAGGATGAGCGCCAGCAGGTGGATGCCGTGCGAGCCGGCCCGCCCGGCCGAGATCAGGGAGTCGCCCGAGTGAGTCTTGAGGGCCTCGGCCGTTCGATGCAGGAAGTCCGAGAGATACGGCACACCGCTCGGAATCCCCTGCTCGAAGGACAGGATCCAGCTGTCGAACGTCTTGCCGGCGTTGATCACCCCCTGGGCGAGCGCGTCCAGTTGCAAGACGAGGTTGTTGACCCACAGCCCGGCCTGGACGCAAAAGTAGATCCAGATCGCCGTCAACAGGTCGGCGAGCATCCAGGCGAAGCGACGACCGTAGAGATCGGGGTACAGGCGCATGTGTTCACCCTCGAGGTACTGTGCATAGAACGGAACTTCGGCCCGGAGTCTAGCGCGCTTTCGACGACTCCTACAAGGCTTCCAGGTACTCGATGACCTCGCGGGTGAGCTGCGTCGGGGTGGAGGCGCCCGAGGTGACACCGACGCGGCCTTTTCCCTGCAGCCACTCGGGCTTGATGTCACTGGCGGTGTCGACCAGGTAGGCCGGCTTATGGGCCAGCTCCTGGACCACCTGCACCAGCCGCTTCGAGTTCGAGCTGCGCTCGCTCCCCACCACGATCACCACGTCGCAATCCTTCGCGGCTTCGACGGCCGCCTCCTGGCGGTCCTGGGTGGCCCGGCAGATCTCGTTGTAGGCCTCCGTCTGCGGGTACTTGTCGCGCACCCGCTTGATCATGGCCGCGGTGTCCCAGATGCTCAGCGTGGTCTGGCAGGTAACGGCGATCTTGTCGTTCTTGATATCGAGCGCGTCGACATCCTCCGGGTCCTGGACCAGGTGCACTTTGCCGGGCGCCTCTCCGATCACGCCCTCCGGCTCTGGGTGTCCGCGCCGGCCGACATACACGACGTCATAGCCGCGCTCCGCCAGGTCCTTGACGAGGTCGTGGGTGACGACGACATCCGAACAGGTGGCATCGACCATGTTCAGCCCGCGCTCGGCTGCCTTGGCCTTGACCGCGGGTGACACCCCGTGCGCGGTGAAGATCACCGTGCCTTCGTCGATCGTGTCCAGGCCGTCGAGCCGGCTGTCACGGTCGATCAGCTGGATCCCGTTTGCCTGGAGTTCGTCGGTCACGTGGGTGTTGTGAACGAGGTAACCGAGCATCCGGATCTTTTCGCCCGGCCGCGCCTTGGCCGTTTGCTTGGCGGCGCGGATCGCCTCCACGACGCCGTGGCAGTAGCCACGCGGCGTGATCTTGAGGACGTCCATCGATTCGAGTCTACCCGCGACTCCAAACGACGAATCGACGGCCCCGGTTACGAGACTGTTACGGCCTCGGGGCCGGAGGCGGACGTTCCGGCGTCGGTGGCACGGGAGGCGGCCGGGTCCCGGGGACCGGGTCTCCCGGCTCGGGCGGCCGGGGCGGGGGCTCCCTACCCAATCGTGATCGGGCCACTCTGGATGTTGAGGATCTTGACAAAGGCCAGGATGCTCAACGCCGCGAGGACCATCAGGAAGCCACCGACTACGTACGACGCGATTCGATGCCGGGTGAAGACGGAGAGGCCGAGCAGCAGCAGGATGATGGCGACCAGGATGTTCGAAAAGTTCACGACGACTTTCATGCATCGCCTCCTTTATGGTTGAGCTTCACGCCTCGGCCAGTGCCCGGTCAAGGTCTGAGATCAGGTCGGCGACATCCTCAATGCCGACCGAGATGCGAACCAGCCCATCGGCCACCCCATGGGCACGCCGCATTTCTTCGGGGATCGATGCGTGGGTCATCGCCGCCGGCAGCTCGATCAGTGACTCGACGCCGCCCAGGCTTTCCGCCAGGGTGAACAGCCGGGTCCGCTCGACCACCCGGCGAGCGGGCTCCAGTCCGCCCTTGACCTCGAAGGAGATCATGCCGCCAAAGCCGGACATCTGCCGCCCGGCGAGGTCGCGTTGGGGATGGTTCGGCAGCCCGGGGTAGTAGACGCGCGCCACCTTGGGATGCTCGCTGAGAAACCCGGCCACCTGCCCGGCGTTGTGGTCGTGCTCGCGCATCCGGACGGCCAGGGTTTTGAGCCCGCGCAGCACGAGCCAGGCGTCCATCGGACCGGGAACGCCGCCGATCGCGTTTTGGAGGAACGCCAACCGCTCGAACAGGTCCGCGCGGCTCACCACCACCGTTCCGCCGATCAGGTCGCTGTGCCCGCCGAGGTACTTGGTGGCGCTGTGCACCACGATGTCGGCGCCCAGCGACAGGGGGCGCTGGAAATAGGGACTCATGAAGGTGTTGTCCACCACCACCAGGGCCTGACGCGCGTGCGCCAGCGAGCTGATCGCCTGGATGTCGACCAGCTTGAGCAACGGGTTGGTCGGCGACTCGAGCCAGACCAGCCGGGTGCGATCGGTCAGCGCCTGTTCGACGGCCTTCGGATTCGAACCATCGACAAACGAAAAGCTGAGCCCCATTGGCTCGAGCACCCGTCGAAACAGACGATAGGTGCCGCCGTAGAGGTCGTCGACGGCCAGGGTGTGGTCGCCCGGTTTGAGGAGTTGCATGATGGTGGCCTCGGCCGCCATTCCGGAGGCGAACGCCAGCCCGTGGCTGCCACCTTCCAGGGCGGCGATGCACTGCTCGAGCGCGGCGCGCGTGGGGTTCCCGGTCCGGGAGTACTCGTAGCCTCGATGCTTGCCTACGCCTTTCTGCGCGAAGGTCGACGTCTGGTAGATGGGGACCACCACCGCGCCGGTCGCCTCGTCCGGCGGTTGCCCGGCGTGAATCGCCCGGGTGGAGAACCCGGGCGATGCCTCGGCCGTCACCGGGCGGCGCGGGTGTGCGCCATGAATTCGAGCAGGTCGAGCCGGGTGATGATGCCGACCGGGCGCTCGCCGTCCATCACGACCAGCGCCGTAGCGCCGCCCAGCAGGGCGGTAAAGGCCTCGTCGACGTGGGCCCCGGCGGTGATGGTGGGAAAGGGCCCGTCCATCGCCGCCCCGACCGTGGTTTCGATCAGGCCGGGATCGCGGTAGACGCGATCGAGCAGGGTCCGCTCCTGGATGCTGCCCACCAGCCGCCGGGAAGCGCCGCGGCCATCCTCGGTGACGGGCATCTGCGAGATCCCATACTCCTGCAGCAGGTCGATGGCGCGGCCGACCTTCTCCTTCGACGACACCGTGATCAACTCCGGCATTTCACGCTCCCGCGAGGTGACCACGTCGTGGACCAGCTGGCGCGGGAAGCGCTCGAGAAAGCCGTTCTGCCGCATCCATTCATCGTTGTAGATCTTGCTCATATTGTTGCGGCCGGTGTCGGGCAGGATGACGACCATCAGCTTGCTGTCGTCGAGATCCCGCGCCACCTCGAGTGCTGCCTGCATGGCGGTGCCGGCCGAGCCGCCGACCAGGATGCCCTCTTCCCGGGTGATCCGCCGGGCGATCAGGAAGGAGTCTCGATCCGAGACCCGGACGATTCGGTCGATCAGCTTGAGATCGATCGTCCCCGGGATGAAATCCTCGCCGATGCCCTCGACCTTATAGGGCTTGATCGTGTCGCCTGAGTAGAGCGATCCCTCCGGGTCGGCGCCGACCGTGATCACTGACCGTTTTTTCTCTTTCAGGAAGCGGGCGGCGCCCGTCATCGTCCCGCCCGTCCCCAGGCCGCCGACCAGGACGTCGACCGTGCCGTCGGTCTGCTCCCAGATTTCCGGACCGGTGGTCTCGTAGTGTGCTTGCGGGTTCGCCTGGTTGAAGTACTGGTTCGGTTGATAGGCGCCGGGGATCTCGTGACTGAGCCGCTCCGCCACCGAGTAATAGCTTTCCGGCGATTCGCGTGGCACCGCCGTCGGACAGACGACCACCTCGGCGCCGTAGGCGCGCAGCAGCGCGATCTTTTCCGGCGATTGTTTATCGGCCATCACGAAAATCATCCGGTACCCCTTCAACGCCGCGGCGATCGCGAGGGCGTGCCCGGTATTGCCCGAGGTCGGCTCGACGATGGTCCCGCCCGGCTTGAGGAGGCCCTGGCGCTCGGCCGCTTCGATCATCTTGAGACCGATGCGGTCCTTGACGCTTCCCCCCGGGTTGAGCGTCTCGACCTTGGCCAGGATGGTGGGGCGAAAGCCGGCGGTGATTCGATGCAGCCGCACCAGCGGCGTGTGCCCGACGGCCTCCAGGATGCTGCCCAGGACCTGCACGGCCACCATGATACGGGCGACGCGCCATCGGCACGCATCGGCGGCTGGAGCTCAGTTGATGATGGCCGGCACGCCGCCCCAGGTGGCGCCGCCGTCGGTCGTCCGAAGCAGCTCCGGTGCGCTGTCGGGCGTGGCCGGGACCGCAAGGAAGCCGGTGGTGGTGTCGACGAAGTTCAAATCGTGCGCGTAATAGCCGGCCGGGCCATCGACCAGGCGCCAGCTGCGGCCTCCATCCGGAGTCGAGTACAGTGACCGTCTCTCGATATCACCGCCCGATCCCGCGCCGATCATCCAGCCATGGATCGGGTCGACGAACTCGGCCGCCAGTTCGGCGTACGGCAGGCGGTAGGCCGTCCAGGATGCGCCGGCATCGTGCGTCACGTAGATCGCGGCCTCCTGCAAGGCGTTGCCTCCCGTCGTGAAACCGCGATGACCGTAGACGGCGAAATCGGTGGCGGTGATCGCCTGGAACGAATCGAACGCATAGGACGGCGAGGTCCCGCCGGAGGTTGGACCTGGGAACCCCGGAAGGTTCTGCGCCGCCCAAGTGAGCCCGCCATCGTGCGTGACGTAGAAGAAAGGGTGATCACAGAATCCGCCGAGCCAGCCGGTTGACCCGCTGGTGAAGGTTGGTGGTCCAACCGGACCGCCCATCGGGCACGCCTCGGGCAGCCTGCCGACGATCGCCGTACTGCCCCGGACCTCGCTGGACGGCTTGCTCACCTGCCAGTGCTGTCCGGCGTCGACCGTGCGATAGAGCGTCGTATCCTGGGAGCCGATCGCGCCGCCGGCGCTCGGCCCGGCAAAAACCCAACCGTGAGTGGGGTCGATGAACTGGATGTGCATAGCCATACCATCGACGTCGAAGCGCGGCGTCACGCTCCAGTGGGCTCCGCCATCGCGGGTGGAGACCACGACCGCAGACTCTCGGCTGGCGGTGCTCTCCGCCCCCCGCACCACGGCGATCCAGGCGTG
>VBDZ01000045.1 GCA_005881215.1 Chloroflexota bacterium | reverse complement strand
CGCGAGCGTAGTTCAGCACTTCGCGGACGGTAGCCGTCCCGTCGTTCAGGGACGTATGCATGTGGAAGTCGGCTTTGCCCACGAAATCCTCCTTACTCGCCCACGGCGGCTTTTGCCGGCGGTGACGGAATGGTGACGGCCGGGACGACGGGCTCCTCCGGCCAGATTGGCTCGAGCACGTGCCACTGGTCCGGATACCTCTTTATATACCGTTCAAACGTAGCCAGGATCTGTTCCATGGCACCTCGGACGTCGGCATCGTGATCTTCACTCGGGGTGAGAAACATTGGCGCCTCGCCAATCGCGACGTAAGCATCACTACGATCGCGAATGCAGAAGGCGGGCAGGATGGGCGCGCCGGTCTTGAGCGCGATTTCCACCGGGCCGGTGGGAAATGAGGTCGGCCGGCCGAAGAATTTGTAGCGCTGCCCGGTGTTGAGGATGTCGCGGTCCATGGCCAGTACCACCATTCGATGCTCCTTGAGCATGCGCATGATGTCGCGCGCGCCTGTCCGGCTGAGCGGAATCACCCGGATTCCCATCCGGGAGCGTAGCCGCGAAACGTGATCGAAGAGGCGGCGCGGCTCGATCTGCTCCACCATGATCCCGATCTCGCCAAACGAGGCCGCCCAACTGGCGGCAGCCAGTTCCCACGATCCCATGTGCGGCGCCACGACGATCACGCCCTTCCCCTGCGCCATGGCGCGATCGAGATGCTCGATGCCGAATGGCGTTAGCAGACCGACCAGCCGGCGTCGGTCCATCCGCGGGATCTTGAAGAAATCGATCCAGGCCTTGGTGTAATTCAGCCAGTTCCGCCAGGCCAGCTTGCGAAGCTGTGGACCGGGCAGCTCGGGAAAGACATGATGCAGGTTGGCCTCGAGAGCTTTTCGCTGCCGGGCCAGCAGCGGAAACGCCAGCGTACTGGCGATCACGCCCAGGGCGTAAGCGAGCCGGCGTGGCAGTCGGGCGATGGCGCCCTCGATCAGGCGAAACCCGAGGTAGGTGCTCACGATGGATCGAGCGCCGGTTGCATCGGCGACCCGGGACTCTGGGTCACCTGCTCCAGCCGCCAGACAGGGAGAAAGACGAGCCACTGGTCGGGCTCGCGGCGAATGATGCGCTCGAAAAACTGGACGATCCGTTCGGTCGTCAGCTGGATGTCATGTTGTGTATCGCCGGTGCGGCTGACCTCGATGGGCGCCTCGACCTCGGCAATATAGAGGTTGTCAGGCTGGCGGCGGCACCAGACCGGAAGAATGGGCGCGCCGGTCTTCAAGGCGATCGCCGCTGGACCGGCGGGGAACATCGCCGGCCGGTTGAAGAATGGCACCCGCACGCCACGGTCACCACTGTACAGGTCGCTCGCCAGGGCCACCAACTCATTCCGTCCCAGCGCCTTCAGGATCTGGCGCAGGCTACCGGCCCCCAGCCCGATCATCTTCATCCCGATCCGCTCGCGGGACGCGATCACCAGCTCGTTGAGGCCGCCGCTCGGCAGATCGTTGGTCACAGCGCTGATCGGGTAACCATAGACCGCCGACGCGGCCGCCAGGATGTCCCAGTTGGAGACGTGGGCGGTGACGACGACCGCCCCTTTTCCCTCGGCCAGGACAGCGTCGATCCGCTCTCGGCCCTGGGGCCGGACCATGCGCCGGATCTCCTCGGGCTTGAGGGTGTCCATCAGCATGAAGTCGGCGAACATCTTGAAGTAGTTACCGAACGCATGCCGAGCGGTGCGTTTGACCAGCGGGTCGTTCCAGGGCAGGCCGAGCACCTGGCCGAAATTTTCGAAGGCCACCCGCCGGCGTCGCGGCATCACGAAAAAGGCGCAGCGCCCGGTCAATGCCGCCAGCGGATAGCGGACGCCGGGCGGCAGCGCCCGCATCACCCAGTTCCCCAGCCTGAACAGGCGAGGGAGGATCATCAGCGGCGCGCGGTCCCTGCGACGGTCGGCACGCGCTGGACGTCGGACGCCGGTTGACCGTTGGCCGCCGTCCCCGCGATGAAGGCCTCGGTGAGCTGATGCGCCACCCCGTCGGTGTACTGGGTGGGCGGCGACTTCATGAAGTACGACGATGGCCCGTCGAGCGCGCCGCCAAGCTTTCGGTCGAGCCCCAGCTTGCAGCAGCGAATGGCATCGATCACCACCCCGGCCGAGTTCGGCGAATCCCAGACCTCGAGCTTCAGCTCGACGTTGAGTGGCACGTCCCCGAAGGACCGGCCCTCGAGCCGGATGTAGGCCCATTTCCGGTCGCCCAGCCATGGCACGTAGTCCGACGGCCCGATGTGAATGTTGTCGGCGCCGATATCCGCCTTCATCTGCGATTTGACGCTGTTCGTCTTGGAGATCTTTTTCGAGACCAGCCGCTCCCGCTCGAGCATGTTCAGGAAGTCGGTGTTGCCGCCGAAATTGAGCTGGTAGGTGCGCTCCAGCTTGACCCCGCGGTCCTCGAACAGGCGGGTCAGGATGCGGTGCACGATGGTGGCGCCCACCTGGGACTTGATGTCATCGCCGATGATCGGGATCCCGCGCTTCTCGAAGCGCCCGCGCCAGTACGGCTCGCGGGCGAGGAAGACGGGCATGCAGTTCACGAAGGCGCAACCGGCCTCGAGCACCTGCTCGGCATACCATTTGACGGCCTCTTCGCTGCCCACCGGCAGGTAGTTCACGACCACGTCGGTCTTCGTCGCTTTCAGGATGCCGACAATGTCGGCCGTCGGCCCGGGCGCCTTTACGATGATCTCCGACAGGTACTTGCCCAGGCCGTCGTGGGTCATGCCGCGCTCGACCTTGACCCCGAGATGCGGCACCTCGGCGAACTTCACGGTGTTGTTGTGGCCGGCGAAGATGGCGTCGGCCAGGTCTTTGCCGACCTTGTCCTTGTCGATGTCGAAGGCGGCCGAGAATTCGATGTCGCGAATGTGATAGCCGCCCAGGTCAACGTGCATCAAGCCGGGGATAGACGTCCCGGGCTTGGCGTCGCGATAGTACTCGACACCCTGCACCAGCGACGAGGCGCAGTTGCCGACGCCGAGAATCGCCACCCGAACCTTCCGTCGCGATCGGGAATCGCTGCGGACGGAGGTCGTTCGCGACGCCCGCCCGTTGAGTCGACTGCCGTTCTTTGCTGCCATCGCTTTCTACACCTCGCTCCATTCGTGTTGCAGCGCCCGGACCCGCGGTCGGGGCGCGATCAGGGTCGTCAGTTCTCGATGGAAGGCGTTGAGGCCCTCCCGGTTGAGTGAGTAGTAGACGGCGCGACCGACCCGGCGGGCGCGGACCAGCTGCCCGCGGCGAAGCATCCGCAGATGCCAGCTGAGTCGGGGTTGACTGATGCCGACCGCCTCGGCGAGCTCCAGCACGGTGATCTCCGGGATGCCCGCCAGGACGTGCACGATCCGCAGGCGGGTGACACTGGCCAGCGCCTGGTAGTGGGCGCGAAACTCGCGCAGGGACGGGTTTGAGAGAAGTGGCGAAGACCCCATATAAAGGAAACTTTATGGATTATATCAGGGGTCGAGGATCTCACTTTGGCGCCAATTTCCCTCCCCCCTTGCGGGGGAGGGTCAGGGTGGGGGCGTTAGCTCAGCAGGTCCCCGGGCACTCGCGCGCGAACTCGCAGTCGGTCTGATACCGGCAGTCGTTGATGCCTTTCTTGCCTTTGGCTACGACCGCCAGCAATTCGCGAATCTTCTTTTGGTTGTCGGTGTCTTCCGCATCCATCGTATTGGGCTGTGACGTGAAGGTGCGACCTGACGGCGACGGAATGCGACGACGTGACAGCGCGGCTGTCGGAAACGCCTACAGGATAGGAGGGGGCTCAGGCACCGTCAAGGAAAGACTTGTTAAGGTGGCGGCGATGCCAGCAGCGCGAACCCGTCGCGCCGGATCCGCCGCAATGATCGTGCGCGGCTTCGCGGCGATCGCCGGCCACGAACGCACCATTACGATGCTCCGAGCGCACCAGGCCGCGGGACGGCTCGCCCACGCGTACTGCCTGATCGGTGAAGAAGGCATTGGCAAGGCCGCGGTCGCGCGCGCCCTGGCTGAGGAGTTGCTGCTCGGCGAGGGTCAGCCGTCGCGGCTGGAAGTTCACCCCGACTTCTGGTCGGACGATCGGGCCGAGGCGATCAGCATCGATGAGATCCGCTTTCATCCCGAACGCGGCGCGCAGGCGCACGATCAGTCGCTGCAGCAATTTCTGAGCCTGAAGCCATTTGTCGCGCCGCTCCGGGTGGCGCTGCTGGCCAACGCGGAGCGGATGACCGAGGCGGCGCAGAACTGCCTGCTGAAGACACTGGAGGAGCCGCCGCCCAACACCGTGCTCGTCCTTACCACCGCCTATCCCGATCATCTGTTGCCGACCTGCCTTTCGCGTTGCCAGCTGGTCGCCGTGTCGCCGGTTGGCCGCTCGACGCTGGCCGGCTTCATCGCGTCGCGAAGCGGGACTCCGGAGGAGGCGGAGGCACTGGCCGGACTGGCGCACGGGCGGCCGGGCTGGGCGGTGCGGGCGATGCTCGATCGCGAGTGGGTCGCCAGGCTGGACCGATGGGCCGAGGAGCTGTCGGCCCTGGCATTCGAGGATGTCGACGGGGTGCTGACCTACGCCGCACGCTTCGGCCAGGGGCCGCAGGCCGATATGCGGCTGGTCGTCACAGATGCCCTGCGCGGCTTCACGGCCTTCCTGCGCGATGCGATGCTGCTGCAGGCTGGCCTGCTGGCCCGGATGCCGGCGAGCCGCCAGTCCGCGCTGGAGACCTGGGTCGCCCGGGTTCCCGCCGACCACGCCCGGGCCTCCCTGGCGGCGGCCCAACGAACCCAGTTGTTGATCGATCAGAATGTGAATCCTCGGCTCGCCATGGAAGTGATGCTGCTCGACCTGCGCGTCCGGCGCCCGGCATGAGCCGGGTCTTCGTCACCCTGCCGCTCCCCTCGCCCGGGATCGACATGCTGCGCGAACGATTCGAAGTCACGATGCTGGAGGCCGAGGGCATGCCGCCGGAGACCCTCAAGCAGCGCATCGGCGAGACTGACCCGGTCGGCATTGTGGGGATGGTTAACGTCCCGATCACCGACGAGATCATGGCGGCAGCCCCGCATCTGCGGGTGGTCGCCAACTATGCGGTTGGCTTCAACAACGTCGATGTCGCGGCGGCGACCCGCCGCGGGGTCCTGGTAACCAACACGCCGGGTGTCCTGACCGAGGCGACCGCCGACCTCGCCTTCGCCCTGCTGCTGGCCGTCGCCCGCCGGGTGGTCGAGTCCGATAAGTTCCTGCGCGAGGGCAAATTCAAAGGTTGGAAGGCCGACCTGCTGCTGGGCAGCGATGTCCATGGGCGCGTACTCGGCATCATCGGCTTCGGGCGGATTGGTCAGGCGGTTGCCCGCCGCGGGCTGGGCTTCAACATGTCGATTCTCTATTCCGATGCGCGGCGGGCCGCTCCGGACGTTGAGTCGCAGTTGCGCGCCCAGTACGTGCCGCTCGATGAGCTCTTGCGCAAAGCCGACTACGTCACGATTCATGCCGATCTGAACGACCAGACACGGCACATGATCGGCGAGCGCGAACTGAAACTGATGGGACCAGAGCATTACCTGATCAACGCCGCTCGCGGGCCGATCATCGACGAAAAGGCGCTGGTGCGGGCGTTGAAGCAAGGCTGGATCAAGGGCGCCGGCATTGATGTCTACGAGCGCGAGCCAACGATCGAGCCCGGGTTGACCGACTGCTGGAATGCCGTTCTGCTTCCGCACCTGGGGAGCGCCACCGTGACGGCGCGCGCCGCGATGGCGGAGACGGCGGCGAAGAACCTGATCGCGGCGGTCGAAGGTCAGACGCCGCCGAACCTGGTCAACCCAGAAGCGCTGGCCGTCCGCCGCTGAGGTGTCGATCCGGCTGCTGGCCATCGACCTCGATGGCACCCTGGTCAACGAGCGGCTGGAGATGGACCCCCGGGATGTCGCTGCCGTGAAAGCGGCGACGGCGGCGGGCGTTGCCGTGGTGCTGGCGACGGGCCGGATGTTCAAGTCCTCCCTTCGCTACGCGGAACCGCTCGGCCTGAAAGGCCCGATCATCAACTACCAGGGGGCGGTCGTTCGCGAGATCGCCAGCGGCGAGGTCTGGTACCGCTGTGAGCTGACGGTCCCGATGCAACAGCGGGTGCTGGCGCTGGCGGAGCCCAAGGATTGGCACGTGAACGCCTACGTCGATGAACGCGTCTACACGGCGCGAGCCCGGCCGGAGGCGGACCTCTATGCGCGGATCGCGATGGTGCCGTACGAGGTGGTTGGCCCGCTGTCGAAGTGGGTCCGCGTGGATTCGACCAAGATGGTGCTCGTCGATCTCGATCCGAGCGACGTCCCGGCGCGCATCGCCGAATTGACCGACTGGGTGGGGGACGTGGGGCGAGTGACCCGCTCGCTCGACTGGTTCGTCGAGGTGATCAACCCCGAGGTATCAAAGGCGCGGGCTCTCGCCATGGTCGCGAACCGGCTGGGGGTAGCCCAGGCTGAGGTCTGCGCCATCGGGGATAACACCAACGACGAGGAGATGGTCACCTGGGCCGGCTTTGGGGTCGCCATGGGAAACGCCCCGGCGGCCCTAAAGTCCGTCGCGAAATACGTCACCGGCCGGATCGAAGAGGCCGGCGTGGCACAGGTTATCGAACGCTTCGTGATCGGAAAACGGGAGCCATTAATTCGCGCCTAGGCTGGCGCATCCTTCTATATACTGGGGTTCCCGCGGCCCCGTGGTGTAGCGGTCTAACATGCCTCCCTGTCACGGAGGAGATCGGCGGTTCGAATCCGCTCGGGGTCGTTGAACCCTCGTTTTTGTATTCGATTTGACAGGTGGTGGCTAGTTGACTAATCGGGTCAACATGTACACATTTTCTTCGGGCTGGACCGCTGCCCCTGTTGGGGTTTGCCTGGGCTTTGACGGGCACAGACCATATGTAATAGGTATCGCGAGTCGGAAATGCTGCGTCGCGGATCAGCTAATCTCGGACCGTCGCGAGCAGGCGCTCCACAGTGGCCGAATAGCGTCGCTACGGTGCAGAACTCGGCCGCCTGGCTGATTTCCTCCGAGCTTCCGAGCTTGATTCCGCCATGCGCTTGATGGTGTCGAGGCGCGCATCCC
>VBDZ01000044.1 GCA_005881215.1 Chloroflexota bacterium | reverse complement strand
CCTACCGGAGCGAGCGGCTCCCCGCCAACCTGGTGCAGGGCTTGCGTGATTATTTTGGCGCGCACAGCTACAAGCGGACCGACAAGGAAGGGTCCTTCCACACTCGCTGGGCTCAGGACGGGGAGGAAGTGCCGGTCCGCTAACCCGCCTGCCGCAGCCGGGTCAGCAGCGGCGAGACGATCAGCGCGTCGGCGGACGCGCTGTTGGTCGCCAGCGGGACATTGGCGACGTT
>VBDZ01000043.1 GCA_005881215.1 Chloroflexota bacterium | reverse complement strand
TCGAGCTGGTGGCAACCAGCTGGAACTCTGCCAGGCGCTCGCGATTGAACACCGCGAAGGCAACCAGGTCGGCTTTCTTTCCGTCGTGGGCGATGATCGCCAGTCGAGACGTGCTTGGCATGGGCGTGCAGTCTACCGCGACGGCGTTAAACGCGGGTTAAAGAATCAGACGGTCGCCAGCTCTGCCATGCCACACTAGATTTGTGGGTGACGGGGCTCCGGCGATGTTGTTCGACCTCGACGGGACCCTGGTCGACAGCGTGTACCAGCACGTGCTCGCCTGGCACGAGGTGCTCGGTCGTGCCGGGATGGAGCTCTCGGTCTGGAAAATCCATCGGCGGATCGGGATGAGCGGCGGCCTGTTCGTGAACGCCCTGCTCCGCGAAACGGGCTTGCGGCTGAGCGCCGAGGATGCCAGGCGGCTTCGCTCGCAGCACGCCGACGCCTTCGTCCGGCGGATGGGGGACGTCCGTCCACTTCCGGGCGCCCGTGACTTGCTGGGCCGCCTCACCCAGCTCAAGGTGCCCTGGGCGATCGCCACCAGCGGCAGCCCGGCGACCGCCGGACCGGCAATCGCGATGCTGGGCGTCGACCCGCCGGCGGTGATCACGCGCGAGGACGTGGCCCGTGCCAAGCCTGATCCCGACCTGTTCCTGGCGGCGGCCGATCGGCTCGGGGTCGACATCCTGCAGTCGATCGTGGTCGGCGACAGCGTCTGGGACCTGCTCGCCGCGCAACGGGCGCGATCGCTCGGCGTCGGCGTGCTTTCCGGCGGGTATGGCCGCGAGGAGCTGCAGCAGGCCGGGGCGTATCGCGTCTACGACGACCCGGCGGACCTGCTGGTGCACCTCGACGAGATCGGCGTGCGAGACGCGCCCAGCTGACCGTCGCAGCTTCCGGGGCGGCCGGGGCGGAGGTCCGGACACCGTGGCCCCTGTACCTCGGTCCCTTCGCGACCATGGCCGATCGCTTTTCGGTCGCGCCCATGCTGATCCCGATCGCGGCCAGCTTCGGGGTCTCGCTGACCGCCGCCTCGGCCGCGGCCAGCCTTTATTACCTGGCCTATGGGCTGATGCCGCTGCTCTATGGTTTGCTCGCCGATCGCTTCGGCCGGGTGCGAATCATGCGGGCCGCGCTCGTCGGCACAGCAGTGGCCGACCTGCTTTCCGCCCTGTCGCCCAGTTTGACGTTGCTGCTCGTGGCGCGGTTCATCACCGGCGGCATCGCCTGCGGCGTCTTTCCCACCACTTTGGTCTACCTCGGTGATCGGTACGCCTTCACCGTCCGCCAGCAGGCGATCGCCCGGGTGCTGGTCTTCGTGGCGCTCGGCACTGCGACCGGCACCATCCTCGGTGGCCTGATCGCGCATGTGTGGAACTGGCGCGTGTTCTTCCTGATCCCAGCCGCGATCGCGATGGTGGTCGCGATCGCGCTCAGCCGGATCCCGGAGTCGCTGACCGCTCGCTCGAATCAGCATCCCGTCGGGCAGGTGGCCACCGTGCTCCGCACTCGCTGGGCGGTCTGGCTGCTGGGGCTTTCCCTATTGCAGGGCGCCGTGATGTTCGGATTCGTTACCTACCTGGCTCCGGCGCTCGAGGCCGGCGGGCACAGCCCGGCGATCGCGGGCGTGGTGGTCGGCAGCTACGGGCTCGCGGTGCTGGTTTGCACCCGCGCCTTCAGCCGAGTCGCCCGCGTCCTTCCGGCCGCACTGTTGCTGGCCGGGGGAGCCCTGATGCTGATCCTCGGCTTCTTGATCGCTGCCATCACCCAGAGCGTGCCGGCAATCCTGGCCGCCAGCGTGCTCGCCGGCGGCGCTTACGCGTTCATGCAGTCAACCTTCCAGGCCTGGTTCACCGATGTGGTGCCGGCCGCGCGCGGCACCGCCACCGCGCTGTTCGCCACCGCGATCTTCGGCGGTGCGGCGCTGGCGACCTCAGCCGCGGCGGGCCTGGCCGACGCGCACGCCTATCGAACGCTCTTTACCGTCGCGGCCATCCTTACGGTGCCGGTGCTGGTTGGCGGCAGCCTGGGCCGCTGGCGCTACCGCGGGTCCGACCTGGTCGGTGAGGATCAGCGCGGCAACCAGATCGGCTGATGACGCTGGACGTCGATCGCCCACTGCAGCGTCTGGACCACCTGGCTCAGGTGCTGGCGCATGGCGGCCTCGCTTTCGTCTGGACTTCGGCTCGCCAGGGCTTCGACGATCGCCTCGTGCTCGCGAAGCGACTGCTCGGTGCGGCCGGGCCGAAGAATGGTGCGGTACTGGAAGCGAATGCTCTGCGACTTGAGGTTGGCGAGCAGCCGGCTGGCGGTCCCGTGGTCCGCGATGGTCCAGATTCGCTGGTGAAACTCGGCATTGAGCTCGGAGTACCCGAGCGGGTTGCCTTCGGAAAGCCGTTCTCGCATCTGGTCGACCGACCGGCGGAGATCGCGAAGATCGGCGGCCGTCACCCGGCGGGCCGCGTGGCGGATGATCATCTGCTCGAGGATGACGCGGACCTCCTCGATCTCGAGGGCTTCCCGGTCTGAGACCAGGCGAACACGCGCCCCGCGGTTCGGTTCGAGGGCAACCAGCCCTTCCTGATCGAGGCGCACCAGCGCGGCCCGGATCGCATTTCGGCCGGCGCCGAGCAAGCGGGCGAGGTCAGCCTCGACCAGCCGCTCGTTGGGGTGAAACCGACCGCTGACGATCTCGTTTCGGAGCTGGAGATAGGCATCGGCTCCGCGCTCAGCGGCACCATCCGGCTTCGGCGCCGGGTTCACGGTCGACCGCCGAACCGCCGGCGCGCTGGCTGAAGCTTTCATTTGTCCCCTGTGTATGCGATTATCCCTAATATTGTCGACAATCGGTTAAACAATCGAGCTCATGGAGGGGAAGACCATGGCAGGTGGGCGGTGGCGTCGGCTTCTGACGGTGCCTTCGGTGGGGCTGCTCCTCGTGCTGGCGGGATGCGGCGGCAGTAGTGGCTCGACCGGCGGGCTTGGTTCGGGGGATCTTCTCGTGGGCGTGCTCGCGCCATTCAGCGGCGCGGACGCAAACCTCGGGCCTGCCTACTACGCGGCCTGCCTGGCGGCGGCGCCCGCGATCAATAACAATGGGGGCGTCGGCGGCCGCCATATAACGTGTCAGAAGTTCGATACGCGGGGCGAGCCGGCAGATGCGGCGCCGGCGGCCAATCAGATGATTGCCAGCAACTCCAACTTGATGGCCGTCGTCGGCTGCACGTCCGACGAGGCCTCAGCCGTGGCACCGATCGTCGACAAGGCGCACATCCCGATGTTCTGCATGACCGGGCAGTCCGAGTTCAACAAGACCAAGCTGCCGTACTTCCACCGCCTGGTGCCGGCGGATATCTTCGACGCCTACGGCATGGTCGGCTGGGTGATCTACGGCCCCAGCCATCCGGCGTGGAACAAGGTGGCGCTCGTCTTCGGCGACGACATCGGCTCGCAGAGCTTCGTCCAGCCCGCGACCAACGCGCTGCAGCACTTTGGCAAGACGGTCAAGAACTTTCCCATCCATCTGGGCGCGTCATCCTTCCGGACCGAGGTCCAGAGCATGCTGGCCTTCAAGCCGGACGTGATCTTCACCGAGGCGCTCGGCTCAGCCGGCACCTACCTGGGCGAGGTGAAAGAACTGAATGGCGGGCAGACCATTCCCTTCATCGGAACCTCGGCGACGATTGACCCCGCCTGGTTCAAAGATGTGACGTCGACCATCAGCGTGAACGACGTTGTGCAGTTTTACCGGGGCGTCGACCTTGGCTACACGTTCTCCGGTACCGCGTACGACGAGTTCAAGGCCAACCTGCAGACTGCGGCGTCGACGTTTGCCAACGCGCCGAAATACGGCCAGCGGGGATCGACCCTGCATCTGTACGACGGCATCATCATGACCGCGCTCGCCATGGTGGCGACCAACAGCAAGGATCCGACCGTCTACAACCCGAAGATCAAGGAGATCGCCAACGGCACCTCCGGCGCGACGGTGGTGCACACGTACAAGGAAGGACTCGACGCGCTCCATGCGGGCAAGTCGATCCGCTATACCGGCGCCGCGGGGCAAAATAATTTCGACCAGTACAACAACTCGCAGTCGGGTTACATCCTGGTCAAGTACGACGCGCAGGGCGGCGAGGTCCAGCTTGCCTCGTTGACACCGGAGCAGACCAAGAAACTGAGTGACGCGGGCGGTCTCTAGAGCCGGAACCTTTTGTAGGCGAGGGGGCCGGACGCCGTGAGCTTACTGATCGCGGCGTTCGGCTTTGGCCTCGTCAGCATGTCGGTGATCGCCCTGGCCGCGGTTGGGTTCACGATGCAGTTCGGGATCACTAATATGATCAATCTCGCCTACGGCGAGGTGATGATCGCGTCGGCATATCTCGCCTATTACGTCAACCAGGCGGGCGTCAGCATCTGGATCGCCATGCTAGGCGGCGCAGCCTTCGGGGCGGTCTTCTCCTTCTTGATCAACCGCTTCGTCTACGCGCCATTTCAGCGCAAGGGCACTGCCCTGCTCGGCATGGTCATTGTGTCGCTGGCGGTGTCGTTGATGATCGCCAACGGGATGCTGCCGATCGTTGGATACTTCAGCGTCGCCTATCGCGAGCGGTTCAGCCACCTGCTGCGCATTGGCGCCATCGCGTTAACCGTCAACCAGATCGTCATCATCGTGCTCGCCGTGGCGGTCATGCTGGCCATCCACGCCCTGCTGCGCTACACCCGGCTGGGTAAGGCGATGCGTGCCACCGCCGCGAACCCCACGCTCGCCCGCAATTGCGGCATCCCAACTCAGCGTGTGATCGACGTCGTGTGGCTGATCACCGGAGGACTATGTGGTCTGGCCGGCGTCGTCGCGGCGCTTGACTCCGACTCCTTCACCATCGCCAGTGGCGCCGGTTTTCTGATCACGGCGCTGGCCGCGGCTGTGCTCGGAGGCGCCGGCCAGCCGTACGGGGCGATGCTCGGCGCGGTGATCATCGGTCTGATCACCGAGCTCAGCGCCGCTGTGTGGGCGCCTGACTACAAGCAGGTGGTTGCCTTCGGGATCCTGGTTCTGGTCATGCTGCTGCGACCGCAGGGGCTGCTCGCGAAGCGCGGGGCGCTGGCGGCGGCCGGATGAACACCTATTACGCGGCAAATTTGCTGATTTTCGCCGGCGTCGACATCATCGCCTGCCTGGCGCTGAACCTGCAGTTCGGCGTGTCGGGCATCGTCAACTTCAGCTTCATCATCTTCCAGGCGGCGGGCGCCTATGCCGCAGCGATTCTGTCGATGCCACCGGACTCAGCGCCTGACTACAGCTTCCAGATTTACTTTGGTGGTTACCAGCTTCCCTTTCCCATCCCCTGGATCGGGGGCGCGATCGCTGGCGGGCTGCTGGCCCTCCCGGTGGGCCTGGTGGTCCTGCGCAGACTGCGTGCCGACTACCAGGCCATCGCCCTGCTGGTGACGTCGATCATCGCCAACACGGTGATCAACAACGCGCGACCGTTGCTGAACGGCGCGGCCGGTCTCGCGCTGGTCCCCCAGCCGCTGCAGGACCAGGTCGACACCAATACGCACGCCTACCAGTACCTCTACATCGGCCTGACGGCGATCTGCGTCGCGATCATCTGGTTCATCTCAGCGCGAATCGTCAACTCGCCATACGGTCGCTCGCTCCGTGCGATGCGGGATAACGAGCTCGCGGCCACCGCGCTGGGGAAGAATCCGTCCGCTTTGAAAATGACGATGTTCATCGTCGGCGGCGCGATCGCCGGACTCTCGGGGGCGATTCTGGTCGGCTTCCTCCAGGTCTGGGCGCCGTCGACCTGGCTGTATCCCGAGACCATCATCCTGTTCGCCGCGGTCATCGTCGGCGGCCGGGGCAACAATGTCGGCGCCATCCTCGGCGCTCTGCTGGTGCCGGTCGGCTTCGAGGAGGTCACGCGGCTATTGACGCGCATGAACGTCGGTCCGCCGCAGCTGATCCCGGCGCTGGAATGGATTTGCATCGGCCTTTTCATCCTCGGCTTCCTGTGGTTCCGCCCCAGGGGCGTCGCACCCGAGCCTCGACACGTCTTTCCTGGTGCGCCGGTGACCGAGGACACCCACTGGGTCGAGGGTGCCCATGCCTCTTAGCGAACCGATGCTGACGGCGCGCGACGTCCATCGACATTTCGAAGGCTTGCACGCCGTCGACGGTGTCTCCATCGAGGTGATGCCGGGGCGGATCACCGGCCTGATCGGACCGAACGGCGCCGGCAAGTCGACCCTGATGGCGGTGCTGGCAGGCACCCTGCCCGCCTCATCGGGCACGGTTATCTTCCAGGGCGAAGACATCACCCGGATGCCCGCTTACCAGCGCGCCCGCCGCGGATTGGTGCGGACCTTTCAATTGCCTTCGGAGTTCGCCCAGCTGACGGTGCTCGAGAACTTGATGGTCGCCGCGCCGGACAATCGCGGCGAATCGTTACTGGGCGCGCTGCTCGGAAAACGGTACTGGATGCCCGACGAGGAGCGGCTGGTCGCCCAGGCTCGTGGGCTGCTGAAGCGCTTTGGCATGAGCGCCAAGGAATCGGATTACGCCGGCACGTTGAGTGGCGGCCAGAAACGGCTGGTCGAGATCATGAGGGCGCTGATGCTGCGGCCAAGGCTGCTGCTGCTCGATGAGCCGATGTCCGGGGTGCATCCCTCGATCGTGGACGAGATCGCCGGCTACCTCGAGACCCTGCGGGACGAGGGTCTGACCATCCTGATGGTGGAGCACGAGTTGCATATGGTGGACCGGCTCTGCGATCCGGTGATCGTGATGGCCCAGGGTAGGGTGATCGGCCAGGGCGGGATGGCCGCCCTTCGTAAGCAACGCGAGATCGTCGAGGCCTACCTTGTCGGCTGACCGGGCTTCGGCGAACGGGCGGCCGGCGCCGCGCCTGCGAGCGGAGCGGGTGACCTCGGGCTA
>VBDZ01000042.1 GCA_005881215.1 Chloroflexota bacterium | reverse complement strand
GTAGCGATCTCCGCACCCATGGCGTGGTATCCACCGTCGACATGGACGATCTCCCCGGTGGTCGCGGAACTCCAGTCGGAAGGCAGGACGCACGCCATCTTCGCCACCGGCGTGCGATCGGTACTGTCCCAACCGAGCGGCGCGCGCTTCCCCCAGCTGTCCTCGAAACGCTCGAATCCGGGAATGCCTTTGGCGGCCATCGTCTTCAGCGGCCCCGCGGCCAGGGCATTGACCCGGATCCGGTGGCGGCCGAGATCCCGGGCAAGATAGCGGGTGACCGATTCGAGCGCCGCCTTGCAGACCCCCATCCAGTCGTAGAAGGGCCACGCCTGGGTGGAGTTGTCGAAATCAAGGGTCACGATGCTGCCGCCCTGCTCCGCCATCAGCGGGCTCAGCGCTTGCGCCATCGCCTTGAGCGAATAGGCGCTGGTCCGAAAGGCGGTCTGAACGCTCTCCCACGGAGCGGTCAGGAAGTTCCCGCCCAGCGCGTCCGCGGGGGCGAACGCGATCGCGTGGACAAACCCGTCCAGCCGACCCCAGCGCTGTTTCAGCGTCTCGGCCAGGGCGTCGACCTGCTCCTGGTTGTTGACGTCCATTTCGAGAATGTCCGGCGTGGGCTTCATCCGGCGGGCGCTCTTCTCGGTCAGGCTCATCGCGCGCCCGAAGCTGGTGAGGACGATATCCGCCCCTTCCTGCTGGGCCGTTTCGGCGATGGCGAAGGCAATGCTGGCCGGCGTGAGGACGCCCGTGACCAGGATCTTCTTCCCCTCGAGGATGCCCGGCATCGCGGACCGATTCTATCTCAGGGTTAGCGCCCGAGCAGCTCCTGGCGTCGCTTCTTGAATTCTTCGCTGTCGATCTCGCCCCGGGCAAAGCGTTGCTCCAAGGTCACCAGGGCACTATCGTGCCGGACCTTCTGAACGATCGCCGGGATGATGAAATAAGCGACCAGTCCAGCGGCTGCGCAGAACAGCACGAACCACAGGATCAGGAAGATAAAGCCACCGAAGAACACTGGGCCTTCCACCACTTCCTCTCCTCGACGAATTAGTCATGGCGAGATGGGTGGCTTGAGGGATTTGAACCCTCGACCCTCAGATCCACAATCTGATGCTCTAACCAGCTGAGCTAAAGCCACCGCCGCGCCCGTGATTATAAGAGGTTACCCGTACGCGCCCGTTCAAATTGGGCGGCATACCCGTTATATGCTGTAGGCGCTTTGAAGACGTCCGACGACGCCCTCATCCGCCGCGCCCAGGCTCTCGACGCGGGGGCGCTGGCCGAGCTGTATGACAGGCATTTCGATGGAATTTATCGCTACCTTTTCACCCGAGTGCGCCACCAGGCCGATGCGGAAGACCTCACCGAGCAGGTCTTCTTGAAGATGGTCGATTCCATCGCCCGCTATCGGCCCCGCGGCGTGGCCTTTTCCTCATGGCTCTACCGGATCGCGCACAACATGCTGGTCGACCGCTATCGCCGTGCCGGGCGCAGCGCCGTCGAGCTCACCGAGCACGTCCGCGACGACCGCCCCCAAACCGACCCCGCGGCGATGGCGCAGAACTCCGAGGACCGCCGCCGGCTGCTGGAGGCGATGCGCCGGCTGACTCCCGAGCAGCAACAGGTGATCACGATGCGATTCATCGACAACCTGGAGGTCGACGAGATCGCCCGCCTGACCCGGCGCCGGCCGGGCGCCATCCATTCCATGCAGCACCGGGCGCTCGCCAGCCTCTATCGCTACCTGCTCGAACCTGCGCAGATCGAGGCCCGCCGTGCGTGACCTGAGCGGTCCGCTGCAGGAGTGCCTCCAGGCGGTGGAGAATCGGAGCCTACCGCAGGTGCTGCGCCGGTACCCCGCCGATCGGGACGAGCTGGTCGCGCTCCTGCGACTGTCGGTCGACCTCAGTGCGCTGGGCGCGCCGGCGGCCGACCCGGCGTTCCGGCTGCGCGCCCGAAACCAGATGCTGGCGACCGCCGCGCGTAAGCGGCAGGCGCGGCGCTGGAATCGGCTCGGGTCCTGGCCGCGGCCAGCGGCGCGGCTGACCTTCGCCCTTGTGGTCGCGGCGGCCCTGCTGGTCGGCGGGCTCACGGCGGCGGCGGCTTCCGGCAGCAGCCTGCCCGGCGATCCGCTCTACGCCGTCAAGCTCGGCACCGAACAGGCGCAGTCGACCCTGACCTTCAACAGCGCTGAGCGCGCGCGTCTGCAGTTGCATTTCGCCGAGCTCCGCCTGCAGGAAGCCCAGCGGCTCTTCGCCGCCGGCCGCAACGCGGACGGCGTGCGGCTCGTGAGTCAATACGATGCCGCCGTCGCGTTGTTCGACAGGTCGGTCGCCTCCAGCGTGCTCGACAATCAGGCGAGCGATGCGTTGACCAGGTATCTGACGGAGCGGCAGGCGCATGCTGACGCAAGCCTCGACGCTATGGCGGGATCGTTGAGCGCCGGCGGTGACCCGCAGTCGGCCGAGATCGTGACCAAAGCCCATGCGCACGTGGACCAGACCTTCAACGGGAGCAAGCGTGATCTGCAGGCCCGCTCGGCCCACCAGCATGACACGCATCCCGCGACACCCGCCCAGGGCGACAACTAGGGACGGGTGCGGCGGGCGACGAAGAAATCGCGCAGCAGCTGTCCCGCCGGCTCGGCGAGAACACCCGAGCTCACCTGCACGCGGTGATTGTTCGCCGGGTGCCGGAGCACGTCGTAGACGGAGTCGACCGCACCTTTTTTCGGATCGGGGGCGCCGTAGACCAGCCGATCGATGCGGGCCAGCACCATCGCGCCGGCGCACATGGGACATGGTTCCAGCGTGACGTAGAGCGTCACGCCATCGAGCCGCCACGACTGCAACAGCCGGGCGCCCTCCCGCAGGAGCAGCATCTCGGCGTGCCCCGTCGCATCGGGCATACTTTCGATCAGGTTATGGGCTTCCGCCAGCACCGACCCGTTGCGCACCAGTACGGCACCAACCGGAACCTCGCCCATGTCCGCGGCGCGACGTGCCAGGGCCAGCGCCCGCTCCATAAAGTGGGCATCATCGCGAGGACCGGTCGCTAGACTCGAATCGATGGCGTCAGGAAGCATAAACGAGGGGCCGGGTCTCTTCGGCCCAGGGTCGGCGATCTGGCGGGTGAACCGCGAGGCGGCGGTCGCGCTGGGCGGCACCTGCGCCATCCTGATGCAATTCGCCCATCCGAAAGTCGCGGCCGGCGTGCGCGACCACAGCCGCTACGAGGTCGACCCGGCAGGCCGCCTGCTTCGCACGCTCGATCTCACGCTGGCGATCGTGTTCGGATCGCGCTCGTCCGCGATGCAGGCGGTCCGAGCGATCAATAGCCGCCATCGGAGCGTCCGCGGCCCCGACTATTCCGCGATGGACCCGGACCTGCTGATGTGGGTGCAGGCCACCCTGGTCTATTCGGCGGTTCGGGCGTACCGCGCGTTCGTCGGTCCACTCACGGCCGCCGAGGCCGACCGGTACTACCAGGACACCAAAGAGATCGGTGCCCTGTTGGGAATTCCCCCGTCAATCTACCCGGCGAACGTCGAGGAACTCGACGCGTACCTGCAGGACATGATTGGACGGGGAGAAGTGGCGGTCGGGGACGACGCCCGCCGGATGGCCGCCGCGGTTCTGCGCCCGGGTTTCCCCGGCGTGCCGCGCTCAGCCTTCGTCCCGCTGACCGTACTGACAGCCGGCCTGCTGCCCACGACATTACGTGAGGGGTACCGGCTGCGGTGGGGATGGATGGAGGAGCTGGCCTTTGGGGCCTGCCGAACCGCTCTTCCGCGGCTGGTCGCGGTCGCCCCCCGCGCGATTCGTTTCCTTCCGCCGGCCCGACGGGCGTATGCCGCGATGCGAAAGAGCCGGCCGCCAGCCGAGGCGGCGTTCAGATCGGGGTAACCGATGGCGGAGGGGGCGAGATTCGAACTCGCGGTGGCGTTGCCGCCACACGGCTTTTCGAGAGCCGCACCTTAAACCGCTCGGACACCCCTCCGGGCGGTCATTCTAAGGCCTTGAGTCGGGCCCGATGGCGCGCCACTTTGGCCCGATTCCCGCAGCTGCGCATGCTGCACCACTTGCGCCTGCCGGTGCGCGAGGTGTCCTTGAAAACCCAGCGGCATTGGGGGTTCTCACAGATCCGCAGGCGTGACGTGTCGCCCTGGATCAGCTCGCGGGCGATGGATTCCGAGAGCCGGGCGATGGCACCGTCCACCGGGTCGCCCTGGTGGCGATGATCGAGTGACACGCCGTCCGGCGCGGGGACCAGCTCGTAGATATAGTGGGTGCGCAACGCCCGGTTGATCTCATCGAGGTCGGCCGGTTCCGGGGCTCGGTGCGCGGCAGAGGCCTCGATCACGCCTCGCATGGCACGCCGGACCCGTCGAAGCCGATTCAACATCTCGGCGCCAATCGCTGGTGAGCCCGCGTATTGGGCGAGCAGGCGGGTCCGCGATTCGAGGTGCATCAGGTCGTGAGCGACGAGCCAGTCGAGGGCGGCGATGGGGGAGTCCAAATGGTCGTGAGTAACCGGCCACAGGTCGAGGGTGTTGACGAAATCGAGACCGGTCTGGACCTTCGCCAGATGACCCACCACGACCGGCATCAAGGGGGCACCGGAATCTGTGACTGAATCGTTCACATGTAACCCCTTTATACCACTTGACGGGTTAATTCTAACCGGCAGCGAGGTGACACAGACAATGCAGAATTACCAATCTCTCTACACCTGGGCGATGGATCGGCAGGCGCAGTTCGAGCGCGAAGCGGCCGAACGCCGGCTGGCGCGCCACTTCGAGCGCGCCCGGCGCCACACCAACCAGCGCCGCCGCTGGTTACTGATCGGCCGGCCCGACGAGCGTAAGGCCGCCTGACCGCTGAGTAGGGACGTCAGTGGCCACCGCCCGAAAATTGG
The DNA here is from genome assembly GCA_005881215.1 of Chloroflexota bacterium. Taxonomy (GTDB): domain Bacteria; phylum Chloroflexota; class Dormibacteria; order CF-121; family CF-121; genus CF-13. Next base: position 7,091 of record VBDZ01000042.1, on the reverse strand, counting down.
CAGCCGCTGAGTTGGCCGGCGCCCTTCGCCGGCAGGCCAGCGCCCGGGTGGCCAGCCCGTCCGGCCGTATTTGGCTGGCGCTGGGGACGGTCTACCTCCTCTGGGGGTCGACCTATCTGGGCATCAAGTACTCGATCGCCACCATCCCACCGCTGCTGATGGGCTCGGTGCGGTTTCTGGTGGCGGGCGGCATCCTGTACGCCGTCGCCGCCCGCACCACCGATGCCGGCAGCGACCGGCTCGGACCCCGCCAGTGGCTGGCGGCCTTCGTGATCGGCGCCGCCCTGCTGGTCGGCGGCAACGGCGGTGTCATCCTGGCGGAGCAGTATGTCCCGACCGGTGTGGTCGCGCTGCTGGTTGCCACCGCGCCACTCTGGATGGCGGTCATCGATCGAATTGCCTTTGGTCGACGCCTGCCGCCACTGGTGATCGTGGGCCTGGTCATTGGCTTTGGTGGGGTGGCGTTCCTGATCGGATCGCCCGGCCCGGGTCACATCAGTCTCTTTGGCGCGGCGCTGGCACTGGCCGCCCCACTGTGCTGGGCATCCGGCTCGGTCTTCACCCGCCACGTCCGGCTTCCCAGCCGACCCCTGGTCGCCGCGTCGATGGAGATGCTGTGCGCCGGCGTGCTCTTCGCCATCGCCAGCGTGGTGACCGGCGAGCTCGGCCGGCTGCACCCCTTCTCGACGACCTCGATCGTCGCTCTGGCCTACCTGATCGTCTTCGGCAGCCTGATCGGTTTTACCGCCTATGTCTGGCTGCTGCGATCGGCACCACTCTCGCTGGTGTCGACCTACGCTTACGTCAACCCGGTGGTCGCGGTCATTTTGGGCACCATCTTCCTCAGTGAGCGGATCGACCTGCGGACCGTGGTCGCGGGCGGCATCATCCTCGCCGCGGTTGCCCTGATCGTCGTCGCCCGCAACCGGGCGGCCGCCGCGGCGGCGCAGCCTCGGGTCGCCCTCTAAGCCTGCGCCGGCTCGACCAGCTGGACTCGATCACCGGTGAATGCCCGGTGCATCCTCGCCACGTTCGCCAGCGTGTCGATCTCACGTACCGTCTTGTCGCGCCGGATCTGCTTGATCCGGGGGAATCGTAGCGCGTAGCCGGAGTCATGTCGGCCCGACTCCATGATGGCGTCGAAGGCTACCTCGAGCACGATCTCGGGTTGGACCAGGCGAAACCGTCCGTAGTCCTTGAGCGTGATCGATTTGAAGTAGTCGGTCATCTGCGCAATCTCGACGTCCGTCAATCCCGAGTACGCCTTGCCGATATTGACCAGCCGGTCGGCGGCTTCGTCGTAAACCGCGAAGGTGTAATCGGACAGGACGTTCTTGCGTTTTCCATGGCCGACTTCGACACCGGTTACGACCACATCCAGCGTCGCGAGCGCCTTCTTCAGTTTCAGCCAGCCGAGCCCGCGCCGACCGGGCGTGTAGCGGCTCTCCGGATCCTTCACCATCAGGCCCTCGTTGTTTCGGGCGCGGGCGCCTTCGAAGATGCGATCGAGCTCGACGGCGTCTAGCGCCCGAATCAGGTAGGCCAGCATGAAGGGGGAGGGGAGGCTCAGGTCGTCGAGCATCCGCCGCCGCTCCCGCAGCGGCTCGGTCAGCAGATTGCGGCCATCGAGGTAGAGGAGATCGAACGCCACGAAGATGACCGGCACCTCCGTGAGCAGCTCGGCGCTCACCACTTTGCGCCCGAGCCGATGCTGCAGCTCGAAGAATGGGCGCACCACTCCATCCTTGAAGGCGAGCAATTCGCCGTCGAGCAGCAGGTCGTGCGGGACCGCGCCGGCCGCCGCTACCACTTCGGGAAAGGCGGCGGTGACCTCATTCAAGTCGCGTGAATACAGGACGACCCGATCCCCCTCTTTGTGGAGCTGGCCCCGGATTCCGTCGTATTTGTCTTCGACCCACGCCTCGCCACCGACCCGACGCATGATCGCCTCGGCATCTTCTTCCGGCGATGCGAGCATGAACTGCAGCGGATGCATCAGCCGCAACTGCGCCGACCGCAGCTCCCCGCGGCGGGCGAGCGAGGCGACCTCGCCCAGGTCGCCGGTCAGCATGCTGGCCCAGGAGACGTCGGCCAGCGGTGCGCCGAAGGCTTTCGCGATCCCCTCTTCGACCAGCCCCGCCCGAAGACCGATGCGCAGGTCGCCGGTCAGGATCTTGCCGATGTATTTCGCCTCCCGCGGGCTCAGCCGGTCGAGCAGCTCGCGCAGCGCCTCCGCTTTCTTTTTGATGGTGCGCTGCTCGTAGATCCGGACGAAGGTCTCGTGCACATCACGCAAGGATGTCGGCTGCGGGTGAGTGTGGCCTGCGAGCACCTCCTCGATCACGTCGCCGACATCGCTGTGCCGCATGTAGGACTCGCCGAGCACGCCCTCGTCGACGCCGGCGATCTCGCAGACGGCCTGGCGGATGACGGCGTAGCCGAGATTCAACTTCCGCTGGTCGCGGTCGGCGAAGGGACGGGCGGCGAAATAGACGGCCGCCAGCGGCAACGTCTGGTCATCGAGCCCGGCGAAGTACTCGCCGAGCAGCCGCGTCTTCTCCAGCTTGCTGTTGGTGGCGCGGATTGCCTCGCCCGTTCGGGCGAACGCCTCCATTCAGCTAACCCGACTGGATCTGGTCTGCGGGCGGAGCGGTGATCGTCTCGCCGGCGTTGTAGCGGTCGAAGCTCAGGGTGATGTTCTGCCCGCCCGTCTGGGTCTCGACGTACTTGATCGGGTAGCCGTCGCTCTCCCGAATGTAGGCATCGAAGGCATTGCCGTCCTTGTCCTTCGCGCTCGCGTGCCAGGCTTTCCCCTGGGGCAGGTTTTCCTCGCCGATGTATTTCTGGGCGCTGGCACCGGCGAACGCGGTCGGATCGATCCCGGAGCTGCTGTTCGTCGCCACCCATTTGGGCGAGCTCGGGGTCTTGCCATAGTTGGTTCCGTCGAGCGAGATCTCCTCGATCGACACCGTCTGCCCGCCCACCGTCGTCTGGAACTTGAACCGGCCCTCGGGCTTGGGTTTGTAGACGAGGGCCCCGTCGCCCACCAGATTCAGGGTGACCCCGTTGTCGGTGACCTTTCCGGTGACAGTGAAATGCGCGTCCTTGAGGTTCGATTGCTGCGGCTTGGCCAGCACCTCCTTCGCGCTCGGGGCGGGTCCCAGGGTGGGCACGCCGCAACCGGTCGCCGCGATGGCCGCGAACAGCAGGAGGACGAGCCGGCGCGTCAGCTTAGCCCCGGACCACTTGCGATGGCGGCGGTGCCGAGATCCGCACGCCGGTGTTGAACTTGTCGAAGGTCAAGGTCAGCGCATTGCCCTGCTGCGTCAGCGTGTACTTCAGCGGGTAGCCGTCGCTCTCGCGGATCCAGCCGTCGAACGCGTTTCCATCTTTGTCCTTGGCCTTCGCATGCCAGGCCTTGCCATTCGGCAGGTTCTCCTCGCCGACGTACTTGAAGTCCGAGACCCCGCTGAAGCTGGTCGGACCAAGCGGCGAGCTACTGGGGTTGGACACCCATTTGCCGTTGCCCGGCTGCGTCAAGGTGTAGTTAGATCCGCCGATCGAGATTTCCTCGAAGCTCACCGTTTGGCCGGCCACCACCGTCTGAAACTTGAACTGGCCGGCGCCAGGTGCCTTGTACACCAGCTCGCCGTCGCCTTTGAGATCGACCGTTCCGCCCTGACCGGAGAACTTCCCGGTGACCAGGAAATGCGCGTCTTGCAGGTTCCCGTGGTTTGGCTTGCTCAGGATGTCCTTGGGGGTGGGCGGACCCAGGGGGGTGCCCGGTCCGCCGCAGGCGGCGAGCAGCCCCGCGGCGATCATCAGCGCGATCAGTCGACCCATGACGGCCACGATTATTGCTGGATGTCCGAGGCCGGCGGAGCCATTACGGTCTCGCCCGTGTTGAACCGGTCAAAGCTGGCGGTAAAGGTCGTGCCCGCAGAGGTGCTCGCGTACTTCAGCGGATAGCCGTCGCTCTCGCGTATCCACGCCTCGAACGGGTTGCCGTTCTCGTCGGTCGCCTTGACGTGCCAGGCTTTCCCGTCCTTGAGGTTCGCCTCCCCGAGGTAGGCCGCCTTCGTACCCTTGAATGAGCCCGGGTTCGAGGTGCTGGTTGATTTCACGGTCCAGCGTGGGTTATCAGGCGACAGATCGTATTCCTTGCCGCCTACGATGATCTCCTCGAACTTCAGGTTCTGGCCGCTGACGCTGGTTTCCATCGTGAACTTCGAGGCCTGGGTCGGCTTGATGACGATGATCCCATCACCGGTGGCGTCGAAGGAAATGTTGCCGGTCACGACGTGCGCGACCAGGGTGAAGTGCGCGTCCCTGACGTTCGCCGTGTTGGGCTTGTTGAGGATGTCCTGGGCGGAGGGTGGCCCGGACGCGCTCGTGCCGCACGCGGTGAGCAGCGCGCTCGTCGCCAGCATCGGCCAGAGGCCCGCTTTCACGGGCCTCATGGTACGGGCCCGACTAGCCTCGACGTCGTAGGCTGAGCGCGGTGGGCGTCCATCGAGCGGCGGCGGAGGGATTCGGACGAGCGGCCGCCACCTATGAGCGAGGCCGGCCGAGCTATCCCGAAGCGGCGGTCGACTGGCTGGTGACCAGCCTGGGGATCGGTCAGGGGACCACCGTCATTGACCTGGGCGCCGGCACCGGGAAGTTCACCCGGATGCTGCGGCCGACGGGCGCGCGGATCATCGCGATCGAACCCGTGCCGGCGATGCGCGACGAGCTCGGCCGGGCGGTACTCGGCGTCGAGATCCTCGACGGCTGCGCGGAGGCGATTCCCTGCGCCGACGGGTCCGCGGACGCCATCACTGCCGCCCAGGCGTTTCACTGGTTTGCCGGTGTGCCGGCCCTCACCGAGATGCACCGGGTCCTCCGTGAAGGCGGTGGGCTCGGCTTGATCTGGAACCGTCGGGATCAGGGCGATGCGCTCCAGGCCAGCCTGGACGCGATCATTCGCCGCTATCGCGGCCGGGCGCCGGCCCACGAGGCCAATAGCTGGCGGGAGGTGATTCAGTCGTCGCCGCTCTTTCAGCCCGCCGGCGAACGGCAGTTCCGCTACGCGCAGGTTGTCGACCCCGACGGCCTGGTGGACCGGGTGCTCTCGATCAGCTTCATCGCGATGTTGGGCGAGCGGGACCGGGCGGCCGTTGCTGAGGAGCTTCGGGACCTGGCGCGAGGTCAGGCGCTGATCGTGCTTTCCTACCGCACCGACGTGTTTCTGTTTCGGCGGCCCTGAGGGTTCCGGACTAGGTCGGCTCACCGTCGTCGAACGGTACGGCGCCCGGCGGCAGCTTGGGAGGGGAAATGATCTCCTGAATGGAGAAGACCGTTTCGATCAGTTCGGCGGTGCTCATCCCGGGTTGAAGGCGTTCGATCAGCCGGCTCCCGACGCCGCCCAGACCAACCAGATGCGCCCGTAGGTCGGCGAGCGTCGGCTCGTAGCTATCCGGTACCTCGCCCACATCGTCAAGGTTCAACTCCTCGAGCTGGTTCAGCAGCCGGTCGGTGAGCCGTCTCGGCTCGGCCAGGCGGGCCAGGTGGCGCTGCTCGTCCAACCGTTCGGCCTCCCGGATCTCGCGGTTGGCCGTCGCCAGTGGTCCTGCCACGCGGTTGGTTCCCTTCGCCGGATATCTCCTGCGCGTCAACGATATCTTGTGACACCATTACCGTCAACTTCCGGCCTTGGCGTGTTCGGCGGCCGGCCGCGTCATACCGCCAGTGGTGCCGCATGCGCCGTACCTCCACGGGCATCGGGTCCTTCTCGCCGGCGGGATGATCGGGGCGATTCTCCTTGCCTTTGACCTGTGGCTGGCGTCGGCCGTGGCGCCGCCCCACGTCGCGCTCCCGGATTTCTACGTCTACCATCTCGCGGCTCGCATCGGGCTGGCGCACGGTTGGGCGACGATCTATGATCCGTCGCTGTTCCAGCCGGCGGTGACCCCGGTGGTGGGTCGCTACCTCCCCTACCTCAACCCGCCACTGCTCGCCTGGCTGGTGGCCCCGCTGACCCTTCTCCCGTATACGCTGGCCACCGCGATCTGGCTGGGCGTGCTCGGCGGCTGCCTCGCGCTCACCGCCTGGCTGGCTGCGCCTGGATCTCTGCCGGTGAAGGCGGCCCAGCTGATCGGCGCGCTCGCTCTCTTACCGGTGTTCATCGGTTTCGAGTTCGGCCAGGCTTCGCTCCTGATCGTCGCCGCCGTGGCGACGGCGTGGTGGCTGATCCGTCAGGACCGGCCCATGGCGGCGGGGATGGTCCTGGCCCTGCTGGCCCTCAAGCCGCAGGTCGCGGCCCTGGTGCCGTTCGCGCTGCTGCTCGCCGGTTACCGCCGCGTGTTTGTCGGATGGATGCTCGCCACGGTGCCGCTGGTGGTCGCGAGCTGGCTTGCGGTTGGCACGGCCGGGCTGACCGGCATCGAGGCCTCCCTCCGGCTCGCCCAGGGGCTCGGTGGACCGCTGCAGATTTCGATCTGGCACACGATCCCCATTCCGAGGCTGGCCGTGCCCGCGGCGCTGCTCGCCCTCGCGCTCTCGCTGATGATCGCCTACCGCAACCGGGGCGCCGGGCCGGAGATGCCAATCGCGGCCGGCCTGGTCGGCACTATGCTGGTCAGCCCCTACGTCAATTACTACGACCTGGCGGCGTTGCTGCTGGCAGCGTGGCTCGTCCTACGAACCCAGCCTCGCGGATGGCAGCGGGCCATCATCCCGGCGCTCTACCTTCCGGTTTATCTCGCACCGCTGTGGGCGTGGCCGGCGGTCCTGGCCGAGGGGATCTGGCTGGTCGCGCTGGCTCAGCGGGGGAAGGTCCAGCGAGTGGGGGAGCCGGTGAAATCCGACTCGGTGAGACCGAATGCCCAGAGCGGTCGAACGCGGAAGCAGGCATTCGACGGCTGGGTGAAGAACTCGAGCGGGTAATCCGTCCGGTATTTCTGATTGCTTCGGTCGGTAAAGGCGCGGATCGCGCTGAGGTCGTCGATGACCTCCGCCTCGCCTTCGATGACGACAGGCTCATGAGCGTTGTCGGTCGTGATCGCGCAGTGAGGTCGTGAAACGAGGTTGCGGGCCTTGCGAGATGCTCG
>VBDZ01000041.1 GCA_005881215.1 Chloroflexota bacterium | reverse complement strand
CGGCGATGCGCTGGCGCAGCAGCCAGGCATTCGCGGCGCTCAGCCCGATCGCGCTGCGATAGGCGCCGCCGATCAGCGGCAGCCCGAGGAATTCGAGGCCGAGCGCCACGTAGTTCGGGTGACGAATCCAGCGATACGGCCCGCGGTCGATGACGTGCAGGTCGCGCGGCACCAGCGCGCGGACGTTCCATGCCTCTCGCAGGGTCGCCAGCACGCTCAACCGAAGGCCGACCGCCGCGAGCGCACTGACCCAGCCCACGGCGGCGATCAGCCGCGGCGGTGGTCGCCGGCGGCGCCATCGCTCGATCGCGGGCAGCGTGAACAGGCCAAGATTGACGGCGGCGATCCAGGGCCACACCGACCGCCCGGCCTGCGGCGCGTTGGGCTGGCGTCGATGAATCAGCCGCTCGTTCCGTCCCGAGTAGAGCAGCTCGATCCCTCGCTGCATCCCGAACGCAAGCAGAACTCGGGCGTAGCCGGCGGCGGTCACCGGCGCAGCCGCATCAGGGCGAGCTCGATCGACAGCCCCGGTCCAAACGCGATGGCCAGCACCCGACCGGTCGCCTGCCGGCATCGCAGCGCATCGAGCACGAAAAAGATGCCGGCGCTCGACGCATTCCCGTACGCCTCGAAGACCTGCCGGGAGGTCTGCAGCGCATCGGACCGAAGCTCGAGCGCGCGCTCGACGGCATCGAAGATCCGGGGTCCGCCGGGATGGGCGGCGACCAGGTCGATCTCGGCGAGCGTGAGCCCGGCACGGTCGAGGAACGACGCCACGGCGCGCCCCAGGTGCTGCTCCACCAGCTGCGGGAGCTCGCGGCTCAGGATCACCCGAAGGCCGCCGTCGCGCAGCTCGTAGCCGAGGTGCCGCGCGCCACCGGGAACCAGCACGGTGGCGCATTCGTCGACGGTCCATCCACCCCGTGCCTCGCCGGCCTGCAGAACCAGCGCCCCCGCGCCATCGCCGAAGACCATGGCCGCTACCAGGTTGTCCACCGAATGATCGTCGGGCTGGAACGTCAGCGAGGGCAGCTCGACCGCGAACAGAAGGACCGCTCGATCCGGGTACGCCCGAAGATAGTCGAGCGCCCGGGCCAGGCCGGCAATGCCGGCGCCACAGCCGAGCTCGGTGATCGGGAGGCGAGCCACTTCCGGGTCGAGACCGAGGATCGGGATCAACTCGGCGTCGAGTGACGGCAGCACGACGCCGGTGCAGGACACCCCGATCACCAGTCCGATGCTCGATCGCGCAACGCCGCTCGACTCCAGCGCATCGCACGAAACCTGGCGGGCCAGCACGCGGCCGTGCTCCAGGTAAGCATCCGTCTGCCGGCTCTGGCTGCGGGGCGCCATCAGCGAGCTCAGCGGTTCCGCAAAATATCGGGTCCGCGCCCCCTCGACCCCGGGCGGCCGGGGCATCCGGCGGCCGCGGGCCTTCCCAAGAGCGTCCCAGACCTCGTCGACCGAGGCGCTCACCGGAGGGACGGCGGTCGTGATCGTCGTGATCCGGGCAGGCTGGGCCGGCATCAGCCTGATGCTAGGCTGGCCGGATGGTCGTTCGCCCGGCCAAACACGAGGATCGTGCCCAACTGATCGAGCTGATGAAGGGGTACTTCGCGTTTTATCGGACCCCGTTTCCAGCGAGCAGCAAGGTCGAGGCGCTGCTCGGGGCGCTCGACGGCGATCCGGATCGCGGCGTACAGCTGGTCGCGGAGGCCGACGGCCGGCTGCAGGGATTTGCGACGCTCTATGCCAGCTTCGACACCCTGGTTGCCGACCGCATCCTGGTGATGAATGATCTCTTCGTGAACCCCAGTCTTCGCAATCATGGCGTGGGCGCGGCGCTGTTCGACGCCAGCCTGGCATACGCTACGCAGCACGGTTACGTCCGGCTCGACTGGGTCACCGCGGCGGACAACCACGATGCGCAGCGGTTCTATGATCGGCACGGCGGGCAGCGCGGCCCCTGGGTCTCGTACAGCCTGGTTCCTGCGAACCGCCCCAGCTAGCTCAGGCCGTCTTGCGCTTTCGCCGGGCTGCCGTTGGGGTTTCCCTCCCCCGCTTGCGGTGGAGGGCAGGGTGGGGGCGTTTGGCCGCCTGCCGCGCCTGCTCGACGCTCGCCTGCAGTGCCGCCATCAGGTCGGGGAGGGCGCTGCCCATCGCCACCTCGGGCGCCGCCGGCCGAGCCGATGCGGCCCGCCCCTCGATGAGCGCGGTCAATCGCTGCCGGTACGTGTCCGGGTACCGCTCCGGCTCGAACGGTCCGGACAGCGTATTGATCAACAGCGCGGCCATCTCCCGTTCCTTGTTGCGCAGGTCGCGGGGCGCCGCGGGTTCCAGCTCCGATATCGGCAGGATCTCATCCGCATGGAAGAGGGTCGCGAGCACCATCACCCGGCCGCGGGGCCGCAGCGCCGCCAGGTAGCGCTTTTTGCGGAGCACCAACCAGCAGACCGCGATCCGCTTCGTCTCCTGCATCGCCTCGACCAGCAGCCCGAAGGCACGCTGGTAATCGCGCTCCGGGACGACGTAATAGCTGGTGTCGTAGTAGATCGGATCGATGGCGGCGGCATCGACGAATTGTTCGACGTCGATGGTCCGGCTTCGCTCGGGAGCGAGCTCCTCGAGCTCCTCACGGCCCACCGTTACGTAGCGGTCTCTGCTCACCTCGAATCCCTTCACCACATCGGCCGCCGCCACGGGTAGCGCTGGCTGGAGCCCACTTGCGCCGAATCCCTGGCGTCTCGGTGCCTCGGGTGCCGTCGCGATTCGCGACATCGGCTGGGCGGGCGCCTTGCTGGGGGCAAGGCGAGCCGGCTCGAATGGCTCGGGAAGCGGCGCGGGTTCGACCACCTTCTGGTGGCGGATCCGCTGGCCACTCAAGCGGTCCAGCTCGTGGAAACGGACGTCTTTGCGCCGGGTCGCCGGGTACAGTCGAACCGGCACACTGACCAGGCCGAAGCTGATCGTCCCGGTCCAGATTGCCCGCGCCATCCTGCTCGAATTATGCCGCCGATCGAGGTAGCATGGCGAATATATCGAGGAGGTGGGAGCGATGCTCAAAAGTGCGCGAGCGCAGACGGCTCTTCCGGCCCAGGATCTCGACCGGGCAAAGGCGTTCTACCGAGACAAGCTCGGACTCCAGCCGTTGGAGGAAGACGCTGGCAACGTCCGCTATCGGGTCGGCGACGGAACTGAGTTCAACGTCTTTCGGACCATGGGCGCGCCGTCAGGGACGCATACCCAGATGGCCTTCATCGTCGAGGACATCGTCGGCGAGGTGAAGGACCTCAAGTCCAGAGGCGTGACATTCGAGGAGTACGACTACCCCGAGCTCAAGACCAAAGATGGGATCGCCGAAGGCGGCGGTGCCAAAGTGGCCTGGTTCAAGGACAGCGAAGGCAACTTGCTCAACATCGTCCAGCCGGCACGGGTTCCGGCCGGCCGCACCACCTGACGCCGAATCCGGGTTACGCGACGCGCGGATCGAAGCGACGATCCGCTCGGAATCGGCCAGGTTTACTGAGCTACGCGGCCAGGTTCACTTCCATTGGATAGCCCGCCGCGCGCCAGGCCGGCAATCCGCCATCGAGCATCCACGCGTCGTAGCCCTCGTCGCGAAGGACGCGCGTCAGCCGGGCGCTGGCCTCCTCGTCGGGGCAGGTGCAGTAGGCAATGATCGTCTTGTCGCGGGACAGCCCGGGCAGCTCCTTGACGACGTCGGCCGCGTGCCGGTTGTGGTTGAGAATCTCGCGCGGCGACACCCGAACCGCGCCCGGAATCCTGCCGCGGACGGCGCTGTCGATCAATTGGGAGGTGACGTCCAGGACGATCGCCTGGCCGGCCTCGATGGCTTCCTTCGCTCGAGCCGGATTCATCCAGTAGGGAACAAACGCCATGTCTGCGCCTCCAATGCTTGTCGAGATCATTGAACGATTCAAATGAATAAACCAATGACCGGGCGGGTATATTCCCTGTGTGGCCACCAAAGTAGAAAGCAAGCCGGCCGGGGCGCTCTGGAAGCTGCTCCGGGACGATGCCTTCGCCAGCCTGCGCGATGACTTCACGGCCCGAGTCGCTGAGTGCAGCCTCTCGATGTCGCAGGGGAAGCTGGTTCGAGAGCTGGCCAGGCCGCAGTCGCAGCGCGAGCTCGCCCGGCGCCTCCACTACGATCCATCCAACATCAACGCCCTCGCCGACTCGCTCGAGGCCCGCGGCCTGATCGAGCGCCGGGCCGACGCCTCGGATCGCCGCTTTCGGCTGCTGGCGCTGACGCCGGAGGGGGAGCGCCTTCGAGCGTCCTTGGAGCAGCTGCTGGCCCAGCCCCCGCAGTTCCTGGACCGGCTGACGCCAGCTGAACAGAAACAGCTGCTCCACTTGCTGGCGAAGCTGTTCGAGACAGAGCGCCGCCAGGCTCGCTAGCTCGGCGGTTCGACGGGTCGCGGCACGGCGGCGTCGGCCTCGCGCTGCAGCCGCGCCTCATTTCGCCGCAGAAAGACGATGGCCGCGATGATCACCCCCACCCCGATGATGGCGAGCACCAGATCGATGCGCCCGGAAAGTCGCAGCAGTTGCTGGCCGAGCCGGTAGGCGCCCACACCGTAAAGCGTCGACCAGATGATGCCGCCCGCCGCGTTGAAGATGAGGAAGAGGCGCCAGTGCATGCGGTTGACACCGGCCAGAAACGCGGCAAAGATGCGCAGTACGGAAATGAATCGCCCGAAGAACACCACCTTGGGCCCGTGCTTGTGGAACAGGTACTGGCCAAGCCGGAGCCGATCCTCCTCCAGCCGGATGTAGCGACCGTACCGTCTCAGCAGTCGGTAGCCGCCGGTTCGGCCGATCAGGTAGCCGATGTTGTCCCCGACGATCGCGCCCGCCGCCGAGGCCACGATGACCCAGAAGATGGAGAGCCGCCCCGTCGTTCCGGCGTAAATCGCGGCGGTCACCAGCATCGTCTCACCCGGAACCGGTACGCCGATGCTCTCGACGCCGACGAAGACGAAAACCGCCAGGTAGCCATAGGTGGCGAGCAGGTAGTCGAGGTTTCCGGAGATGAAATTCAGCACGCGATCAGAACAGCATCAGACGGCCACGCGTCGATATCCACCCTTGCAGGGTAGACGCAGCATCGATCCGCGAAGGGTGTCTGCCGGCTAGCGCGCTGCCGGGACGGCGGCCGAAACCATCCGATTGCGCAGCCGGCCGATCGAGCCCACTTCGGTCTCGATCACGTCACCCGGCTTGAGAAACTCGGGCGGCGTGCGCGCGAAACCCACGCCGTCCGGCGTCCCCGTGGCGATCAGGGTACCGGGCCGCAGAGTCATCCCGATCGACAGCCAGACGATCAGCTGAGCCACGGGATAGATCATGTCCCGGGTGTGGCCATCCTGCTTGAGCTCGCCGTTGACCCGCAGCGTCACCGGCAGATTCTGCGGATCCGGGATCTCGTCGGCCGTCACCACGCAGGGACCGACCGGCGATGAGCCGTCGAGACTCTTGCCCTTGAAGAACTGGCCGCCCCAGCCATTCTGGATGTCGCGGGCTGAGACATCATTGATGACCGTGTAGCCAAAGACGTGCGACATCGCATCGGCGGCCTTGATGTTGGCGCCGCCGCGGCCGATCACTACCCCCAGCTCCGCCTCCCAATCGATCTTGTCGCTGACCGCGGGGTCGATCGGGATGTCGTGGTAGGGACCGGTCAGCGAGGTCTGGGCCTTGGTGAAGACGGTGGGCGGCTTGACGTTTTCTCCCCAGGCCCGCGCGCTCTCGGCCGCGTGCTTCTCGTAGTTGCGGCCGATGGCGAGCACATCGCCGCGCGGCGGGTCGAGCGGCGGCAGGAGGGTGAGGTCGGACAGGCGGCGGCGGAACGGGGCGCCAGTGGTCGCCTTGGGCGAGTCCAGCAGCTGCCGAACATGATTCAATCCGGTTTCACCGAGCTCGATCAGGCTCAGCAGGTCGGCCGGCGCCGCGCGCTCGGTGGGGGCGAGCGCGAGCAGATCCACCACTACGTCGAGCTGCGCTCCGGTGAGCACGCCAAGCCGCCGCTCGCCACCGTGCCGGAACATCAACAGTCTCATGCCTTCTCCTCCTCCTCATGGTTCCCTCCCCCGCTTGCGGGCGAGGGCAGGGTGGGGGCCGGTCGGGTCGGTGCGCTGCCGGCTCCCAAAAACAGTTCCTCGAAGTCCTGGCGCCCGAGGAGTTCGCCGGGCCGCCCTTCCAGCCGGGTCGCGCCAGAGACCAGGACGAGGGTCCAGGCCGCTACCTCCAGAGCTGCACGCGCCCGCTGTTCAACCAGCAACACCGCCTTGTCGAGATTGGCCAAGCGTCGAATGTGATCGCGGAGCAGGCTGTCGGCGAGTTTTGGCGACAGGTTGGCGGTGGGCTCATCGAGGATGAGCACGGCCGGGTCCAGCATCAGCACCCGGGCGATGGCGAGCATCTTGCGCTCGCCGCCGCTCAACTTGTCGGCCCGCCGCTTCAGCATCGGCGCCAGCGCCGGAAAGACCCGGATCACCTCATCGACCCGTTCCCGGATCCGGTCGGCAGCCAGCAGGTAGCCGCCCATCTCGAGGTTCTCGTGCACGGTGAGCGGTTCGAAAATATCGTTGACCTGGGGGACATAGCCGACGCCGCGCCGGGCGAGGTCCTCCGGCGCGTGGTTGGTGACGTCGTCCGAACCGACGAAGACCCGACCGCTGCTGGCGCGCAGGATGCCGACCAGCGTCTTGAGCAGCGTGCTCTTGCCGGCCCCATTGGGCCCAATGATGGCGACGATCTCACCACGGCCGACCGAGATCGAGACGTCGCGCACGACCGGTTCGCCGCCGTAGCCCGAGGTCACGCCGTCGGCGCGGAGGAGCGGCGCCGGTCGGCCATTTGCGACCGGGTGATCAGCCGACAAGGTAGGCCTCCACGATCTCGGGTTGCTTGCGAAGCGCGGCCATGCCGCCCTGGCCGATCACCTTTCCCTGGGCCATCACGACCACGGGATCGCAGAGGCGGTCGACCATGTGCAACTCGTGTTCCACCATCAGGATC
>VBDZ01000040.1 GCA_005881215.1 Chloroflexota bacterium | reverse complement strand
GCATACACGTTCGGCGGGCTGGGCGGCCCCGGCCAGAGGATCGTCGTCGCGCCGACCGCGAAGGGAAAGGTCAGTGCATTGCCCAGTCCATAAGCGAAGAACAGCTTCGCCACCGAAAAGGTCCGGTCTTCAGCGGTGATGCCCAGCACGCCCTGCGCGTAGCAGACCACCGTATAGACGATGTCGTGGTGGAGATGGACGGCGCCCTTGGGGAAGCCGGTGGTGCCCGACGAGTAGAGCCAGAACGCGGCGTCATCCTTACCGGTGGGTTCCAGGCCGAGCGCCGAGGGTCCCGTCAAGAGCTGGTCCAGGCCGCTCATCTCGCCGCTGGCAACGCCGTCGATCACGATGTGGTCGAGATACGGCAGCTCGGAGCGCGGAATAGCGGCGAGTTGTGGCAGCAGCGACTCACTCAGGATCGCGACCCGCGCCCGCGAGTCGTTGAGCATGTAGCGATAGTCCTGGCTCTTCAGCAGCGTGTTCGTCGGGATCGGGACGGCGCCGATCTTCTGGGCGCCGAAGAAGCTGTAGACGAACGCCGGCGTGTCGAGCAGAAGCAGCAGGACGCGCTCCTCACGACGCACCCCCAGGGAGCGAAGGCCGTTGCTCACCCGATTGGAGCGATCGGCGACCTGCGCGTAGGTGATGGACTCGTCGCCGAAAAGGATGGCGGTTCGCCCGCCGCGGCCTTCTCGAACATGCCGGTCAACGAGGTAGTCGGCGACGTTGAACCGGTCGGGCACGGTCACGACCGGCGGCGCCGGGGCAGCGCGCTCGACCGTCGTCGCCATGCGGCAAGTCTAGTCGGGTCTCAGCGCTCGCCTCCACGGCGGCCGATCTCGGCCATGTGGCTCCGGTTCTTGCTGACCGCCTCGCCGCCCTTGTGCCCCGCTTCCCGCGCTTCGGCTCTGGAGAATTCGTGCGCCGTTCCGCGCTGGTGCGCCGCCCTGCCGCCCTCAGCGGCAATGGATCGCTGGCGCGCCGCACTCATGCCGGCAAACCCGCGGCCATCGGACGAACTGCGCAATCGCGGCGCCGACGGGCGCCGGGCTTTCTTGCGGGCGCTGCTGACGCGCGCCTTTGCGGGTCGCGACCGGCTGGTCGACTTCTTCGCGCGAGACCGCTGCGACTTGGTCTCCCCTTTCTTGCGCCGGATCTTGTTGACGGTCCGCGCCGCGACTTCTTCAGCCCGGCCGCCATAGCGCCCGGACTTCTTGGCGCTTTGCTTAATGTGCTGGTATTGGCGTTCTCGCTTCGGACTGGCACCACGTGGCATCGATCTCCTCCCTTTCCCTACCGACCTTTCGCTTCCTACTTAATGGTAGTGTGGTACACCTGTAATTTGATACTAGTATTGTAGCATGTCGATCTGGACCGTGGGCCTCAAGGGCCTGCTGGGGGGAGGGGCCGTCGTCGCCTTCTCGCTGGTTGGCGAGGCCGGTCACCCGAAGCGGTTTGCCGGGCTGTTCTCGGCTGCGCCATCCGTCGCGGTTGCCAGCCTGCTGATGACCGTGCTGACCAAAGGCAGCGCCGCCACCGTCCCCTACGCCCGCGGCATGCTGATCGGCAGCGCCGGAATGATCGCCTACTGCCTGGTCTCCCTCTTGCTCATCGATCGCCTGCATGCCCTGGCCGGTTCGATCGCATCGTGGCTCGCCTGGCTCGCGGTAGCCGGCGGCCTTTACCTGTTGCTGGGCCGCTGAGCCATGGAAGGCCGTGAGCTGCTAAAAGATGATCGCCAGCCGGTGGGCTTTCGGTGGTCAAAGATCCGCTCCGTCAAGCCGAAGGAGTTGGGGATTCGCTTTCTCTTCGGCAGCGGAATCGCGGTGGTCGCTGCCATCGCCGGGATGGTGGCCGGCCCTCGGTTTGGTGGACTCTTTCTGGCCTTTCCCGCGATCCTGCCGGCGAGTCTGACCCTGATCGAAAAGAAGGAGGGAACCAGCAAGGCCTGGGCCGATGCCAGCGGCGGCGTGCTGGGGGCGTTGGGCCTGACCGCCTTCGCCGCGACGGCGGTGCTGCTGCTGCCCTGGAATCCGGTTTACGCGCTTCTCCTCGCGCTGGCGGCCTGGGCCATCACGTCGATGGGCCTCTACTTACTGTTCCGGGTTACCGGCCTCTTCCTGCTGCAGGACCGGTTGGTGTCGAGGGATCGGTGACCACCACCCCGCGCCGCCATTCCCGAGCTCGACCTCGACCGCACGCGTGCGCCGGGCCTCGTCGACGCGAATCGTGCAGCGCCCCCACGTAGGGCGTGTATTCATGGGCCTTGGCAATTGTCGGTAAAATCACCCGGTCGGGCAGATACCGAAGCGGTCAAACGGGACTGACTGTAGATCAGTTGGCCTAGCGCCTTCGGGGGTTCGAATCCTCCTCTGCCCAATACCAGAGCCCACATAGCTCAGGTGGTAGAGCGTCGCCTTGGTAAGGCGAAGGTCTCCAGTTCAAATCTGGATGTGGGCTCCAATTCATAACTTTCCCAAATCAGACCGCCGTGACCCGGGCGACGCTTGTCACGATGGCGCCTCGGGTGCGGCCTGAAACCGTAGTCTTTCGGATATGGCCGCGGTAAAGAAGTCAACGAAGAAAGCCCCTACGAGGGCGACGCGATCGCGCAAGCCTGCCGCGGCACGCGGGCCAGAGCCGGCTGAGAGTGTCTTGGACCCAACCGCCGATGACGTGTCGGCGCTTGTTGGGCATGTTCAGAAGCAAGGGGGAGCGTTAGTCGGCGCCTACCGCGACCCATTCGCCGGACAGGCTGTCGTGCTAGCCTCGTTACCCCTCAAGAAGGTCGTCGCGACGCCCTTCCAGCGGGACCTGTCCCGGACCCACGCCACCCGCCTGGTGGATGCAATTGGCGCGGCCGGGGTCTTCCTCGATCCGGTGATCGCAGTTCCATCGAAAGACGGCTTCTGGTCGCCGAATGGCCGCCATCGCCTCGAGGCCGCCCGGCGTCTCGGCATGCGGACCGTGACGGCCCTGCTGGTGCCGGATGAGAAGCTGGCCTTTCGCATCCTCGCGCTCAACACCGAGAAAGCCCACAACCTACGCGATCGCTCGCTCGAGGTGATCCGGATGGCTCGCCAGCTCGCCAAGGAGCAACCTCGCTCAAAAGAGGCCGAGCATGCGGTGACCTTTGAATCGCCGGCCTTTCTCACACTCGGTTGCGCCTACGCACAGCGCTCACGCTTTTCGGGCTCCTCGTATCAGTCGATGCTCAACAAGGTCGATCGCTTCCTCGATAGCACGCTGCCGGCGGCGCTGCGTCAGCGGGAGCAGTGGGCGGTCCGCATCATGGACATCGACGACCGGGTCGCGGCGCACGTAAAAACGATGCAGGCAATGGGAATGAAGAGTCCTTACCTGCGCGCGGTGGTCGTGGCGCGCATCAATCCGGTGCGTTTTACGCCGCCATCGCGGAAGAAGGACGCCCCGCCCCCCATGTCCATGGCGGAGGCGCTGACGAAGATGGCCGCCAACGTCCGAAAGTTCGATCCGAAGTCGATCAGACCGGGTGACCTGGCTCTGGTCGCCGCGATTGCCCCGTCCTCAGCGGACTAATGCGGCGCGGGTTCTTCCTGGTCGTTCCGACGCTGATGCTGGCGGCGGTGCCGGTGCGCGTCGCGGCGAAGAGCATTCCACTGCCCATACCGCGGTGTTGCGGATGGGTCACGCGAGCCACGGGCCGCATCTGGGTCTGCCGCTAGGTGCCGGCTCTCGCCCGACTCAACGCGTTCGATCGGCGCCTTTTCGATCGGTTAACGCGGCAGGAGCGCCGCCTCGCGGACGTGTCGCTCCTGCGCCTGAGCAACAGCGCGAATCGCTCGCTGCTCTGGCTCGCCATCGCCGGCGTCATCGCCATCCTGGGTGGCCCACGAGCCCGCCGGGCAGCGCTGCGGGGCGTGGTCTCGATCGCCAGCACCTCGATCCTCGTCAACCTGCCGCTGAAATACCTGGCTCGCCGCCAGCGACCCGCCACCCGGCGCAGCGACCGGCCGCTCCCAATCAGCATGCCGGGCAGCTTCTCGTTTCCCTCGGGTCATTCCGCGTCCGCCTTTGCCTTCGCCACCGGCGTGGCCATGGAAAACCCACAACTGCTGCTGCCCATCCTGCCGCTCGCTGCCGGCGTCGCGTATTCGCGGGTGCACCTGCGCGTCCACTATCCGTTCGACGTCCTGGCCGGCGCCGCGATTGGCACCGGCATGGGGCTCGCCAGCGGGCCGCTGATTCGCCACGCTCGCCGAGCGTGGGATGGGTTGGGTCCGGTTCCCGACCGTCAGCGGCCGCAGACCAACCGGCTGATCCTGGTGGTCAGTCCGCACGCCGGCCACGAGCATAAACTCGCCCGAGCCCGAAAAGCGATGGCCGCGACCGGCCTGGAGGTCGTCGCCGAAATCCCGATCACGGATCTTCGGCGGCTCCCGGGACTGCTCCACCGCAGCGACTCCGGGACCCCAGTGGTCGTCGCGGCCGGCGGTGATGGCACGGTTGGCGGCGTGGCCAATGCGCTGGTCGGCACGGGGGCGGTACTGGGCGTGCTCCCACTGGGAACGTCGAATGACTTTGCTCGTTCGATCAACATTCCAATGCACATCGAGAGTGCGGCCCGGCTGCTCGCCCACGGGCGCATCGCCACCGTTGATGCGGGACGCCTGACTGGCGATGGGCAACCCCCCCGACACTTTGTGCACGCCGCCGCCGCGGGTCTCAACCTGGAGTTTGCCCGCTTCGCCACCCGCGGCGATCTGCGCCGGAGACTCGGCCGGCTGACCTACGCCGTGGCCGCCGCCCTGGCGCTCAGGGAGCGGCCGGTTTTCTCCTGTGACCTCGAACACGAGGGCGGGCGGGAGCAATTGCAGCTGGTGCACCTGGCCGTCATCAACGCTCCGGTGTTCGGTGGCTTCCTCGACCTCAAGATTCCGGGCGCGGCGCCGGACGACCGGTCGCTGAATGTCCTGATGGTGGAGCACCTTCCAATGCGGCGGCTGATCCGCTCGGCGCTGTATCCTGCGATCGGGATGCACCGCCGGATCCGGGGATTCCGGATCTTACGCGTCTCGAGCCTGAAGGTCCGGCCGCCAAATCCGATGGATGTGACGCTGGACGGCGAGATCGCCGGCAAGATCCCGGGAACCTTCGACGTCGTCCCGGGCGGCCTGAAGGTGATCACCCCGAGGGGCTTCAGCGACGACCGTAACTGACCGATCAGGGCTGGTGGCTTTTTCCGTGCGCGTTCTGGGCATCTTTGTGGGACTTGCCGTCGTCACCGCCCTGCTAGGAATTGGGGTCAGGGCATGGGCGCCCGGGTTCGACATTCAGGCCCTGCAGACGATCGCCACCAACCGAAGCTCCACAGTGACATCGGTCGCACAGGTTGTCAGCGACGCCGGATCGTTCGCGCTGCTCGCGCCGCTATCGATCGCGTTCCTGCTGCTGCGCCGCTGGAAGCGCCCCGCCGACGACATCGCCCTGGTCGTGATCGCCGCCGGCAGCGCCGCGCTCCCGTCGGTCGTGAAGCTGATCGTTGCGCGGCCGCGCCCGACCATCGAACATCTGGTTCAGCTGAAGTCACTCAGCTTTCCGTCCGAGCACACCACCCAGGCCGCCGCCATCTATCTCACAATCGCGATCCTGCTGTCAAAGGACCTGACCCGCGGCTGGCGCGAACTCGTTATCGTGCTCGCGGCCGTGATCGCCCTCGCCGTGGCCTGGTCGCGAGTCTATCTCGGCATCCACTACCCGACCGACGTGATGGCCGGGCTGCTATTGGGGTGGAGTTGGGCGCTCCTGGTCTTCCATTGGGCGCGGCCGAAGTTATCACGATCTGTTGGTAAGACGGTGACGGGCGCCAACAGCGCTGCCACCACTTGACAACGATTCCCTACGGGGCGATGCCATCCAGCCAGACCGCCCGTTGTATCGGCAGCGGACGGGGAGGCAAATTCCGCGCGATGCGCGCGATGGTGAGGGGGCATCTGCCCAATGGATCGCGACACATTCAGCTGGCGCAAGGCGTTCTCGGCCGTGATGGGCGCGACCGTCCTTCTGATCGGTATCCCGGCGTTGACGGTGAACGCCGCGGGGCTCGATGACTATCCCTATCGGGGGACGGCCAACAAGCTCGACCCGTGGGGCTTCTACACCGGGTACTGCACGTCGTTCGCCGCGTTCCGTCTGAGCCAGGAAGGTGTCGTGTTCCACGGGGCCTCGCTCAAAGGACCGAATGGCAAGACCGCCTTCTTCGGCAACGGTGGCTCATGGGATGCGGCAGCGGCCTCGATCGGTTATGTCGTCGATGCGCACCCGACCGTTGGGTCCGTGGCCGTCTGGCATGGCGGGGAGGATGGTGCCTGGTCGGGCGGACACGTCGCGTACGTGATGGCGGTGGACGGCGCTGGCAACGCCACGGTCGAGGAGTACAACTGGTCGAATTACCTGCGTTACGGACAGCGGACGACGCAGGCACACCGCTACATCCACTTCGTGGGTGCCGCAGTGACCCAACCGATCTCGCAGCAGGCGCCGGTGCGGGGCCATCCCTACCGATTGACCGATTTCGTCCGGCAACGCTCCGGTCCCGGCACCGGGTATCGCAGCCTGGGGATCCTGCCGGCGGGCCAGCGGATCATGATCGTTTGCCAGGTGCGGTCGGCAAGTGTCGTTCGTGGCACCGCGATCTGGGACCGGCTGACGGACGGCTCCTACGTGACCGACTACTACACCACGACGCCAGCCTTCAATCGTTTCAGTCCCGGGATTTCGCGCTGCTAGTTCCTGCAGATAGGAGGGCCGCCCGGCGCGGCCCTCTTTTCATTTCTGGGGCGATTCGCCGCGCCGCATCCGGTCCAATCGGTCGCGCGTTTCAGGGTCCAAGCGATCCTCAAGCCGGCGCGCGATATCCGAGCGGGCACGGCTGTCACCCATCTGACGATCGCGGCGGGCGAGCACGGCGTCGACCTGGCCCTTCAGGGTGAGCGCCGAAACCGTCTTGATCTGCCGGCCCAGGGCGAGGTCGCGCTGGAGCGCATCGGAGGTCGCGACCGTGACTTCGTCGCTGGGCCTCGCCTCGAACAGCAGCTTCTCGATGACGTGATCCGCGGATTTTTTGCGACCTGAGTAGACGACCTGGACGCCGCTCACCATCTGCTGGGACGCCTCGGCGTCCGGACGTCGATGGGAGTCGAACACCACCGTCACCTGCTGGCGCGTCATGGCGGCGTAGTCGGCCAGGATGGACACCAGCAGGTCGCGAGCATCCTCCAGCTTGACGTCCTTGACCACGGAC
>VBDZ01000039.1 GCA_005881215.1 Chloroflexota bacterium | reverse complement strand
GGATTACTTGAGCGCTTGAATTCGAATATCCGCCCCAAGTGGGTTGAAGACGATGCCCGAGGCCGGCTTGGGATAGAAGTAGGTCGACTTCTGCGGCATGACCTGCCCGGCCAAGGCGACAGCAATCACGTCGGAAACGGCCGGCGGCCGGAGTAAGAACGCCGCCTGCGCTGATCCGGCGGCAAGCCGCTCGAAGATCACCTGAACGTCCCGAGAGTAGCTGACGTAGCGCTCCTGCTCCAGAATCGACTCCTCCAGGCCGAGCTCGCGCTGCAGGATCTCTCGATGCAAGACGGACACGTCGAGTCCGGAGACCGGGTCGGGAGAGACCGTCCGGTCGATGTCGATCGTGAATAAGCCCCCTCCCTGACCCTCCTCCGCAGGCGGGGGAGGGACGTGATTCCGACTTCCCCCGCGAGGAGGGGAGGGAGAAAGGGCCATGCCGATCCGGTGGCCGGCAGTTGGTTCCTGCATCGCGGCGAGGAGCGCTGCCGGATCGGCCCGCTTGACGACCCGATGCCGTTTGGTCAGGCCGCTCAAGAGCGTCGCTGGATCGAATCCCTCCAGATCGTGCAACACCCGATGGGTCGGGAGGATCGTCAGTCCCGGGTCCCGGACGTCGACCAGGAGCATGAGCACGTAGTTGAAGGCGGCGTTGGGGGACGCATCAGGATGCTCGAGCCGCTGCCGGTTGCGGAAATTCAGCGCCGTTTCATATCGATGGTGGCCGTCGGCGATGTACAGCCGTGAGGCGCTCACGACTTCCGTCAGCTCCTGGAATCGGTGGTCGGCGCAGAGCGACCAGACCGTGTGCTCATCGCCGTCCTCGCCGGTAATCGAGAGTCGAGGCGCATCGGACATTGCGGTGTCGATGATGGGGCGCATCGCGGACCGCGGATCTTCGTAGAGGGCAAAGACCGGGCTGAGATTGGCCTCGACCGCGCGCGTCAGGGAGAGCCGGTCCGCCTTGGCGCGGGCGTGGGTTCGCTCGTGCGGCAGAACGCCACCACCGAACGGTTCCAGCTCGACGACTCCGAGGATGCCCAGCCGGGTTCTCGTGGTGGCGGAAATCGGATCCACGAATTGGTGACGGTAGACGTACAGGCACGGAGTTGGTTCGCGCTGCAGGATGCCCTGACCCAGCCACGCGTTGAAGAACCCCGCCGCCCGGGTGTACTTGTTGTCTTCCGGGCTGTCGGATGGTCGGACCTCGCCGGCGATTAGCCGCACGACGTTGTGCGGATCCTGCTGGTAGTAGCGCTGCTGGTCGCCCGGCGTGATCACGTCGTAGGGGGGCGCGACCACCCGAGCCAGGTCGACCCGGTGCGGGTCATAGAGGATGCCCTGAAACGGCCGGACCGTCGCCAACTCGAATTAGAGCGTGACGGTGAGGACGTCAGCCATGCCAGGGATCCGCCGGATATCCGCCTGGATCGACTCCGGTACCGGATCATCGACCGAAAGGATCATGACGGCATCGCCACGCGGCCGGTCCCGGCCCACCTGCATGCTGGCGATATTGATGTTTTTCTGGCCCAGCAGCGTCCCGATCGCGCCGATGATGCCCGGACGGTCCGCGTGCCAGCTCATCAGGAAGGTGCCGTACGGCACCAGGTCGATTCGAAAATCGTTGAAGGTGACGATGTGCGGCTCGTTGAGCAACAGTGTCCCGCCGACTCGCGTTTCAGCGTGGTCGCCGGTCGCCTGCAGGCTGATCAGGTTCGCGAACTCGCTGGCACGCGCGTCCCGCTGCTCGACGAGGGTGATGCCCTGGGCTGCGGCGACCGTCCGCGCGTTGACCGGGTTGACGCGCTCCGCGCTGAACCGCGTGAGAAATGCCGTCAGCAGCGCCGCGGTGAGCACCGAGCAGTCGTAGGTCGCGATCTCGCCGGTGTAGTGGACCTCGAGACGGCTGGTGGGTTGCCGGCCAACCTGCGCATAGAACCGGCCGATTCCCTCGGCAACGGGGATGAACGGTCTCAGGAAGGCCATGGCCTCCGGCAGGGCCACCGGGGCGTTCAGCGCAAAGCGCGGGAGGCCGCCGTCGAGCACGGCGATGACCTGGTCGCTGATCTCGAGGGCAACGCTGATCTGGGCTTCTTCCGTAGAGGCGCCGAGGTGTGGCGTCGTCACGACCTGCGGCAACGACAGTAGCGGATTCTCACCGGGCGGCTCTTGCTCGAAGACATCGAGCGCGGCGCCGGCGACCTGGCCGTCACGCAGCGCGTCTCGAAGGGCCGATTCGTCGACGATCCCGCCGCGGGCCACATTGATCAGCCGGAGCCCCTGCTTCGCCCGGGCCAGGACGCGCGCGTCGATCAGGTGATGCGTTTCGCGGGTCAGCGGCACGTGAAGCGTTACGAGGTCCGCTTCGGCCATCAGTTCCTCGAACGGCACCAGCTTGACGTTGAGCTGGGAGGCCCGCTCCTCCGAAAGCATCGGGTCGCTGGCGATCACCCGCATCCCAAACGCCTGTGCTCGGTGCGCCACCTCGCGGCCGATACTGCCCAGGCCCACGACGCCGAGCACCTTGTCGCGAAGCTCCGTTCCCAGGAAGCGGGAGCGCTCCCAGCGGCCGGCCTTCACCGCCTGGTCGGCCTGCGGAATGTGCCGCGCAAGGGCGAGCATCATCGCCATCGTGTGCTCCGCCGCCGCGATCGTATTTCCCGACGGCGCATTGACCACCAGCACGCCGGCCCGGGTCGCGGCATCGACATCGATGTTGTCGACGCCAGCGCCAGCGCGACCGATGACTTTGAGGCGGCTGCCGGCGTCGATGACCCGCGCATCGACTCGGGTTTCGCTGCGAACGATCAGGGCGTCATAGTCCGCGATCCGGCCGACCAGCGCCGCCGGGCTCTGCTTCAGCTCCACGTCGACCTCAGCGTGCTCGCGCAGCCGGTTGATCCCCGCTTCGGCGATCGGGTCGGCAACGAGAACGCGCGACACGTGGTTCAGGCGACGAGACTGGGCTCGGACGACTCCAGCGCCCGACGAGCCGCCGCCAGGGCGGCGCCGCGCCTGACCGGGTGGCCATTGGCCTCGAGCCCTCGTTCCAGCGCTTGCACGGTGGCGACCACGTCGTCCTCGTAGACGGCGCCGAGATGGCCGATGCGGAAGATCTTGCCGGCGAGCTGCCCCTGCCCTTCCCCCAGCACCAGGCCCAGGTCGCGCCAGGATTTGAGGACCGTCTCCGACTTCTCGCCCGCGAGCGCATCCGGAAAGTAGATCGCGGTCACGGTCGGGGACGCGACCTCAGGATCGGCCAGTAGCCTCAGGTCCAGGGCCGCAGCCGCGGCGCGAAAGGCTGCCGCGATCCGAAGGTGCCGGCGGAAGATCGCCGCCAGCCCCTCCTCGCGCATCATGGTCAATGCCTCCCGGAGGCCGAAGAGGATGCCGAGTGCCGGCGTGGTAAACGTCATCCCTTTCGACTGCAGCTTGCGAGCGCGGTCCCAGTCGAAGTAGAACCGAGGCGCCTTCGCACTGCGCTGCCGCTCCCAGGCGGCCTTGCTGACACCCAGCATCGTGACGCCGGGCGGGAGCATCCATCCCTTCTGAGACGCGGTGATGGCGACGTCGACGGCCCAGCGATCGACCGGCAAGTCGATGGATCCGATCGAGCTGACCCCGTCGACCACCAGCAGCCGCTGGTGCCGCTTGACGACTTCCGCCAGGGCCTGCAGCCGGTTCGTGACCCCGGTCGAGGTCTCATTGTGGGTGATGAGAACCGTCGCGATATCCGGCTCGCGGCGGAGCAGGTCGTCGAGATCCTCGGGGTCGGCCGCCTCGCCCCAGGGCAGCGTGTAGCGGGCGACGTCGGCGCCAAAGGCGGCGGCGAGGTCCGCAAACCGATCGCCGAAGGCGCCGATGGTGACGGCGAGCACCCGCTCGCCGGGCGAGAGCAGATTGGCGACCGCGCTCTCCAACCCACCGGTTCCGCTGGCGGGGAAGATCAAGATGTCGTTTTCGGTCTGGAACGCCCAGCGCAGGCCAGACTCGAGCTCAGGCAGAAGGGCTCGGAATTCAGGCCCGCGGTGGTTGATCATTGGGGCATCCATGGCTCGCTGAACGCGGGCCGGGACAGGAGTGGGACCGGGGATTCGGAGTTGGGGAAGGTCAGCCATGCGCCCTAGCTTACCGTCCGGCGTGCACTCGGACGCGTCAAAATCGCCGTGAGACCGACCGCCGCCGGCGGTAACTCCGCCGCCGATATGGTGGCGGCTGCGGGAGACGCGTCTGGCGTCGAATAGCGAACCGCATCACCAGCCAGAGCAGCACGATACCGCCGACGATGGCGCCCCAGCGAGCCGCGGTCACCGTTCGTTGGGCATCGGCCGCAGCGGCGGCTTCGGCCTGGTGCTGCGCCGCGAGGGTCGCTTCGGTGCGAGCGATTTGCTGGTTTGTCGCCTCGATCTGCGGGTCGGAGGCCAGGATACCGCTGAAAACGCCTTGCGCAATCGCGTCCCGGAAATCGCCCTGCTCCAGGAGCGACGCCTCGCGCGCGTTGGTCAGGTACGCCGGCTCTACCGTCACCGTGGGGATGTCCGAATGCACCCAGAGCTCGGGCTTCGGCGCCACGCCGTCATCAGCAACCTGGTACGGCTTGAGGCTCTGCCCAAGCGCGGCATCCACCGCCTGTGCAAAGGGAAGACTGTCCGACTTCGGATAAAAAATCGTGGCGCCGTTGATCGATGGATCGCCGTCGAAGGCGTTGACGTGCAGACTGACGAAAAGTCGAGCGCCGGACGCGTGCACGCGATTCCAGCGTTCAGAAATCTCAACATACTGGTCGCCAGACCGGGTCAGCACCACCTTGACGCGTTCTTTCTGCAGGAGCGTGCGCAGCCGTCGTGCGAGATCGAGCGTGATGTCTTTTTCCATGATGGCGCCCACAACCACCCCGGGATCCCAGAGCTGGGTCGGATCACTGGTGGGACTGCCGCCGTGGCCGGGATCGATGGCGATCACGTACGGCGAAGGCACGACGAACGACGGCTCCGAAGCCGCTGCCCGAGCCACTGGCGTGGACGTAAGCAAGACGATCCCGGTCGCGAGCCCGACCGGGAGGCGCGGGAGACGCAACTACACGGGAGTATACGGTCCGAAGTTAAGAAACTCGATACCCCCTCCCCGACCCTTCCCACACGGGGGAGGGAGCTAATGCGCGTCCGGTTGCAACGCGATGTGGGGCGCTTGCTCGGCCCGGCGCACCGAGACCGGTTCTACCGGGACGGTCCCGCTGATCTCGGTACCTTCTCCGGGCGCCGTCCGGATGGCGATGGTTCCACCCAGCGCCTCGATCCGATCACGCATGTTCTGCAAGCCCGAGCCCTGGCGCGCGCGGCTGGGATCGAAGCCTTTGCCGTCGTCTTTGATGGCAAAGGCCAGCCGGCCGTTGTCGGCGGATAAGCGAATGGTGGCGACGGTGGCCTCGGAGGACTTCGCGACATTCTGGAGGGCTTCGAGGCAGCAGAAATAGACCGCCGACTCCGTCTCGGGAGCGTAGCGCTGCAAGGTGCCTGCCTCAACACTGACCGGGACCGACGACTTGCGCGCCTGCGCCTGGAGGGCGACGAACAGGCCGCCTTCCGCCAGCAGCGGCGGATAGATCCCACGGGCCAGCTCGCGAAGCGATTGCAACGCCTCGTCGGTATCGTCTTTGAGCTCAGAGAGCGCCCGCTTGAGCTTGGCCGGGTCGCGGTCGATGAGCCGCTCGGCGAGGCTCAGTCTGACCTTGAGCGCGACGAGCAGTTGCTGCGCTCCATCGTGGATGTTGCGCTCGAGCCGGCGGCGGGCCTCGTCCTGGGCACGCACCAGCCGCTGGCGAGAATGGCGCAGGTCCTCCAGCCGCGCCAACAGGTCGGCCGTGAGCCGCGCGTTGCGGAGCACCAATCCGGCCTGGGCGGCAAGGTCGGTGATCAGCTTGCTGTCGGCAGGCGTCAGCGCCTCATCACGCTTACGGATCGTGAAGGCGCCGAGCAGCTCACCCTGGTGCCGAACCGGGATTGCAAGGTCCACCGCAGGGAATGCCGGCAGGCGGTCATCCGCGATCGTGACCGACTCTGCCGGCAAGTTCGCGCTCTCGGGCCAGCGCGCCGACGCCCGGAGCGTATCCCCAGTCTTCAACCACACGATCGCGGTCGCAGCCGTACCCTCGGACAGGATCTGGGCGGTCCGCGACAGGACGTCCTCCGAGGCAAACGACTCGGCGAGCCTGGAGAACGAGGAGAGGACCTCGTAGGGGGTCGCTCGATTTCCATAAACGAGTCGGTTCGCCAGGCGTTGCACCCGGTTGCGCACCGGCTGAAAGGCGAGCGCCACCGCACCGGTCGCCATCAACGAGAGGAGCAGGTTGTGCTGCTGGGTGCCGATCAGATTGCCGACGCCCACCACCACCCCGATGTAAACGGCGCTGACGAAGGCGGCGAGCGTTCCGTACACCAGCGTCCGGCTCACGATGCGATCGATATCCCAGAGCCGGTAGCGCACGATGCCAATGAAGAGCGCAACCGGAATGACGGCAAAGACCGGTTGGAACACGCGGAAGAACGTGACCGGGACCTCTTCCAGCGGACGTCCCTGGAAGCTCGGCACCAGAACGGTCAGCAATTGCCCCGGATTGACCAGCAGCGCCGCAATCACGGCCGGCAGCAACGCGAAGAACAGCAGCCGAGAAAGCTGGCGCTCCTCTCCAGTCCGCGGGTAGATCCAGCGGTAGGCCTGGGCGAGGACCCCCACCGCGGGATTCACCAGCCCGAACAGAACGATGATCACGACTCGCAGCTGCGTGGCCTGCAGCGAGTACAGCACCCCGGCGACCAGAATCGAGATGGGCAGGTAGAGAAGCCCTTGCGCCCAGCGGGGCCAGCGCGGCACCAGCTGGGCGTCCGGGAAGGTCAGCAGCGCGTAGAGATAGGCGAGCATGGCAATCAACTCGAAGGCGTAATGGATGGTCGTATCCACCGGGGTCGACTGCAGCGCCGAATAGACGGTCAGGGCCTGGAGGTTGAAGATGGCTGCCGTCCCGACCATGCCGACGGCCAGGAAGCGCGCCGTTGGATTCTGCGGCCGCAGGTAGAGCAGGTAGAGGCCGAGGATGAGATTGAGCAGGCTGAACCCGTAATCGAGCGCCAGCTGGATCCCAGACTCGG
>VBDZ01000037.1 GCA_005881215.1 Chloroflexota bacterium | reverse complement strand
CTCGAACTTGACTCCCGCGACCTCCGCCGACTCTCCCGGCTTGATCGGCTTGACCTTTCCCTCCAGCTTGTCGGCCACGTCGCGCGGCGCCACGAACTGGGTGGTGTTCTTGCGGATCTTGGCGATGTCTTCGGGCTCGAAGTGATCGGCGTGAGCATGCGTGATGAAGACCACGTCGGCCGGCTCCTCCTTGTCTCGCAGGCCCCAGGGATCGATATAGATCGTGAGCCCGTCGCCCTTCCACTGATAAGCCGACTGCTTGAACCAGGTGAACTTCTCGAGCATGAGTTCCTCCTTATGGGGAGCTGTGAGCGGCCTGCCTGAGCTTTTAGGTTACCGCGTCAGGCGCCGAAGACCTGGACCACCAGTTGCCGATCTCTGGGCCGGTCGAGCTCGAGGAAGAAGATCCGCTGCCAGCGGCCGAGGTCCATGCGGGTGCCGGCGATCGGGATGTTCTGGCTGCTGCTCAGCAACAGGTGCTGGCAGTGGGCGTGGCCATTGGCGCACTCGTCGGGCTCCATCTCCCCTACCCGGCGGCTCAGGTCGTTGTGCTGATAAGTGCCGGCGGCCGTCGACAACCGTTCCAGCATCGCCCCCATGTCCTCGAGCAGCAGCGGCTCGTTCTCATTGAGCACTACCGCGGCCGTGGTGTGCTTGGAGAAGACCGAAACCCAGCCCTGCGCGACCCCGGAGCGCCGGACCACGTCCGCGACCTGGTCGGTGACGTCGCGGAATTCGCGGGCCGCCGTCGTCCGGAACGTTAGCGTCTCCGCCCAGAATGTCAGTCCCCCCACGCGGCGAACCCGCGCTCCGGCCGAATCATCGGCATCGTCGAGAAGGCGGAAGGCTGGCGTCGATGCCTGTCCCATTTTCCCCATGCTGCGCCGCGAACGTTACACGCGCCGTTACAGGCCGGTCGCCCGGCACGCTACCGCCGGGTAGCGCGCACCTTGTCGAAGCAGTCGCTGCAATAGACCGGCCGACCCATGGTGGGCGTAAACGGCACCTGGGCCGGCTTACCGCATTCGGCACAAATCACCTCGTGGAGCTCCTTGGCGCGACCGGTGCCCCGAACGTTGCGGTTGATCGACCGGCAGTCGGGACAGCGGGACGGCTCGTGCTGGAATCCCTTGGCAGCGTAGAACTGCTGCTCACCGACGGTAAAGATGAAATTGAGACCACAGTCACGGCACGTCATAGTCTTGTCGCTGAAGCTCACGGCGAATCTCCTTTTCTTTGTCTTTGGATCTCAGAGTCTCGCCGGAGCGATCCGCTTAGCCTTCGACCCAACTTTCCCGGGCGCGATTATAGCAAGCGCCAACTGCCCTTTGGTGATGGCCAAAAGGTCGCCCCGCCCGATCAACCGGTTATCCTGCAGCCGTGCCACGGCGTCTCTTTGTGGTCGAGGACGACCTGATGTTCGCCCAGCGGGCACGCGCGGCGGCCTTACGACTCGGGGTGGCGGCCGTGGGCCTCACCCGGGCGGACGCCCTGGCGCATGTCTGGGAAGCCGGCGACGTGGTACTCCTCCAGGCGACCTTGAGACCAGAACAGCAGCTCGACCTCGTCCAGCAACTGCGGCGGCGGCAACCGACCCCCAGGGTGGTGGCCGTCACCGGTCATCTCGAGACCGGGCTGCGTCAGCGGCTGAAGGCCGCCGGCGCGACGCTGGCCGCCCACTCGGCGATCGATCGCGTGCTCGCGCGGGCGCTCGGCGTCAGTGATGATGCGCCGCGTGGTCCTGGGTAGGCCCTTCCATCATCCGCAGCATCGTAAGCCCGCCGGTGCGAAGAAACCGCCAACCCAGCACCGCGATGATCAACAGAAAGATCACGTTCAAAACGCTCGTGTAGTTGAGGGTCGGACTACTGACCAGCGCCGTGACCGGATGATGCGCGGGAACGATCCCAAGTCCCTGGAAGATCAGCCCGATCGCGAGGCCCGCCAGGGCCATCGCCGCGTACGACACCCCGAGCAGATATAGCGCCATCCGTCCGCCGTAGTACTTCCGGTAGATATCGAGAATCGGCAGGATGATCAGGTCGGCGAAGACAAAGGCGACCACGCCGCCGAAACTGATGCCGCCATTCCACAGCACCGCCGCCAGCGGCACGTTCCCAACCGAGCACACGAAGCTCAGCAGCGAAATCACCGGCCCGATCAACGGGCCCCAGACCTGGGACAGCACCGGGTGGCTGGTCAAGAAAAAGGCCTGCCAGAACGACGTCGGCACCCAGGCGGCCAGCGCGCCGGCAATCAGGAGTCCTAGGCCGATGTCCGTCCAGACCGAGGTCACGTCCCCCCAGAAGTTGTGACTGATTGCGGTCAGCCCCCGGCCGGAGAACAGCCGCTGCACAAACGGTCCTTCGGTGATCGACATGTCCATCTCGGCATGGCCTTCCATCCGTCCGTGCCGGCCCCGCTCGACCTGTCGCCGGGCTTCCTCAACCATCGCCGGCTTGAGCGTCCAGCGAAAGAGCAGCGCCAGGATCACGATCATCAGCAGGCCGCCGGCGAACTCGGCGCCGACGAACGACCAGCCGAGCAGGATCAGCAGGATCAAGCCCAGCTCGAAGACCAGGTTGGTCGAGGCGAACTCGAAGACCATAGCCGCCGGAAAACTCGCCCCCTTGCTGAACAACGAACGGGCGATGGCGACGGCGGCATAGGAACAGGAGGAGGACGCGGCCCCGAACAGCGTGGCCAGGGCAAGGCTGCGCGGCGAATCCGACCCCAGCGCGCGTTCGACGGCGCGGCGGGAGACCAGTGTCTGGACGATCGCCGAGAGGATGAAGCCCAGCGCCAGCGGCCAGAAGACCTCCCACAGCATGTCGAAGGCCGTGGCCAGCGCGTTCAGGACTGCCTGAATGATCACCATCGTTAATTCTCCCTCCCCCTTGTGGGGAGGGTCGGGGAGGGGGTAGTTAGCTGCGAAGCAGGCTTCCCCAGCGCTCTTCGATGTGCTGCGTCCGGTAGATGGCGAAGGCGACTACCCAGGTCACCACAAAGGCGCCGACGATGACAAACCCCATGAAGCCAAAATTAAGACCGCCGATGGCACCCCAGAGCCGTCCGGTGAGATGCAACTGCTGGATCATGATCTGGCTGAGCTCGACGAGGCCCACGAAGAGGGCCACGAAGACGGATAACCCGGTGACCGTTAGGTTGTAAAAGACCTTCCGAATCGGGTTCGAAAAGGCCCAGGAATAGGCGCGGGACATGAAGGCTCCATCGGCGGTGTCCATCAGCGACATGCCCGCGGCAAAGATCAGCGGCAGCGAGATGACCGCGTAGAGCGGCAGGTGCTGCGCGGCGGCGCCCGCCGAGATGGCCAGGAGGGAGACTTCCGACGCCGTGTCGAATCCAAGCCCGAAGAGAAAACCGATCGGGTACATCTGCCAGCTCCGGGTGATGAGCTTGAAGAGGCGTCCGAATATCCTGGTCAACAGGCCGCCGGCGACCAGCTCGTGCTCGAGCGCGTTGCGGTCATAGCTCCCGGTCTTCATCCGGCGGAAGAGCCGAAGGATATCGAGCAGGATGATCAGGTTGAGGATGCCAATCAGCAGCAGGAAGATCCCGGAGACGCTGGTGCCAATCAGGCCGCCAAGGTTCTTGAGCTGGCCGCTGTCCTTGACCACGTTGCTGAAGACGAACTGGGTGGCGACGCCCAGCCCGAGGGCGATCAGGAACACCACGGTCGAATGGCCGAGGGAGAAGAAGAACCCCACCCCGAGCGGCTTCTTGCCCTCCTGCAAGAGCTTGCGGGTGGTGTTGTCGATCGCCGAGATGTGGTCGGCGTCGAAGGCGTGCCGCAGCCCGAAGGTATAGGCGAGCCCGCCCAGGCCCAACATCACGGGATAGCGAGGGGCGACCAGCAGCAGCATGATGCCCCAGCCGAGCAGGTGGAGCAGGGCGACGCTGCCGAACAGTCCGGTCAACCGCAGCCGAACCGAGGTCATCGAATGGGCCCGCCAGCCCTGCAGCGTCGCCAGCGCCGTCGCCATCTCAGCACGCAGTATATGTTATTGCGAACCATTCGCAATAGCGAATATGTTACAACGGCGTCGCTACGTGCCGCTCACATGGAGCAGGCGGCCGATCCCATAACCGGCCGCCGCTGAGACCATCCCGATCAGCAGCATCTGCAGGCCGCTGATCCGCCAGTCCCCTACCAGTGTCACGGCCTTGTAGGCGCCGACGCCGAACAGCACCGCCGCGCAGAGCGGCAGTGCCATGATGGTGGCGGCCGTCACCGAGAGCCCGAACATCGGGACAAACGCAAACGGAATTAGCGGAATCAGCGAGCCGATCAGCGTCGAGAACCCGGTAACGAGCGCGCGGCGAACCACACCGGTGCTACTCACCGGTGCGAGATGCAGTTCGTCGCGCATCATGACGTCGACCCATACCTTCTTGTCGGACGTAATCTCCTTGACCACTCGCTCCAGCAGCTCGCCGTGGAGGCCCTTGTCCCTGAAGATCTCGCGAACTTCTTCGGTCTCGACATCCGGCACCTCCTCAACCTCTCGCCGCTCTTTGGCAAGTTGGGCAAGGTAATAATCCCGATCCGCCAGGGCTGACGTGTAGGCCACGCCCCCCATCGCGATCGACTCCGAAAACGTGGCGGCCAGAGCCGCCGCCATGATGATCCGCAGCTGCGCCGTCGCCGCGGCAACCCCCAGCACAAGGCCGAGGACGTTGACCAGGCCATCCTGGCCACCGAGGATGATGTCGCGCAGCGAGCGGCCGATTCCACCCTTCTCGGCGTCCTCGTCGTGCAGCACCCTGGGCCGACCGGGGGGCGTTGGCTCGGGCTGCGCCACGGGACCTATCTTGCCACTCCGGGCGTCAGCGGGTCCGGGCGGCCTTTGCCTGGCAGCGGGCGCAGCGGCCGTGCACCACCAGGTCGGCGTTGCTCACCACGAATTCGTGCTCGTCAGTGATGTGATGGAGCACCGGCACCATGTGGTCGCCCTCGATGTGCAAGGTCGAACCGCACTGGTCACAGACCAGGTGGTAGTGGTCGATGCCCTCTCCGGCAAGCTCATAGTAGGCGCGGTCACGGATCCTCGTGTCCTTGACGAGCCGCAGCTCCTCCAGCACCTCGAGCGAGCGATAGACCGTCGCCAGGTTGAAGCGCGGATACTGCCGCCGGATCTGCTCAAGAAGGTCTTCCGCGCTGAGATGCTTCTTGCTCTGTCGCAGCGTGTCCCAGACCAGCTGCCTTTGCATCGTCAGCCGGTAGCCGGAGGTGTGCAGCGCGTCAGTTGCCGAGGCCCGCGGACTCATCGCCTCATTGTGGCAGCGGGTTCGACGCCAATCGTGGCACTGTCACCCGCCGTGGCACTCTTGTCATCGAGCCGGAAAAAGATCACCGAGATAGCCACGAAGTAGATCAAATTTCCCAGCCCGAACATGACCAGCCCCGCGACCAGCTGATCGTCCAGCGGCGCCAGAGGCGTCACCCGTGGCGCCGCGGCATAGAACGGATACAACACGTTCGGCGACAGGATGAAGGCCAGGCCGAGGATGGTGGGCGGCACCCCCGCGAAGCCCAGATAGGCGATCTTGCCGATCACGCTCATGCCTCCACGCTGCCCGGCGGGAACGAGAATCGGCCACCAGAACAGCAGCCCGGCGGCCAGGAAGCTGAGGTGCTCGAGGACGTGAACCGGCTGGTTGCGGAGGGTGGCCTCGTAGAGAAACGGCAGGTGCCAGACCGCGAGCACCAGGTTGAAGAGGACGTTGGCCGCCAGCGGTGACACCCTGACGCGGTTGAACGCCCGCCATTCGTCCGGCAGACCCAGGATAAGCAGAGGGGGGACGATCATCGCCAGCAACAGGTGCTGGAGCATGTGCAGGCTGAAGAGATAGTGGTCGCCGCCGACGTCGATCGGGGACTCGAGGGCGAGGAACAGCGCCAGCAAAGCACCAGCGAAATAGGCGCGGGCGAGCGGCGACCAGGTGGTCACACGCTCGCGCCCCCGAATCAGCCAGGCGTATCCGCCGGCCAGTGCGATGGTGCCGGCGACCACGGTGGGATCCCAGGACCATGTCCACAGGCTGAGGCTGGCGTGAAGGGGCACCACCGGATTAGCCTTTGACGCCCTCCTGGACGATGGGTTGGGCGAGCAGCCAAAGGCTCGACATCGTGTAGCCAACCATGGCGGCGATCCAGGGCCACTCCGCCCGCCGTCCCTGGCTCTCGGTGCGCGCCGTCCTGCCCAAGTAGCCGTGGGCCAACACGACCGCGGCGATGTGGACCCCGATGATCAGCACGATCTCGAAGTACCAGACGAAGGCCGTCGGGATGAGGTTGCGGTTCGGCTCGTAGTTGACCGTTCCGAACAGGTTGAGCGTTCCGCTGCCGAACGGATCCGAGGCCTGATGGATCAGCAGCTGACCATTGATCGCCAGGTAATCGAAGTTGTGTGCCAGCAAGTAGCCGAACGCGATCGGAACCAACGAGGGAATCAGCCCGGCGACGACCTGGAGCAACGGCTCGTCGAGGTGGCCCACGGCCCGCACGGCTGCCGCGAACCCGGCAAACAGGCCCCAGATCACCACCACCAGGGCGACGAACACGGCCAGCAGCAATACGGTGTAACCGGGAGCCCCCGGCTTGAGTGACTCCGGCAACTGATTGACGGCGTTCTTCCAGGCCGGCGTCGCCAGCAAACCGTCGAAGCTGACCGAGACCAGGAGCATCAGGACGAATGTGAGCCGGCTCACCGACGCTTCGAACGGCCGCGTCAAGCCGCCGAAAAAGCCCGGCCGCCCGGGCGCGCCGAACCGGAAAAAGCCCAGCCGGCCCCAGGTGGCGAAGAGAACCGAGAAGACCTCGCCCCGACGAAGCCAGGTCTCGGCGCCGAACAGCGCTGCCATGACCGCGTTGAGGATGCCGTACGCGAGCAACACCTGGGCCGCCCCCGCCGGGGTGGTCGTGACCCCGTTGAAGACGAGTTCCCCGCAGGCGAACAGGAAAAAGAGAATCGTCGCCGGCCAGTAGCCCCACGACCGCGGCCAGCGGAGCCGAGCCTCGCGGCCAACCAGGCTGGCGACGACATTCAACGGGCTGACGTATGGCCAGTAGTTGCCAAACACGGCGATGCTGATCGGGACCGCGATCCAGAAGACCAGCCAGACGGCGGTGACCACGACGTTGTCCGGTGTGCTCTGCGAGCCAAACAGGCCGCCGGCAACCAGGATCAGGGTGACCAGCACCATCAGCCAGCCCGGCCAGCTCGGTGTGCGAGGGACGGGCGGTAGGTCCTCACCCTCGGGTTGGACACGAACCACGGGGCGCTGCAGAACGAGCAAAAACGAGATGAAGACGACCGCCCCGGCTCCGATCAGGAACAGATAGAGCGGCGCGGGCAGGTCATATCGCGCCCCGAATGCGTGCAGCGGCGCCAACATCATGGCGATCACGATAGCGAGCTTAAGGAATTCTCCTCCCCCGCTTGCCGGGGAGGGTGGGGGCGGGGGCTCGTTGCCGGCGCCGGCGGCGAATCTCCTGGGCGATCGCGATCACCCCGAACAGGATCACGAACGCCAGGATGCCGTAGAACTCGACGTAGCGACCCAGCACCGTGAAAATACTGTCCCCGGACTGGGCGCCGGCCGGCGCGCTGGCTGCGTACTCGCCGAAGCCCGGGGCATTGACACTGGCATAGGGGTCGCCGCCGGCAGCTCGCAGGGTGGTGAGCGCCCGCCAGGTATTGCCGTCGTGATACTGAATCTCTTTGAAGGCGCCCGGCGGAAACCGCATGGTGAGGTGAAACGTGGATGCGACCGTGACCGCGCCCCCGCCTGGCTGTGCCCCGCAATTGACCCGGTAGACGTTGCCTCGGATGTCGATGCCGGACGGCGCCGCCGGTGGGTTGGCATCCGGCTGGATCGTGCACATTACGTTTTGTGCCCCGGAAGGCGCCTTGAACGCGCCCGGACCGAAGAACATGATCACCTGGTTGTCACCGGTCTGCACTCCCCCACCCGGCACCTGGCCGTTCGACACCGGAAGGGTCGTCTCGCCCGGCAGCGGTGGCTTGTTCCCCGCCCGGAGGTTGGGCGGCGGCGATTCCCACCGGTATGGCT
Organism: Chloroflexota bacterium; assembly: GCA_005881215.1. Lineage (GTDB taxonomy): Bacteria > Chloroflexota > Dormibacteria > CF-121 > CF-121 > CF-13. The sequence continues at coordinate 5,487 of VBDZ01000037.1, read as the reverse complement.
CGGGTGGCACGATGATGCCATCGAAGACCGGCGGTTTTCCCCCGCCATGCAACAGCCCGGCGGCCACCAGGCCAAGCGCGAGCGCGGCCAGCCCCGTGCGGCGCCCGCCGGTCATGCCCAGAACCACGCCCCCCAGTCGGCGATGGTGTGGGCGATGGCGCAGGGCAGCACCCGTCCGGTGACGGCGCGCAGGCCCCCCAGGGCCAGGCCCACCGCCGCGTCGAGCGGCATCGCCCCGACCCCGTAGCGCGGCAGGTGGATCAGGGCGAACACCACGGCGCCGACGACGATCGCCGCGACCGGTCCGGCCTCCTCCGACCAGCGCCGGTACAGCGCGCCGCGGATCGCGGTTTCCTCCATGGTGGCGATCAGCGCCGTGATCGCGGCCCAGGCCCAGAAGTCGGGCAACGGTCGGCCGCTGAGCCGTCCGGTGACCACCGGCGCGAGCAGGATCGCGCCCACCATCACGCCCGCGACTACGCCCCTGACCACAGACAATTTCCCTCCCCCGCTTGCGGGGGAGGGCCGGGCCCGCCGGCCCACGCGAGCCGCGCTTAAGTGCGATGCGAGCGTTTGAGGCGTCCGGGTGGGGGCCTTCAGCTCCGTCCAGCTGATCGCCAGCAGGCAGGCGCCGAAAGCGGCCGTGCTCAGCCCGTCGCCGGCGGGGGCCAGGACCGCCCGCAGCAGGGCCGCGCCCAGCACCAGGGCGGTCACCCGCATGGCCCGCCGCGGCGCGGCGAGTCCGACCCGGATCACCGCGGCAGCGGGATGAAGCCTATGGTGCCGGTGGCGAACACCGGCGGGTACACGGTGACGCTGTGCCGCACGCCCTGCCATTGCCAGATGACACTGGCGGCGCGGGTGTTTTGCCCCACCATATCGGCCGTGGTCGCGAACTTGATCCCGGCGCCGTTCGCCAGCGTTCCGTCCGGCAGGTCGAGGCTGCGGGCGGCCGCCGCCATCCCGGTCGCGCCCAGATCGTGGGCGCGCGGCATGACGTAATGGAACAGGGTCCAGGCGGCACTGAATCCCGCCAGCGACTCCTCCGTCGGGTCGGGGCCGAACTCCCGGCGGTAGGCCGCGGCGAACCGCGCGTAGACCGCCCGCCCGGTGTCGTTCAGGGCCGCCGGGTTGAAGTCGTGCGTCGGACGATCCGAGGCGAAGACCCCGATGGCATCGGCGCCGAGCAGGGCGCCGAAGTCGGGCACACACTGCGCCATGGTCGAGCCGATGAAGGCGCCCACGTGGAGCCCACTCTTCAGCATGGCGCGGCGGAAGTCGACGCCGTCGGCGATGTACGACGCGAGCACCAGGATGTCGGGGTTCGCGGTGCGGACCTGGTCGAGCACCGCCGGCCAGTCCGGCACGTGCGCGTCGTAGGCGACATTCGCTACCACCGGGATGCCTTCGCGCCCCGCCTGCTGGGCCGCCGCCGTCGCCACCGAGGTCGGGTAGCCGTCGAGGTTGTGGACGATCGCCATGCGCAGCGACCAGGCGGACCGATTGAGCTGCGGCGCCAGCACCGTGGCGGCGAAGTGGCTCGACATCGCGCCGAGATTCGAACCGGTGGCGCCGACCCTGAAGACCAGGGGATAGCCGCGCCCGGTCAGCTGATCAGCGACCGCGCCGGCCTCCCAGTAGAGCAGGCCTCGCGCCTGGGCGGCGGCGCTGACCGACATCGACAGGCCGCTCGAGTAGGCCCCCAGGATGCTCTGCGCCCCCTGCTGCTTGAGCTCGTCGACCCGGGCCTGCGCATCGGACGGGCTGGTCAGGTCCTTGGTCAGCAGCGAGATCGGCACACCGTCGACGCCGCCGTCGGCGTTCACCAGGTCGCGGGCGATCTGCACGCCCGCGTACTCCTGCTTCGCCAGCGGCGCCTGCGGCCCGGTGAGGGGAAACACCGCGCCGACCTTGACGGTGCTGGCGGCGGCGGGACCCGTCGGCGCCGTCGCGCAGGCGGTCAACACCATGACGATCCCCACGGCCGCGGACAGCCGGAATCGCACCGCGAAGAATTCTAGGCGATTACGCCTGTTCGATGCCCTTCATCAGGATGGTCACGAACGCGCCGAGCGCGGTGATGCCCACGATGGCGTAGAAGAACGGTGCGATCGAGCTGAACGGCACCCCGAGTGCCGTCGCGGCCGCCGCGGCGAACACCGTGAGCGCGATCCCGGCCGACGACATCCGGCCCCAGGTGGTGTGCCGGACCTTCAGAGTGCGGCGCCGGACCAGTAAGAAGGCGATGCCGCCGACGATCGGGAACGCGTAGCGGAAGGTGACCAGGGCGGCCAGCCACTGCGGCAGGACCCCGATCACGGCCAGCGAGATCGCCGCCACACTGAAGAAGATGCCGTCCATGAAGGGGTCATAGAGGCGGCCCCAGCGGGTCGCCGCGTGGCGGCGCCGCGCCAGCCAACCGTCGGCCAGGTCGGTGATGGCGGCGAGGCCGAAGACCGAGACCAGTGGGACGTAGGATCCCTGGCTCGTCCAGTGCGCGCCCCAGGCTACCCAGACGGCCGCGAAGCCCCGCAGCTCGGTCAACCGGTTTGGCCAGCCGAGGCTTTGCTGCAACTCCCCCGACTCGAGGTTCACCATCAGCCCGAGGTGCATGGCGAGGTCGAACATCAGGATCCCCCACCAGAGCAGGCTGGTCAGCCCGAAGGCGATCGCGTCGCCGATGCCGAAATAGCCGAATACGCCGACGGTGGCGAGCGCGATCAGGATGATGCCGGACGCGGTGAACCGCAACCAGGACGCCCGCAACTCGTCGTTCAGCTGGAAGATCTGGAGCGAGCGGATCCAGGAGGCCCGCCAGAAGGCCGCCCAGGCGCGACCGCTGTAGCCACCCTCGTTGAGGTCATGGAGGAGGCCGATGACGAAGAGATTGGGCGGCAGGTCGGGCTCGTCGTGCTGACCCGGCGTCACCGTGGGGCGGCGGACCACCAATTGAGTAAAGTCGCTTTCGCCCCACGCGTCAAGGACCCTACGGGCCCCGCCCTAGGGGACGATTGGTGGCGGCGACACCGCCGGGAGCGGGGGTAGGGTCGGGAGTATGCCCGGCAGGCCGGCGCCGCCCGTGGGCGCGCTCCCACCGGCACTTCCGGGAACTAACCCACAGGCGCCCATCGGGGCGGAGGGATCGGGCGTTACGGCCAGGTCCTGGATCACCTGGTCCGCTGAGGCGCCGGCGGGCGCCGGCTGACCGGTGAGCTTGCAGAGGGTCATCGACGACACCTCAGACGGCCGGGCCCAATCGGCCGGCTTCTTGCTGCCGTAGTACGCCTTGACGAACTGCCTCCACGAAAATGCCGGCCCGACCTCCCCCCATAATCCGCCCAGCCGGCCGGTCATCGATTCGTTGTGGGGGGACGGCTGGGTGACGGTCCGCCCCATCCAGGAGGCGACCGCCAGGTCCGAGCTGTACCCGATGTACCAGGCGTCCTTGAAGTCGGTGGTGGTGCCCGACTTGGCGGCGATCGCGATCCCCATCGATGGGTGCACGGCGCCCTTGAGGATGTCGGTCAGCAGGTAGGTCGCGGATGCCGGCAGGACGCGCTCCCCCGCATCGGGCGGATGGGGATTGGACTCCAGCAGCGTCCCCTGGGCGTCCCGGACCTCGAGCACGTCGATGGCCCGAACCCGATGCCCGCCGTTGGCAAACGCGCTGTAGGCGGAGAGATGATCGATCATGCGAAGCTCGCTCGCGCCCAGCGTGGTCGGCAGGCTGGGATCGAGCGGGGTCTCGATCCCGAGTGCCCTGGCAGTGGTGAACACCTTCTGGATCCCGACGTCCTTGAAGAGGTGGACGGAGGAAATGTTGCGCGACTGCTGTAGCGACTGGCGCAACGTGATGGTGCCCTGCTCCCGGTTATCCCAGTCGTGCACCGGGTAACCGGGAAACGCATGCACGCCGTTACTGTCGTCCAGCGGCGAGGCGGGCGTCCACCCGTTCATCAATGCCGTGACGTAGGTATAAGGCTTGAACGAGGAGCCCGGCTGGCGCAGCGCCGTGGTGTAGTTGACCTGTCCGCTGATGGCGGCGTTGGAATAGTCGGCGCTGCCGACCATGGCCAGCACCTCGCCGGTGTGCGGATTCATCACCAGCATCGCGCCGTTGTTCACCCGGTAGCTGGGGCCGTAGCGCGCCACGCCGTCGCGAACCGCTTGCTCGGCGAGCGCCTGCGCTTTCGGGTCCAGCGTGGTCACGATCTTGAGGCCGCCGCGCAGCAGGTAGCCGGGGTCATAGCGCTGCTCGAGCTCGTTCCAGACATAGTCGACGAAGTGCGGGGCCAGCGACGAGCGCTGTCCCACGGACGCCTGGTGCGCGGCGGTCAGCACCGGTCGCAGGTCCTCGGCGTAGGCCTTGTCGGCCGCGGCGGCCGTGATGTACCCGTCGCGCACCATCGCGTCGAGCACGTCGCGCTGCCGGCCGCGGGCGTGCGCGAAGCCCTCGGCGAGAAACGGGTTCAGGTAGGTCGGCCGCTGCGGCAGGCCGGCCAGAAAGCTGGCCTGCGCCAGGGTCAGACTTCGGGCCGAGCTGCCGAAGTACGTCTGCGACGCCGCCTCCACGCCGAAGGACTGGTTGCCGTAGAAAATGGTATTCAGGTACATCTCCAGGATCTGGTCCTTGGTGTACTGGCGCTCGAGCTCGACGGCCAGCACCAGTTCCTTCGCCTTGCGGTCGAGGCTTCGACTGTTGGCGCTCGCCCCCAGCAGGTAGTTCTTGACCAGCTGCTGGGTGATGGTGCTACCGCCCTGGGCGGCGCGCTGGTGGAGGATGTCGTAGACGCCGGCGGCCAGCATCCGGACCGGGTTGACCGCTCCCTGGTTGTAGAAATCGCGATCCTCGATCGCGATCGTCGCATGGCGCAGGTCCCACGCGATCTGGTTCAGTGGCACGACCGTCCGGCGCTGCTCGTAGCGTTCCTCGAGCAATGTGGTCCCATCCCTGGCATAGATGCGGGTCGTCTGCGGCAGGCTCTGCGCGTTGAGATGGTCCAGGCTCGGCAGCTCGCCGGCATAGGTGTAGAGCAGCGTTCCGGTGCCGACCAGGATGGTCAGCAGCCCCGCGATCGTCAGCAAGAAGATGCGCCGGATCCAGTGAGGTCGCGAATCTATCTCCCTCCCCCTTGTGGGGAGGGTCGGGGAGGGGGTCCGAAAAACGCCGGTACGGCGTCGCCGGCGCCGACCGGGGGAAGGACCCATGGGGCGCCCGGTAAACGAGGGCATCGCGCGGAAGGTTACCCGAAGGACGCCGAAATTGCCCTCCCCCGCTTGCGGGGGAGGGTCAGGGAGGGGGCTTCTGCACTCTCAGTGAATTAGCGCGTTCCGCCCGTAGGTCGCCGCCGCGTAGAGCGGTCCCAGGAGCAGGCCCATGAACACCGTGCCGGCCGTCGCCAATCCCAGCGCGGTCTGGATGCCGCGGCCGAGGCGGGCGGGAGTCACCTCGAACACCGGCGGGTCGACGAAGATGACGCGAACCAC
>VBDZ01000036.1 GCA_005881215.1 Chloroflexota bacterium | reverse complement strand
CACTGAAAACGCCCACACTGGTGAGCGCCAGCGCCACCAGGAACACCAGCAGGGCGGTGATCCCGTTGCCCTTCAGGTTGGTGAAGGCCGCCAGCGCAAACCCGGCCTGGGCGATGGTCGAGTAGGCCAGCAGGCGGCGGACGCTGGTTTGCGTCAGGGCCAGCAGGTTGCCGGCGGTCATCGCCACCGCCGCCACCCCGGCGATCACCGCCGGATACGCGATGTGAGTACCCGAGAAGGTGGTGGCCGCCAGCCGCCCGAATACCGCGACCGCGGTCACCACCCCCACCGATTCGATGAACATGATCACCCGCAGCGGCACGCCGACTTCAAATCCGCGGGTCCACCAGCGGGCAGGAAGCAATCCCATCCGCAGCCCGAACCCG
>VBDZ01000038.1 GCA_005881215.1 Chloroflexota bacterium | reverse complement strand
AGCACGTGAGCGTGCGTCTCTGCGTCGATGCTGAAGCCGTTCTGGCTCGCCCAGTCGAGCACGCCCTGGCCGCTCCCGCGCAGCACCGTGATGTCAAGCGCCTGCACCTGCACCTGCTGGAGGATTTCTGCCGGGGCCGGGGCCGCAGCCCTGCCCGCGGCGAAGTCGAGCGATTGGATGAAGGGCTGAGGGTGCGTCTCGCGGAAGAGCCGCTGGAGCGTCCAGCCTCCACCCTCTTCGACCCTGACCGGCACTGCCGGGAGCGGCACGATCCAGCCGAAGCTGGAGGCCTCCCCGTGGTAGCTGAAGCTGGTGAAGTAGTGCTCCACCCCGTTGTGCCATTCGACCAGGGTGGTGGCACGGTCCAGCCGGATGGCCCCGTTGGGCGCGATCAGGCCGCCGCAGGCGGCTGCCGGGAGTGCCTGGGTCAAGAACAACGCGAGCGTCGCCGCCGCCGCCGGGACGAGCTTGTTCATTGGGGAACCTCCTGTTCCGTCGTGAGCGTCAGTACTCAGACGCCGACGACGCCGGAAAGTTCCCAGTCCGGAC
>VBDZ01000035.1 GCA_005881215.1 Chloroflexota bacterium | reverse complement strand
CTCTGCTCGGTGTTCCCCGACGTCTACATGGACCTGTCGCTGACGATTCCGTTCGCCGGTCTCGAGGGAGGTCGCGCCATGCGCGAAGCGCTGGGACTTTGCCCGATCAGCAAGCTCCTCTACGCGACCGACGCGACTCGCTATCCCGAGGTCTTCCTGGTCGCCGCCGCCGCCCACCGCGACGCCCTCGCGGAGGCCATCGCCGAGCTGGTCGACCGGGGCATCATGGACACCGCCGCGGCGGTCGACGCCGGCCGCCGGGTGCTCGCGGAAAACGCGAAGCGCATCTACCGCCTCGAGTAACGAAGAAGTGAGTCCGCCGATAAGCCGAGTTCTGTTCCCCGCTTCAGCCGGCGAAGCCGGCGCGTCGTGGGGCGGCAGTCATCCGTCTCGGTCGCCGATTGCCCGGCGACTCTAGCGACCTTACCCGAGGACCGGCCGAGCCAGCCGTGTCGTCCTCCTATTCGGTCTTGCTCCGGGTGGGGTTTACCGAGCCAGCCGGTCTCCCGGCTGCTGGTGGGCTCTTACCCACACCATTTCACCTTCGCCGCCGCTTGCGCGACGGCTGTGTCTTTTCTGTGGCACTCTCCTTCGGGTTACCCCGACCGGGCGTTACCCGGCACCCTGCTCTGCGGAGCTCGGACTTTCCTCGACGGGACGATCCCGCCGCGACTGCCTGGCGGACTCACCGAGCATTTTATACCCGGCTATCTTCGGGATAAGCAGCCGGGTCAGCAGCGCCGACACCAGCAGAACCGCCGCGGCGACCCCAATCGCCTGCGTGATGCCGAAGTGGATCAGCGGCCCGGAGATGGCGGATCCAAGCGGCGTCCCGGCAAAATTGAGCGACATCGACACGGCGAACGCCCGCCCGTACCAGGCCGGGTCGGTACGACGCTGCCGCATCGAAAACAGCGCAATGTCGGCCGGACCGTTGGCCAGGCCCATGAAGGCCATGGAGGCAGCAGCAACGATCGCGCTGCCGGTGACGGCCAGGATGGCCATCCCAAGTGCGCTGGCCAGGGTGCCGAGGCCGAGCATGAGACGCTCTCGCCCCTCGCTGCTGTAGCGCCCAAAAAAGACGACTGACAGGGCTGACCCGAGGCCGAGCAGCGCCCAGAGCTCGCCGACCAGCGCGGCGTTCCCGTGTATGCGTTGAAAAACCATGACGGGCAAGGCGACGATCAGGATGCCGAAGCCGACGTTGACCAGGGACACCACGATCGCCAGACCGCGTAGCGATGCGTTTCTGATCACGTACAGAAGACCTTGTCTGGCGTCGGCCAGGACGGAGGTCGAGCCACCTTGTGCCGACGGTTCCGAAAGACCAATCATTGGAAGGGCGGCGGCGATGAAGCATCCGGCCGCGCTGAGCAGGGCGACCCGAGCTCCGAGCCAGGCGGTCAGCCCGCCGGCCAGCGCCGGGCCAGCTGCGCCCGTCACGGCGTAGGCCAGGCTGTCGAGGGCGTTGGCCCGATCCCAGAGCCGGTTCGGAACGATGAGCGGGAGCACCGAGCGAGCCCCGCTGTTGCTGAACTGGTAGGTCACGGCCCCGACCGTTACGATCGCCAGCAGTGCCGCCGGTGTCAGCCCTCCAGCGGCGTCCAGGCCGGCGATCAGCAACAGGCTGATGGCGCCGACGGCGTAGTCGAGCATGATCAGGCGCACCCGCCCGTGCCGGTCGAGCAGGGCGCCGACGATCGGGCTCATGGCGACCCCCGGCGCAATCGCCAGAAAGATGGTGAGGCCGGCCAGGCTCGGTGAGTGGAAGCGCTGGAGGACGAAGAGCACCAGCGCCAGCTGCATCATCGCGTTGGCGGTCCGGGCCAGGACCACGCTGCTCGCCAGTCGAGGAAATGTCGGTACCCGGAACAGCGCCACGTAGGTCGTGCGTTCAGCTGGCACGACCCAGAAGTTTACGGAGCCAGCACGTTCTGCATCGTCTTGAAGGAGACCTTGGCGTACTCCTTCAAGCTGTCGGCGCCGCTGCGGCTGACCAGCTGCCGCGCGGTCGCGATCACCTTTGGCGATGCCCCCTTCGGCAGCGTCACCCCGAGCGTCCTGGAGGCCTGGTCGAGCCATCGGAGGAATCCGTCCCGGGCGAGGATCGAGGCCGCGGCCACGCCGACGTCGGCTTCGGCTCGATGCATCTGGAGCACCGGAACGCCGCTGAGCCGCGTGTCCACCAGCAGCCGGCTCTCGATGTAGCGCTTGTCGCCAAACTGGTCGCTGAGGATGAAGTTGGGCTGCAGCCCCGACTTGATCAGATCCTCGACGACCCTGGTGTGCGTCCAAGCCAGCAACGTATTGAGATTCTTGCCTTCGCTCCGCATCTGTTTGTAGAGCTCGTTGTAGCGCCGGGGGGCCAACACGAGGACCGCCCGCTGCTTCTCGGCGACCACCTCGCGAATATTCGTGGCGAGCCCACGCAGCTCCCGGTCGCTGACGGTCTTGCTGTCGCGAACCCCGAGGGTCCGCAGGATTTGCGCTGTGCGGGCATCGACGTAAACCCCGGCGGTGACCATCGGCCCAAAGAAGTCGCCCTTGCCGGCCTCATCGGTGCCGATGTGCGGTTCGGTCTCCGGCGGAGCCGCCGGATCGGACGACGCAGCCTTTGGGCCGGCTGCGTGTTTTGGCGGAACCTTTTTCGCCACCGCTTCGATGAGCGCCACCGCCTGGTCGAAGGCCGGCGCGTGGCCGGAGACCACCAGTTTGCCCGACGAATACTGGATGGCCCGGGCTTGGCTGCCCCCGAGCGACAACGTCGCCCGCCAGGCTTCGTACGGGCCTGGAGGCTCGTCGAGGCCGCCCAGGCCGTGCAGCGCCTCATGAATCCGGTCCCGGTCGGCCGGCGCCACCGAGTAGGTGGTCGTGGGCCGCGGCTCCCGACCTGGCAAACCGGCTACTTGGCGGCCGGCTTGCGGCGCAACAAACGGCCCTCCTCGCTGGCCGCGAATTTCAGCCCGGCTCGAACTTCGTCGACGACCTGCTTCCAGAAGCGGTCGGCGGTGTAGTACACGCCGAGCAGCGCCGCGATCACAACGGCGACGTCGATGCTGATCCGGCCCTCGCGCGCCCAGTAGACGTCGCGAAGGTTGAGCCACAGCGCGAACTCATCGATCACCAGCGCGGCGCCGATGCCGAAGGCGGGCGCCAGCCAGGCGTGCAGCCGCTGCGAGTTGATCGTGATGCCGAGAAAGCCGACGATGAGCAAGATCAGGATCCCCCAGACGAAATGGTGGATGTGCAGGCCGCCGCTGGTGACGATGTTGCGCGCGGGCAGGACGTGGTAGCGGATCCCATACGTGAGGAATCGCAGGAACAGGAACGTGCCAATGAAGCCGACCCACATCCGCAGGGCGGCCTCGCGGCGGTAGTCGACGTGCTGCTGGTAGGCGGCGACCACTCGCTTTCGAAAGTGAAAGCCGGGATGAAGGAGGTTGCGGATGTTCACTGTGGCGTACCGACGGTCGGCAGTATAAGCCGGTATACGATAGGTTCGACGATGGCGGACGTAGTGCAGGTCGCGCCGGCCGACGACCCGGTTCGTCCGTTGTTTTCTCCGGCCGGCGAGCTGACGGCTGAAGCCAGGGCGACCCTCGGCCTGAGTCCCGATGCGCTGCGCGACCTGTACCACAAGATGGTCTGGATCCGGCGCACCGACCAGGAGGCGCTGAACCTCCAGCGGCAGGGCGAGCTCGGTCTCTGGGGCCCGTACCAGGGCCAGGAGGCGATCCACGTCGGGACGGTGGCCGCGCTGAGAGAAACCGACTGGATTTTTCCGAGTTATCGCGAGTTCGGGATGGGGATGTGCCGGGGCATCGACCCGGCAGAAATGCTGAAACTGTTTCGCGGGGTGTCGCACGGGCCGTGGGACCCGCGCACGTACCACTTCGCACCGCTGGTGATTCCGGTGGCGAGCCAGGTCCCCCATGGGGTCGGATTCGCCATGGGCTCGCGCTTCAAGCACAGCGACGACGTCGTGCTATCCACCTTCGGCGACGGCGCCACCTCCAAAGGCGACTGGCATGAGGCGATGAATTTCGCAGGCGTCTTTCAGGCGCCGGTGATCTTTCTCTGCCAGAACAATCACTGGGCGATCTCGGTACCGCTGGCGAAACAGACGGCGGGGTCGATCGCCGAGCGCGCGCAAGGGTATGGCTTTCCCGGGATCCGCATCGACGGCAACGACGTGCTCGGGATCTTTGCCGCGATTCGCACCGCGGCCGAACGCGCTCGCCGCGGCGGCGGTCCCTACCTGATCGAGGCCATGACCTACCGCATGGGTCCGCACACTACGTCGGATGATCCGACGCGGTACCGGACAAATGTCGAGCTGGAGCGGTGGAGCGCCAAGGATCCGATTCCCCGCTTTCGTCAGTGGCTGGAGGGCCAGGGTCTGCTCGACGAGGCGGCGCTGGCGGCGATCAACCGCGAGGTCGAGGCGAAGGTTGAGACAATGCGTAATCGCCTCCGGGCGACCACGGCACCGGCGCCCGGCGAGGCGATCTTCGGCCGCGTCTACCAGCATCCGTCTGACAGCTTCCTGGAAGAGCGCGAGGAATTCGAGTCCTCGCTGGAGAGCAATTGATGGAACCGGTAACGATGGCGAAGGCGATCAACCTCTCGCTGCGTGACGCGCTCGCCAACGATGACAGTGTTCTGATCTTCGGTGAAGACGTCGGCACGCTGGGCGGAGTCTTCCGCATCACCGATGGCTTGCAGAAGACATTCGGCCCCGAGCGGGTCTTCGACACCCCGCTCGCTGAGTCGGCGATCATCGGCATCTGCATCGGCCTCGTGCTACGAGGCTTCAAGCCGGTGCCCGAGATCCAGTTCGACGGGTTCATCTATCCCGCCTTCGACCAGATCGTGAGCCATGTCGCCAAGTACCGCAATCGCACGGGCGTCTCGATGCCGATCACGATCCGGGTTCCGTTCGGCGGCCACATCGGTGCGGTCGAGCATCACTCCGAAAGTCCGGAAGCGTATTTCGCGCACACGGCCGGCTTGAAGGTCGTCGCCCCGGCGACACCCGGCGACGCCTACGCCCTGCTGCAGAGCGCCATCGCGGACCCGGACCCCGTCATCTTCTTCGAACCGAAGGCCCGCTACTACCTCAAAGAGGAAATCGACACCGCGAGAGAGGTACCGATCGGACGGGCGCGTATCGCCCGCGAAGGCACGGGCGTGACCGTGGTCGCCTATGGACCGACCGTCAGCATCGCGCTCGATGCGGCGAAGGCAGCGGAGAAGGAAAACATCTCGCTCGAGATCATCGACCTGCGCAGCCTCTCGCCGCTCGACATGCCAACCATCCTCGAATCACTGCGAAAGACCCACCGGGCGATCGTCGTCCACGAGGCACCGGTCTTCGGTGGTTTCGGCGGCGAGATCGCGGCCCGGATCGCCGACGACGGCTTCGATTTGCTCGAAGCGCCCATCGAGCGGATCGGCGGGATGGACGCGCCGTATCCGCCCGCCCGCTACGAGAAGCTGTACCTGCCGGACGTCGATCGCATTCTCGAGGCCGCCGACGTCGCCCTCGCCTATGGCTGATCAGACGTTTCGGCTGCCGGATCTCGGTGAGGGACTCACCGAAGCCCAGCTCGTCGCCTGGCGCGTCGAAGAGGGCGCTCGCGTCGAGATCAATGCGCCGCTCTGCGATGTCGAGACCGCCAAGGCCGTGGTCGTCATTCCATCGCCGTACGCCGGAACGATCCACAAGCTCCACGCCCGGCCCGGCGAGTCGGTGGCGGTTGGCGCGCCGCTCGTCACTATTGCTGCGCAGGAGACGCCAACAACAGTTGAACCGGAGGACCCCGCACCGCGCACGCTGGTTGGCTACGGCCCGGGCGCACCCGAGGCCGGTGTCCGCCGTCGAGCGCGGGTTGCGCCGGTCGCGACAGGCGAGCCGGGCGCTGACGTCCGCGCGGCGCCATTCGTCCGGCAGCTGGCTAAGGAGAAGGGCGTCGATCTGGCGAGGGTTACTGGTACGGGGCCTGGTGGGCGAATCACGAAAGCCGACGTCGAGGCGGCGACTTCCGCCCCCGCGGCGACTTCCGCCCCGGCGGCAACCCCGGCAACGCCGGCGACTAACGGCGAGCGTCGGATCAGCGTGGTCGGCATTCGTAAGGCGATCGCCCGCCAGATGGTCCGTTCAGTATCGACGATTCCGCAGTTCACCGAGTTCGCCATCTTCGATGCCTCCGCCCTGATGGCCGCCCGCGAGAAGCAGAAGGCCGGCGGCCGATCGCTGACCCCTCTCCCCTATTTCATCCAGGCGATGGTCAAGGCGGTGCGCGCCTATCCCTTGATGAATAGCTCCTGGGACGAGAGCCGCGACGAGATCGTCGTCAAGCAGCCGATCAATGTTGGCATCGCCGTCAACACCAGCCAGGGCTTGCTGGTTCCGGTGCTGCGCGGCGCTGACCAGCTCGACCTCCACGAGATCGCCGATCGCGGCGCGAAGCTGATCGAGGGCGCCCGGGCGGGCACGCTCGGGCCCGGCGAGATGAGCGGCGGCACCATTACGGTGACGAACGTCGGGGCCAGCGGCCCGGTCGAAACCGGTACACCAATCATCAGCCCACCCGAATGCTGCGTCGTGGCCTTCGGCGCCATCAAGCCCCGGCCGATGGTGGTCGACGGCCAGGTCGTCGCCCGGCCGGGCGCCTGGATCTCGATCTCGGTCGATCACCGCATCGTCGATGGCGCCCTGGCGACCGAGTTCCTTACCGCACTCGTCGCCGAGCTGGAGAAGGTGAGTGCCTGACGAAGGTCAGCTGATCTACGACTGGAACACGGTCGATGCCCCGGCAAGACCAACCCGGCCCGTCAGCGTGCACGATGAGACGCTCCGCGACGGCATCCAGGGGCCATCGGTCCGTGACCCCGACATCGACCATAAGCTCCGCTTTCTGCATCTTGCCGATGAGCTCGGTGTGGGTTCGATCGATCTCGGCCTTCCCGGCTCGGGCCCGCGCGCGGTCGCCGATGTCGAACGGCTGGCCCAGGAAATTCGCGACCAACGCATGCGGATCAAGCCGCTGTGCGCGGCGCGGACCCTGGAAGTCGACATCCGCCCCGTGGTCGAGATCTCGCAGCGAGTCGGCATTCCCATCGAAGTGGCGGCCTTCATCGGGTCTAGCCCGATCCGGCAATACGCCGAGGGGTGGACGATCGAGCAGATGGTCGACAACACTCGCAAGGCGGTTCGGTTCGCCCGTC